>CAMDKQ010000117.1 GCA_945901095.1 Bifidobacterium breve
AGCGATGCCGGCTGATCCCATGGCGAGTCGTGCAGGGTTAGCTCAGCATCGCCGACCCAGGGCTGCCCGAGATCAAGATCGACCCCGCCCATGGTCGCGAGTTGGTTGAGCGACATTCCGGCTCCAGGAACGATCGACGGCATGACGCGATGGTGCAGCATCTTGTGACCGTTGACGAAGCCATTCGATGGAGCTGGCTCGCGAAGGGTGACCCTCGCGGTGGCGAGGCGATGGTCGTAGGCGGCGAGTGATGCGCCGAACGCACCGTCCTTCGCGATCCGCGGCGCTGCCGATCCGCGGTTGTAGGGGCGGGTGACGAATGCACTACCGAGCTTCTTTGGGTATCCCTGGAACCAGCCGCGCGCGATCGCAAAATCCGTGGTGACCCAGATGAGGACGCATCGACTGTAGGTGACGCCTTCGTACTCGCATCGGACGACCACGAAGGCCTCGAGGTACTGGGACCGTGCCGGGTCGAGCAGCTCAGCCCCGCCGGTACTGCATGACTGCCAGTCGGCCCAGATGAAGGCGACGGCGCCTGGATCCTCGGAGGCAAGGCTGAGTTCCGGGGGGAGGATGGCGCGGACATTGACCGGATCGGTGCGGTATTCAACGGTCATGAGCGTGCCCGAGTAGTACCAGGGCATCTCGGGAATGATGGCGGAACCGCCGCCTGGCGTGAAGGGTGGGAGGAATCCGGATGAGGCTGACATAGCTGCAAAGCCTAGTGCAAATTCATAGATCGTTAGGGTCCAAACGTTCAAATCTGACGCGAGGCGCGCGATTGAAGGGGCCGAGCTCAGGGTGTCGTACTAGCCTTCGGAGCGTGCCAACAACGGAAGGAGCGCGGGCTCGACTCAATCGCGATGTCATCTGCAGGGCCGCCCAAGACCTCCTTGTTGAAGGTGACGCAGAATCCTTCAGCCTTCGCGCGCTAGGAGATCGCCTCGGGGTGGATCCGACTGCGTTCTACCGGCACTTCGAGGACAAGGAAGACCTGCTCCGCGAGGTCGGCGACCGTGCCCTGGCACCCGCCACGAAGGGGTTCGTCTCGACAGACGATCCAGCCGACGACATTCGTCGCCTGTGCTTCGGCGTGCGGCGAGCCCTGCTGAAGAATCAGGTGGCGATCTCTATTACCTCGCGGGGTCCCACGCGCCACCTAAATGAGCTTCGCATTACTGAGATTCTGCTCGATGCGCTTATACGCGCTGGCCTCGAGCGCAAGGCTGCCGTGCTCACGTACCACGTGTTCATTGAGTTCACGGTTGGCTCCGCGGCCCTCGATGCGCCGCTTGCAGTGAGCGCTGCCGTCCGACGTGAGACCTACCAGCGCTGGCGCAGTGACTATCGGGCGCTCCCGGCGGATGAGTACCCCGCGATTAGCGCCCTAGGTCCCGGGCTCTATCCGTCGAGTGATGCTGTCTTCGAACTTGGGATCGACGCACTGATCGACAGACTCGTCATCGCGCCAGGCAAACGCTGATCGCGGGCTAGTACACGCGCGAGTACTCGGCCTGCTCCCAGTCCGTGACGGCCTGCTCCCATCGCTTCCACTCATCACGCTTGAGCCCGACGTACACCTCGACGAGGTCCGGCTCTAGGTAGGCGCGCAGTGCGGTGTCCGCCTCGAGGGCGTCGAGGGCGCCGGAGAGCGTGTGGGGAGTATGCCGATCGGTGTTCGGCTCACTGTCGGCGTCGCCCTGCTGAGGAATGGCAAGCTGCATCCCTTCCTCGACTCCGTGGAGGCCGGCGGCGAAGAGTGCTGCGCTCAGCAGGTGCGGGGATGCGGTGCCGTCGGCCATGCGGTGCTCAAGTCGAGTGGTTGCACCGCGCTGCCCGGGGACCCGCACGGTGCAGATTCGGTTATCGAGGCCCCAGTTCGCCCAGTAGCCGCTGAGCATCCCAGGTGTGAGGCGCTTGTAGGAGTTGACGGTCGGTGCTGCGAAGGCGGTAAGCGCCTCGTGATGATGGAGGAGTCCGGCGATGAACTGCCGTGCAAGCTCAGATATGCCGTCAGCGTCGGAGACGTCGGCAAACATGTTGTCGCCCGCGGAGTTTGCGAGGCTCATATTCAGGTGCAGGCCGCTCCCGACGGCATCGGCGAACGGACGCGCCATGAAGGTTGCATCGACGCCGCGCTCGCGGGCAACCCCGTGGACTAGCTCGCGGAACAGCAGTGCCGCATCGGCAGCAGCGCCCGCAGGTTGGTAGTGCAGTGCGGCCTCGACCTGGCTCGGCGTGAACTCGGCATTGACACCCTCAACCTGCAGGCCAGCGAGTTCGGCGAGCTCGGCGATTACCTCGAGGGTGCCGGATGGATCGGCGCCGGCACCTATGCCGTACACGCGGTGATCGGGGACAGGAAGTTTCGCAAGAGGCTGGCGTGATGCGAGGAGGAAGAACTCCATCTCGAATCCGGCGATCGGGGTGAGGCCCCGGGCGGCCCAGCGGTCGCAGATGAGCTGGAGTTGGCGCCGAGAGTCGAGGGGCAGGGGTTCACCATTGGTGCGGTAGAGGGAGGCCATTGCAGTGCGGCGACCGCCGATCCACGGGCGCAGTGTTTCGAGATCGACCCTCGCCTCCATGTCCGGGAAGCCGGAGCTCGTCGAGTAGGTGGGGACATCGAGGAACTCAAGATCGAGTCCCTGCACCATCACCGTGATGGCGTAATGGGTCGGGTGGTCGAGGCGGCCTGGTGGCACGGTCTTGCCGTGGGTGAGCCCGAGGAGGTCGGGAAAAATGACGTCAATTTGGTCTGCCACGTCAGTTCGCCTCTCCTGCTGCTACGCCGACCAGGGTTCCCCGGTCGACGACCTGGTGGGTGTCAAGAAACACGCTGCAGTTTCGCATAGGGATGTCGAAATGGCAGACGCTGAAGCGCTCCGCGTTCTCGTTCGCACCCGTGCTGTACATGAAGTTGCCCTCGAAGGCCCGTGCCTCGGTTCCGTTCACCTGCGAGCGGTCATACAGCTCGAGATAGTCCCATCGGGCCGATGGATTCATGCCCCACCCGACATGTGAGGTGGCGTAGGCATCCTGGTCGAAGGCCGACATGTAGGACTTCAGCATCTCGGTCTGGTAGCCATCGCCCTCGATCGCAACGACGTAGTCGTCCTCGATGGTGAAGGTGATCGGTGACTGGACGTAGTGCTTGAAGGTGATGTTGACGTCGCCGGGAGCGAGGACGACGGTGCCGTTCACTCGGTGACGGGCAGGGAATGCCAGAACAAGCCCGCCGGGCCAATGAGCGATTGACCCCGGCCCGGAGATGACGCCGGTTGAGCCCGCGGTGAAGGCGCCGTCGAGTTCGACATGCAGGTCGGTCCCATGAGCACTCGTCACCCGCATCGAGGTTGACTTCGTCATCACCTCGTGTGACTCGAAGACCCGCTCGGCCATGCCGACATCGTGCGGGAGTCGTTCGAAGGTCTCGGGGTGTTCATTGCTGATCATCAGCACGCTCGTGCCGGAACCCAGAATGGTGCGCAGCTCCTTGGAGTGAAGGAGCCCTTCGACGGTGATGTCGATGATGAAGGAGACTGAGGTGAGTGCGGCCACTGCACCGGCCTGCCCATTGAGGGCTAGCGACGTACCGGTTGACCGGAGCGCGACAGGGGTGCTGCTCGCCGGGGTTCGCATGACGACCTCGAAGGGCTTGGCCCCGAGGGACTCCGCAGCGAGGATCGCGGTGGCTACCAGCTCAGCACGACTCGAGCTCTCAGACAGGATGACGCATTCGTCACCAGGGCCGAGTCCGTTGAGTCGAAACTGCTCGGCGAAACGCGCGATCCAGCGCCATTCGGTCGGTGCGTGTGATCCGCTCATGTGCTCTCCCAGTGTCGAAGGATGGCCTGATTGACGGCGTCGGGCGCCTCGAGGTTGAGCAGGTGTCCCGCGGCGGGGATAACGACAAGGTGGGCGTTGGGCATAAGGTCGACGATGGCTTGAGCGTATGACGGCGGGGTCTCATCGTCATCAGCGCCGACTAGCACGAGGGTCGGGATAGTGATGGTTGGGAGGATCGCCCGTGAGTCGTGGGTGGTGATCGTGGCGAGTGATGCCAGCAGGCCATCCATCGGCACTCGGGTCATGGCCTCGACGGCCTCGGGCACGACGTGTGCGGCATTTGGGCCGGCGAGCGAGGTGAGGATGGCTGGTGCCGCGGCGGCGGGGGACCCGAAGGTCTCGAGGCCCGCGAGGCGTGCTGCGCGCCATTCCACCGGGTCGGTGCCATCGAGGCCGAAGGCCGGGCTGGTGCAGAGCAATGTGAGGGAGCGGACGAGTTCGGGGAAGCGATGTGCCGTGTACTGGGCGATCATCCCCCCGAAGGACATCCCGACGAGATCGACAGGCCCAGACGGCGATACCTCGCTGATGAGGGCGGCCGCTCGATCTGAGTACGCGTCGAAGGTGGGTTCAGCAATGGGCTCGGAGGCCCCGTAGCCGGGTCCATCCCAGGCCACGACGCGGCGGTGCGCTGACAGTGGGCCGAGTTGCGGGCGCCAAGCGATGCGGCTCCCACCGAGCCCGTGGAGGAGTACAGCGACGCGTCGTCCGGAGCCGGCCTCACGCCAGGCGGTCGGTACCGCGTCGACGTCAAGTACCGGCACTCCGCTCTCCATTCCCGAACGGTAGACGTCTGAGCATGTGAAAGTCAACGATGTTGACATTTTAGAAACGTTGGCAGGCGCAGAGATTGGCAGAACCTACTCGAGTCCTCGAACCATTCCATACACATGTGTTCGGAGGTCAGCAAATCGATGATCGTTCCGTGTTGTCATCTGCGATCGAGGGAAGGGGATGTCGATCTTCACTATGTCGCGAACCGCTGCTGGCTTTCCGTACAGGACCACAATCTCGTCACTGAGGTAGACGGCCTCATCAATGTCGTGTGTGACCATGAGGGTCGTGATGCCGAAGTCGTCGCGGACCTTGAGTACGAGATCCTCGAGGTCGAATCGTGTTTGGGCATCCACAGAGGCGAAGGGTTCGTCCATGACGAGAAGGTTCGGCCGAACTGCCAGCGCGCGCGCAATTGACACTCGCTGCTGCATGCCACCAGACAACTGCCACGGGTACTTAGACTCGGAGCCTTCGAGCCCAACCTCGACGAGTGATTCAGTGATTCGTTGCTTTCGCTCAGCCTTGTTCAACGGCTGATTCCTCAGTGGAAGCGCGATGTTCTTCTCCACGGTCAACCAAGGCATTAGTGAACGCGTGTAATCCTGAAGCACGACGGCAAGGCCCTCCGGGGCGTCTTCGATACGCTTTCCTCGGATCAGAATCTCGCCTGCGGTGGGCTTGGCGAGGCCCGTCAGTAGCCGAATCAGAGTCGTTTTGCCGACACCTGAAGGACCAACGATCGAGACAAAATGACCGTCCTGCACCTCGTAACTCACGTTTTCGAGCACATGCGTCGTCGCCTTGGGGGTCTTGTACTCCATGCTGACGTGGTTGATGGCAATTGCCGTGGTCATGGCTACTCGTTCCTTGAATTGCAGTGAATGATCATCGTGTGAGCTTCTTTTGCCCGAAATACCAATGGAGTGAACGTTTTTCGATGATGTCAAAAATGACGTTGAGTGCGAAACCGATGAGGCCCATGAGCAGCACCCCGGTCCAGGCGTCCAGAATCATGAACGAGTCACTGGACATAACGGTGAACGCACCAATTCCAAAGCCTGAACCGAGAATCTCGGAGGCGATGGTGACGACGAACGCGATTTGAAGTGAGACCTGAAAGCCCGACCAGATGAGCGGTGAGGCACTCGGTATGCGCAATTTCCACATCATTTGGAATTTCGTGAGGCGGAAGACATTGCCCGTGTCGAGAAGGGTGGAATCTGTTCCGCGGAAGCCTTGCATTGTGGACAAGAGGGTCGGGAATGTCGCGGCGACAGCGACGGCCGCGATTCGCATGTTCGCGTCGAGCCCGAACAACAAGATGAACACGGGCACCGTGGCGACTGGCGGAATCGACCTGAAGAAGTCGATGAGAGGCTCGAAGTAGCGGCTTACCCGGCGGGATGAGCCAAGCAGCGCCCCGAACACAACGCCCGCGATGATTCCGATTGAGTAGCCGACGAAGAGATTTCGGAGGCTTGGCACGACGTGAACGGGGAACAGTTGCCAGATCCAGTTGAACTTGAATTGCTCCCAGATTGCCGAGAGTGGAGGGAAGAACGGGTCTACGGAATCCGCACTTGCTGTCCACCACCACCAAATAAGTAGGAGAGGCAACCAAATGCCGACGAGAAAACGGATGATCCGCGAGTTAAGGAGAGAGGTCATGAGGGCGACCAGAAGATGACGCGTCGCTGAATAAGGACGACCAGGCGGCTGATCGCGAGCCCGAGAATCCCGAGGATCAGAACGATGGCGAAGGTTTGGGCGTTCTCGCCGCTTGTCTGTGACAGGAGGAGATCGCGGCCTAAGCCGGGCGCCCCACCGACGAGGCCCGCAACGACGGCCACAATCATGGCAGCGGAGACGCTGATTCGGATGCCGACAGCGATGAAGGGAGCGGCTGCGGGCAGTCGTGCATACAGCACCTGTCGGGTGCGACCTAGGCCGTAACACTTCATGGTTTCAATAAGAACGGGGTCGGTATCGCGAACTCCGTACGCAGTCTGAATTGCCAATGCGAACACGAGCGCGAAGACAACGAGGAATACCCCCATCTGCTGGGTGGGTCCAAAAACGAGGATCGTGATGGGAATGATCACGATCGGAGGAATCACCTTGAAGAAGTCAAACGTGAACTTCGTTGAGATCAGCGCGAATCTGCTCAGGCCGATAAGAACTCCAAAAGGAATGGCGATCGCCAAAGCGATGAGGAAACCGAGCAGTGCCATTTGGACTGTGAGCCAGATTGAGGCCCAGGTCTCACTCATGAAAAGCATCTCCCAAAGGCGCGCCAAGGTAGCTGTCGCGGTGGGAACGGAACTATTGGCGAGGGGCCATATCGTGGTGGCTGCCTGCCAGATCACTATCGCGACCACGGCAGAGATGAGGCCTGCCGGCGCCCGCATGGTTCGAACGGGCAAGTGGGTCTCCTAACTACAGCGATGGCTTCGTGGTGGTCAAGCGCCGACATGATCGCGTGATCGACACTATCTAGATTTTCGAACGTGGTCGGCATTATGGTGCATTTTCGTAGGGGTCGAGTCTGGGTTAGGCATTCCCGTGTGATCGCAGGCATTCCCTCCAATGTTAATAGGAAATATGCATTGTCGTTCATGCAATTCGATGGCCTAGACTCTCGATCTACGCAATGGCCTCACCGCGTGATTTTCAGAGACGATTGAGACGGAAGGGTGCACGTTGACACGGCATGCTGAAGTTGCTGGTGCTGGAATTGCTGGACTTGCCGTGGCGAGTCAATTGGCGGCTTCTGGCTGGACGGTACGAGTGCACGAGCGGTCAACCGAGGTCAGGGAGATCGGTGCGGGAATCGCTTTGGGGCAAAATGGTGTTGACGCCATGCGTCGCCTTGGTGCCTTCGAGCGGGCCATTGATGGGGGTGTCAAGGTCGCCTACTGGTCCATAGAAGACCAATGGCAGCGGACCTTGCACTCAGAGTGGCTCTCGACCGAGTTGTACTCTATCCCGAGAAGTTCCCTCCAGCATGCATTGCACGTGCGGGCGAGGGATCTGGGAGTAGAAGTCCAGACTGACTCTGCAGTAGTCGGTACGCGTGAGGGGCGGCTGCTCCTTGAAGGCGGAGAGGAGCTTGAAGCAGATCTTGTTGTGGGCGCGGACGGAGTTAACTCGCGAGTACGCAACTCATTCGTGGCCAGGGGAATCAGGGTCAAGCGGTTGGACTTGAAAGTGGCTGGCCTACGTGCACTCATCCCGCGAGGACCAGAAGATCCCACTGACCATATGCTCGAATGGCTGGCAGGCAAGCGCCGAGTGGGCCTACTACCGCTTGACGGCGACCGAACGGCGATCTACATGTTTTGCCCACCGCAAGATGCTCGTGGGCGCAGAATCCCGGTGGATGTCGAGTCGTGGGCCGAGTCGTATCCCTCCCTCAGATCGGCTTTCGAGCGAGTTCCCCACGACAGCACGTGGCGAGATGTCGTGGAGATTCACTGTGACACATGGGTAGACGGGAATGTAGCCCTGCTCGGCGATGCCGCGTTCGGGATGGCGCCTAACCTCGGACAGGGTGGATGCACGGCGTTGCAAGCCGCGTTGTCACTGTCGGCGAAGGTCGCTGATGCAGCCGATATTCCTGCAAGTCTGCGGGAATGGGAGGGCGAGGAGCGCCCCCATGTTGATTACGTTCAGAAGTGGTCTGGGCGGTATAGCCGAATGTGCTCGAAGACACCCGGACCTGCGTTGCCCGTGCGCTCGAGGGTGTTCGGAGTCCTTGCCCGGTCTGAGAAATTGAATGAACGGTTCGCTGGAGTTGAGGCTCGGCTGATAGACGCTCAATGACAACTGTGGCCGTGGCGTGGGGACGCTATCTGGCAGAAGAACATCGGGCCCCGATCTATGCGCTCGCAGGAAGTGGAAACTTCGAATTGCTTGCGAGTTTCCACTCGGCAGGTGGTGAGTATGTGGCAGCAGGGCACGAATCGGGCGCGGTTGGGATGGCAGCAGGATGGGCCACCTTGGCTGATGAGGTGGGTATTGCCTCGGTACATCAGGGACCAGGTTTCACGAATGCGCTCACCGCACTTTTCGACGCGGCGAAAGGTCGCGTGCCGCTTGTCCTCATTGTCCCGGACCTAGGTATACGAGCTCGGACACACCACCAGTGGGTTGATCAGCGGGGTCTACTCGAGGGTGCTGATCTGCCGATAGCGGTGACGCAGGTGAGCCAAGCCGCTAACTCCCTTGCTGAATTGCAACATGCGATCTGGACTGCCCGCTCGGCCCGCCAGGTGCAGGTGATGCTGCTACCCATCGACATGCTCCATCAGGAGGCGGGCAGTCCTTCCCTCCTCACGAGAGCGACCGTCACGCCGGAGGCGTCCATGACGAACCTCGCACGGGCGGTCGTGGAGATCCAGAAGGCTCGCCGCCCACTGATCATTGCAGGCCGGGGCGCACTGTGGTCGAAGGCGGGACCACAGTTGGAGCTCTTGGCTGACCGGCTGCAGGCTCCAGTTGCCACCACGGCGCCGGTCCATGGGCTCTTTGCTGAGTCGCCGTGGAGCATCGGAATTATCGGAGGCTTTGCGGCGCCGGCAACTGCGCAGGCTGCTCGCGAAGCCGACCTCGTGCTGGCCGTCGGCACCTCACTTGACAACTGGACCACCGCGGGCGGCCGGCTCCCGGACGCAGGTACTCCCACCGTTCGCATCGATGATGGTCCGACGGCGGATGACGGTAGGCATTTGGTCCTTCGTGGTGATGCACGTGAAACGCTGGAGGTA
>CAMDKQ010000118.1 GCA_945901095.1 Bifidobacterium breve
CGCCGCGAGTTGGTTCAGGGCGCCGGAGTACGTCACTGCCGCCCGGCAGGAAACCTTGGCACCGACATCGCCTGCGCGGGGTGTGAACTTCTTCGCGGTCTGATTGGCGATGGCCTTGCCGCTTCGCAGCCATTGGTAGCGAGCGTTCGAGGGGGGCCCACCATAGTTGTTGACGTAACTGCAGGTCAGTGCCGAGCCCACCTTCGCCGTTCCGGAAACCTTCACGGTCACGATTGGGCCGACACCTGTGCCCAGATGGCCAACCTGCAACGTGGTCGGCGCCGGGGTGGGGTTTACCACGCTCGTGAACCACGCGCTCCCATCGGCTCCCATGGCAACCGAGGTCGGCATCGCACCCGCGGTCGGAATGGTGAACTGGGTGATAACTGGGGTGCTCTTCACACCTGGGACGACAAACTGAATCAGGGCATTACCTGTGCCATTGCCGATCCACAGGCTGCTATCCGGCCCCGGGGTGATTGACGACGGCTGAACGTTGGCAGACGGAAGCGCAAATGCGGTTGCCACCCCGGCCGTGGTCAACCGGGTGATCTTGCCGTCTGCATTCTGCGTGATCCACAGGTTCCCATCGTCGCCTGCCGTGATGGCACCGATCGAAGGGTTGGTGCCCGTCGTCGACGCAGGCGGCGCTGTCGTGACCGGCATGGTCGTCACCACGCCCGTCATAGTGATTTTTCCGACCCTGTTTGCAGCGGGGATGGTGAACCACAGGCTGTCCAGGGGGCCTGCGGTAATCATGAATCCGCACATCAAGCAACCATTGTCCGAAGTGATGGTGGCCGGCCCGGTGGCGCCGGGAGTTGGGATGGGGAACTCGGTGATCACTCCCCCTGGCGTAATCCGGCCGATCCCGCTGGCGTCGTCCAAAACGAACCAAATGTTCCCGTCGGGACCTGCCGTGATACCCATTGGCATCGCATTTGCGGTCGGCACCGGATAGGTCGTGATGACGCCCGATGGCGTGATCTTGCCGACGAGGTTCTCGAAGAACTCGGTGAACCACATATTGCCGTCAGGCCCTGCGGCGATAGCGAACAGTCCGGGGCCGCCTGTCGACGCACTCGCCGACGTCGTCGGCACCGCGAAGTAGGTGACGGCGCCAGTCGGGGTGATCCGGCCGATCGAGTTGTTGGCGTTGTTCGTGAACCACATGTTGCCGTCCGGCCCAGACGCTATGGCATTAGCTCCTTCGCCCGCAGGGCCAACGTTGAACATCGTGAATTCTCCCGCCGGGGCTGCTGATCCTCTTCCAGCTGGAATCAACGTCAGCGCCCCGCCTGCAAGAAGTGCTAGGCCGACGTTTCGCAGGACCCGCGCCTTCAGCCCACGTCGCGATACTCCGGTTGCCGTCAGGTGGGCCTGTTCCATCGTCGAACCTCCTCGTAGCGTCGCAGCGAATGAGGCCGCAAACTCGATGAGATCTTATGGCAGCGACTCATCAGACGGCGGCCTCTTGCCTACGAACTCGTGCACGCCCAAGCGCCCACGTTCCGACGAACCCAATGACCAGCGCCGCAATGACCCCGAGGTCTGAATCTCGCCATGTCGACTCCGGCGCAACGCCAGGGAGGTCGAAGATGAACCCCTGCCACGCGAGCAGGGTGGCACTCGTATCTGAGGTGACAAGCCCCCAGCCCACGAGCGTTCCCACGATCATGCTGCCGAGCGCTGGCCACCCCACCAAGCCATAACGGCCACGGACGTTGAACAGATCGGCACTGGAGTAGTCATCACGCCGGCAGGTGGCGTCAGCAATAAACACCCCCGCCCGGGGGACTCTCAGTCCAAGGGTGAGCAAGGTAAGGCCCGAGGAGTACAGGTCCATCGCACCAGAGCCGGTGGTGCCAAGGGACATCACGAGCAGGAACGGCAGGAGAATCAGGGCGGAGGTCGGTAGCAGCGACACCAGGGTCCCGATGGGGTTATCGCCGAGCTCCCCGATGAGGCCCGGGTCGGACGTGACGAGCATGAGCCCGTAGACGACGAGAACGATCGGCATCAGGCTCCCCGCGAAGGTCGTCCAGGCGACGATCGCCTTTCCCGAGGAGCCCCTCGGCAGGTAGCGCGAATAGTCGGCTCCGCTGTTGGTCCACCCGATGCCGAACGCGGCGGCGGCAACGACCAACGTTCCGATGAATCCTGCGGGGGTGAATCCGTCAACCCGGCCCAAAGCCGACCAGTTCACGTTCCCGATGGTGAGCGCGACGACGATGATGATGAAGAAGACAACGGCCTCGACCGCTCCGCCATGAGCCCACCCGAGCCGGGCGAACACCGTATTCGCCGCCATGACCGTCGTGACGACAGTGATGATCTCCCAGCCAATGAGGGTCAGGTAGGAGATGAACGTGGGCACCGCATTGCCCCGCATGCCGAAAGCCGTGCGCGAGATCACCATGGTCGGCGCCGAAGCCCGCTTGCCCGCAAGGCTTATCTGGCCCACGAGGAAGAACGAAGCGATGATCCCCAGTGCGGCCGCGACAGCAGTGGGAATGAAGTCCATGCCGAATGCTGTGAGCAAGGCCGCGATGGAGACATTGAACAACGAGATGCTCGACGTAGCCCATGGCCAGAAGAGGGAGCGTGGGGTTCCGTGTCGCTCGTCCTCCGGAATGACGTTGATGCCATTGGTCTCAACCTGCATGGTCGGTGGCGATGCGACAGACCCGGGTAGCGACGAGAGGCTCATGCGTGCGAGCCTCTCATAGAGGTGTGCGGAGGCATAGATGCCTGTGCGGGTCATCAGTCACCGAACGACGATCACGGCACGCCGGTATCGTGTCACCCGTGAGCACATCAGCCGAGCCCACGGCTCCAGCCCCCGACCGAAATCCGCTCCGCGTGCTCATCGGAGGCCCGCGCGGCGCCCTTGAGAGCGTCCTACCCCCCTTGGTTTTCGTCGCCACGTTCGAACTGTCGGGCAGCATCGGCTGGGCCGTCGGGGTCGCGCTTGCGATCGCCATGGTGTTCGCGATCTGGCGCATAGCTGAAGGCAAGCGGCCAACTAGGGCACTCAGCGCCCTGCTCATCGTGGCAATCAGCGCGTACGTCGCGGTGAATACCGACAGTGCCGTTGCCTTCTTCTGGCCTCGAGTGCTCGTGAACCTGATCTCGGCGCTCGCCTTCGCAGTATCGATCATGGTCCGCTGGCCCCTGCTCGGTGTCATCGTCGGACCAATCGTCGGCACGCGCATGCGGTGGCGCCAGGACCCTGAACTCCTTAAGGCCTACGCGCGCGCGTCCTGGCTCTGGGTCGCCCTTTGCCTCGTCCGTGCTGCCGTGCTCGTGCCTCTCATTGAGCAGCGGCTCATCTGGGGCCTCGCGGTCACCGGTGCGATTTTCTACGTCCTCGTCATCGTCACGGTTCTGCTCTCCTGGGTCGTCATCCGCAGGTCACTGCCAGCCAACCACCAAGGCATCCGCCACCCAATCACGTCATCGAGCACCAACCCCCAAACCATTTAACCCCCACCCCCAGTCATTTCATCCAGTTTCCGGTCGAAATGGCCAAAAAATTGGTTAGGTGACCGCGTAAATGGTCATTTCATCCAACTCGATTGCGTGCGCGATCACGATTCCTGCCCCCACCGCCCGCGTAACAAATCATCCGCCGCCTGCTCAAGCGCGCCGGCGATCTCGTCAACTTCTTCTGGAGTGAGGTCCGAGCAGGTCGCCGGATCGGCCGCCTCGACCTGATCCCTATCGGCCTCGCCATCCACCAGTGGAGCGCGCACAAGGTTGTCGCCAACGAACCAATATGCGTATCCGTCGGTGTTCGCCATGATGGCGCCTTGACCGAGGTTGATGGGGGCGGAGAGCTCGGCGGAGAGGGCGGACAATGCCTGCGCCCGCTGCTGATTAACCCGCCTAGCCTTTACGAGCATCCACCACAGCATTGCAACGGCAACGATCGCTATGAACTCCACCCCCGGACACTAGGCCCAGGCCCTGACAGTGGCGGAGCGTGTAACGCGGGGCGCAAAGCAGGATGAGATGACCAAGATGCCAGCCAAATGCCGCGATACTTGGCAATTGGATTGAGACGGCGCGAGTTGAGAGCATCCAGTGGCCGGTGGCCGCGGCGCTCAACCACTTTCTTTCAGATTGCGCCCGTGCAGAAAATCATCGGCTGCCCGTTCGAGAGCATCGGCGATCTCAGCCACTAACTCTGGAGTGAGGTCCGGGCAGGTCGCCGGATCAGCCGCCCCCGATCGATCCAAGTCCGGGTCGCCATTCACCAAAGGAGCGCGAACCAGATCATCGCCGGCGTACCAGTAGGTGTAGCCGTCAGAGTTCGCGCGGATTGTGCCCCGCCGAAGGTGGTCCCTCGAGGCGGACACGAATGCGGACAGACGAGACAGTGCCTCCTGTCGCTCGACTTCACTGTTCACTGCAACGCGTCTCACCCTCCTGTCGTTCTGCCATAACAGAATCAAAAGAAAGATAATGAGGAACAACTCCATGTGAAAAAACACTACGACCCACCCCTGACACTTGAGGTCGATCACTCATTCTGTCGCCCAAGAGTTCCCTGCCGCGCGCGGTTCTCCGGGTGAACATGCGGATCCCTCGGCAGATCATTTGGTCGACTCTCTATCCGCTGATGGGAAACCACCGCGTGGATGACCTGACCAGTTTGCAGCTCAAATGACCAAAATTCCGGTCAGTTGAGCCGGATTCCGGACGAAATGACTCTGGTTGGGGGCGCATTCGTTAGGTGCGCTGGCAGGTGGGGCACCAGAACAGATTGCGAGCCTGCATGTCGGTGACCTGCACCTCATCGCCGCACAGGTAGCACGGCAACCCGGCGCGCCGGTAGACGTAGACCTCGCCGCCGTGCCGATCACGGCGCGCCAGCCTGCCCATGATCTCCGGCAGGTGCTCGGGCCGGACCGTGTCGATCCGCCGGCGCTTCACCCCATCGGCCATGAGCACCGTGAGATCCGTCCAAATCGCATCGAAATCGGGCCATGAGACCTGCACGCCCGGCCGGAACGGCGAGATTTCATGGCGAAAGAGCACCTCCGCGCGGTAGATGTTGCCGACCCCGGCAAAGAGTCGCTGATCCATGAGTAGCGCGCCGATAGCCACCCGACTGCGAGTCACCTTCTCCCACGCACGCAGTGGATCGGCATCCGGCCGAATCGGATCCGGACCGATCCTCGAGATGGCCGCGGCTCGCTCCTCATCCGTAAGAACCTCGCACGCGGTCGGCCCTCGCAACTCGGCATGGTGGGTGTCGTTGACCAGTCGAAGCCGGATAAGGCCGCGCACCGCGGGAGGTTCGCCCTTCGCGATACGCCACTTGCCGAAGAGGCCGAGGTGGACATGAACCCATCGGCCCGCCTCGAAGCCGATAAACAAGTGCTTGCCGTATGCCTGCGTCGACGTCACGGTGGCGCCATCGAGCAACGCGGCGCCCTCGGCGAATCGACCCTGCGGACTGTCGACCGCGACCGGCCGGCCAGCGAACGCCCGCTTCATAGCCTTCGCCTGGCTGTGGACGACGTGGCCTTCGGGCATGCGCACGATCCTGACAGGCTTACCCGATGGCAGCGACCGCAGGACACCTCATCGGCATCGACGGCTACCCCGGCGGCTGGGTCGGGGCCGTACTTTCGGACTCCGCGGTCACTTGGCGGACCGCACCGATCGGGGATTTCGACACGCTCTGCGACGGGGCGTCCGTCATCTGCGTCGATATTCCGGTCGGGCTCGCCGACCACGGATGGCGCTCCTGCGACCTGCGAGCGCGGCAACTCCTCGGCGCCGCGCGGTCACGCGTCTTCATGACGCCCCCACGCGACGTCATCCTCCTTGGCCTGTCAGTGCCGAACGAACAGGTTCAGCAGGTCGCCCATGAGCTCACCGGCCAGGGCGTCAGCCGGCAGGCGCTCGGCCTCGCGACTCGCGTCCTCGATGTCGATGCCCGGCTCCCCGACCCACGGATCCTCGAGGTACATCCAGAGCTCTCATTCCAACGAATGGCCGGCGAGGTACTGCCCTCCAAGAAGCAGGCACAAGGAGTAGCTCGCCGGATCTCGTCCCTTTCCCTCGCCATGACGGACGTCGACGTCGTTGCCACGCTCGAAATTTGCCCAGCCGACGTGCCGATCGACGACAGCCTCGACGCACTCGCAGCCCTGTGGACTGCGAGGCGGCATGCAAAGGGCCGCAGCGAGGGGATCCTCTCCTCCCCCGAGATTGATTCCCGAGGCACGGCGATGCAGATGACCGTCTGAGGTCACTCGTTGCGACAGGCCGCCGTCGAGCCTGGGAGCCGATGTCGGTTTGCGGCGACGATCCGGTAAACGCCCTCTGTCAGCCACGCGATCGCGCGCCACCCGATGATGGCGCCGATGGTCCGCCACGGCTGACGGCAATGCCCAAGGGCACCTGCGATCGCCGCTCCCCCGGACGAACGATGCCCGCCCTCGACGAACCAGACCGCCTCCGCGCACTGCGCCGGAGTGATGCCGAGAGCCTCGATGTCGCTGCGCTGCCACGGCTCAATCGCAAGGTCTCCTCGGGACCAACGCGCCAGCCGACTGGCCGAGGCGGTGCAGAAGCCGCAGTCCCCGTCGAATAGGAGCGTCGCGTTCAATCGAAGATCGGATCCTGAGAGCGCGTGCGCTTGAGTTCATAGAACCCAGAGGTGCCCGCAACGAGGAGCACGCCGTCCCAGAGACGTCCGGCTGCTTCCCCCTTGGGCGCCGGCGTCACAACCGGGCCAAAGAACCCGATCAACGCGCCATCTGACCCGGGAACTGCGATCACGGGAGTTCCGACATCTGTGCCGACGAGGCCGATCCCTCGGCCGTGGCTCGCGCGCAGTTCGACATCGACACTTTCGCCGTCGGCTACCAATGCCAGTTCGGACGGGAGCCCGGCAACGTCGAGCGCCTCGGAAATCACCACATCGACGTCCTTGCGGCCGCCGGGATGGAAGCGCTCCCCCATTGCGGTGTAGAGCGGGAGGACGACGCTGTCACCGTGCTGCTGCTGCGCGGCGATGATGACTCGAACCGGCTTCCATGCCTGGCGCATGATCTCGACATACTCCTCGGGGAGCTCTCGGCCATCATTGAGCACCGCCAACGACATCACATTCCAGCGCACCCGGATATCGCGGACCCTCTCTACCTCGAGCATCCAGCGTGAGGTCACCCACGCCCAGGGGCACATCGGGTCAAACCAGAAGTCGGCTGTTGTCGTCATGAGCACCACGGTAGTGGAAGGATGCGCCCATGACTGGCAACGAGAACCTAACCCGGGCAGAGGCGCAGGATCGCGCATCCCTCATCGAGAGCCGCGCGTTCGACGTTCGACTCGACCTCACCACCGGAGCCGAGACGTTCGCGACGACGACGACAGCGACCTTCGGCTGCCGGGCCCCGGGCTCGTCCACCTGGATCGACCTCATCGCGCCGAGCGTCACCTCCGTCGTCCTCAACGGAACCTCCCTCGACATCGCCGAATGCTTCGAGGGCGCCCGCATCGCGCTGCCGAACCTGCTCGCCGAGAACACCCTCGTGGTCGAGGCGATGGGCGCCTACATGAACACCGGCGAGGGACTGCACCGCTTCGTCGACCCGGTCGATGACGAGGTCTACCTCTATACCCAGTTCGAGTCCGCGGATGCCAGGCGCATGTACGCCTGCTTCGAGCAGCCCGATCTCAAGGCCACCTTCGCACTGACGGTGACGGCGCCAGATCACTGGAAGGTCGTGAGCAACTCGCCGACACCAGTGCCCTCAGCAGTGTCCGAGGGAGTCGCCCGCTGGGAGTTCGCCCCGACCCCGCGAATGTCGACCTACATCACCGCCCTCGTCGCGGGGCCCTATCACGAGGTTCGCGACGAGTACGCGGGCCCGCACGGCACGTACCCGATGGGCGTCTTCTGCCGGGAGTCGCTCGCCCAGTACCTCGATGCGGACGACATCTTCGAGCTGACGAAGCAGGGATTCGCATTCTTCGAGGAGCAGTTCAAGACCCCTTACGCCTTCGGCAAGTACGACCAGCTCTTCGTCCCCGAGTTCAATGCCGGCGCGATGGAGAATGCCGGCTGCGTGACCTTCCTCGAGGACATGGTGTTCCGCTCCCGGGTGACCGATGCGGCATACGAGCAGCGCGCGAACACGATCCTCCATGAGCTCGCACACATGTGGTTCGGCGACCTCGTCACGATGTCGTGGTGGGACGACCTGTGGCTCAACGAGTCCTTCGCCGAGTGGGCCTCGCACTTCGCGAACGTCAACGCGACCCGCTACACCGATGCCTGGACAACCTTCTCCAATCAGCGCAAGGCCTGGGCCTACCGTCAGGACCAGTTGCCGTCGACCCACCCGATCGCCGCCGACATGGTCGATCTCGACTCGGTGCGCGTCAACTTCGACGGCATCACCTACGCGAAGGGGGCGTCGGCGCTTCGCCAGCTCGTCGCATGGGTCGGCGAGCCCGAGTTCCTCGCGGGCGTCACGATCTACTTCGGCAAGCATGCGTGGGGCAACACCGAGCTCTCCGACCTGCTGTCCGAGCTCGAGATCACCTCAGGCCGCGATCTGTCGAACTGGACACAGGAGTGGCTTCGGACGAGCGGGGTGAACCTCATGCGCCCGGCGCTCACCGTTGATGGGGCGGGCAATTACGCCTCGTTCGCCATCCTTCAGGAGCCGCCGACCTCGCCCGAGGGCATCGAGCCGATCCTGCGCTCGCATCGCATGGCGATTGGCCTGTATGACCTCAACGATGACGTTCTCACCCGGCGCGAGCGCATCGAGCTCGATGTCGTCGGCGCGCGGACCGAGGTGCCCCAGCTCATCGGCACCCGTCAGCCCGACCTCGTCCTCCTCAACGACGACGACCTCACCTTCACGAAGATCCGCCTCGACGAGCGGTCATGGGCCACCGCCGTAGACCACCTCGGCCAGATCGACGATTCCCTCGCCCGAGCGCTCGTCTGGGGCGCGGCGTGGGACATGACGCGTGATGCCGAGGTCTCGACCGGCGACTACCTCTCCCTCGTGCTGAGCGGCGTCGGCGTCGAGTCCGACATCGGGGTCGTTCAGGTCATCCTGCGTCAACTCAAGACCGCGATCGACGTGTACGCCGCCCCTGCCAATCGAGCCGCCTACCTCGAGCGCCTTGCGTCAGGCATGCTCGCGCTGGCAACAGCCGCCGAGCCAGCGAGCGACCGGCAACTCGCGTTCACCCGAGCGTTCCTAGGATCCGCGGTCACGAAGGATCACCTCGCAATCCTGAAGGGCCTGCTTGACGGATCGGTCACGTGGGATGGCCTGGCGATCGACACCGACCTGCGCTGGTCTCTGCTCCAGCGTCTGGTCTCGCAGGGCGAGGCCGACG
>CAMDKQ010000119.1 GCA_945901095.1 Bifidobacterium breve
TCAACAGTGATGCGACCGATCCTGCTCGCCGAAGGCATCGTGAACCACATGGCTCCGTCGGGGCCGGCTGTGATGAGGAACCCGCACTGGATACAGTCGCCGGAGTTCTTAGATGCTTCAATCTTGGCAGGTCCGGTCGCCCCCACCGCCGGGATCGCGAACTCGGTAATGACGCCATCGGGAGTGATCCTGCCGATCGCATTCGCGAAATCCTCCGTGAACCAAAGGTTTCCATCAGGGCCAGCTGCAATCCCGAACGGACGGGAGTTCGCGGTCGGCGTTGGGTAGGTCGTGATGTCACCTGTCGGAGTTATCCGGCCAATGACGTTGGTGTTAAACGCCGTGAACCACATATTGCCGTCGGGTCCCGCCGCCATGTCGAACAGACCGGCCATACTCGTCCCACCGCCAGGGAGCTGGAACTCCCGCACGGCACCGCTGGGCGCGATCCGCCCAATCCTGTTGGTCCAGTAGCGGGTGTACCACATATTGCCGCCCGGGCCCGCGGTCACGCCATAGACCGGGCCATTGGCCCGCGCCTTTGGCACGTACACCTGCGAATAGTCACCGACCGGATCCGCCTGAGCAGGCGCCACCACGAATCCAGCGGCGACCGCGCCGATTGCCACGGCCATCACCACGACGGAACGCGCCGAGGCGCCTTTGAATGTTGCAATGCTCATGCTCTCGCTCTTTCACTCAGGTGATGCAGGTGGTGGTGAATCTACAGGCCACAACGTGGTGCCCTCTGTGTTCCCTACGTTACCTTTATCGCCCCAGCCGACTTGGCTATCTGACCGGTCCCGTTGGCAGTGAAGCTCACTCGCAGGGAGTACGAGCCGTGACTGGTGCTCTTCTGGATTTTTAGGTTGTTGTTTCCTTTTCCGTTGAGGACATTTACCCTGCCCAGGGTTGCGGTCGTCTTCCCGTCCTTGTAGAGCGTGACGGTAGCCGAGCCATCCGGAGAGCCGGGGCCAACTGAGACCTTGATCTTGAAGTCGTCGCCTGCCTTGACGGAGGTGGGTGCCGATGCGTCGAGTTCGAGTTGGGCTGGCGGGGCTGGGGTGGTCGGCGCGGCACTGCCCGCGCTCATGACCACGGGAGCAGTCGGGACCGATGGTGGCGCCGCGCCTTGGCTGGTGTTCGTGGTCACCTGCACCGTTACGGGAGTCCCCGCCGGCACATTCACGATGGTGCAGTTGGTGGTGGTGGTGGTGCAGGTCTGGCCAGAGTTCGTACGCGCTGTGTAGCTGACCGCTGCGATCGCACCCGAGGCTGTGGTGACGGCATTCCAAGAAACTGCGGCGATGCCGGCACCATAGTTGGCGATGACATTCTGCACCGGAGTTGCCGGGGATGGCGGAACAGCGGCAGCAGTCGGCGTGGTGGGAGCACTCGGCGCCGACGCCGCACTTGTCAAACCGCCCGAGGCTGCCGTCACCGTGACGGTGACTGGCGTTCCGTTCGGCACCGAAGCGATTGTGCACGTCGTTCCTGAGGTGGAGCAACTCTGACCGCTGCTGGCCGTTGCCACATAGGTTACTGACTGAATGCCACTGGTCGTCGCAGTGATCGGGGTCCAGGCTGCAGCGACTAACCCGGATCCTCCCAAGGCCACGACGTTGGTCGGCGCGGCGATCGTGCTGGGGGTGGTTGCTCCGCCCGAGCCGGAGGAACCACCTGAACCTGGGGGCGAGGTCAGGTTTCCGGCCGGGTTATTGATCCACGCCGTCACCGGCGTGCCGTTCCAATTGAGGTTGAGGGCATTGTTCGCACCCCCCGTGAGCCCCTGGGGAATTTGCGTGTTGGCTGACATGACGCAACCCCACTGACTGACGTACCCACCGGGGATGGTGTTCTGGATCTGCTGCAGGTCGGTGTTCGTGAGCATCCACAGGTTCGAGCCCGTCGGGGAGAAACCGCCGGTTATCGTGCTAGCTGAAACGTTAGTCGGAAGTGCGTAGATCATGGATGCTCCGCTGCTGCTCACCCCGCGGTAGGCCAACTGGCTTGCCATTTGGTTGACCGATGAATAAGAAGCGGGTGGATTGGACAGGCTGTAGGTCTTGGCATTCCAGGGGGTCGCGAAATTCCAGTCTCCGACGGTGCAACCGGTCGACACTGAGGAGTCCGCCGTCGTGCTTGACGTGCCAGGTACCGAGGCGGCCGTGATGCACGGCGCTGCAGTAGCCGCGCACAGGCCCACCGAGGCAGCACTCGTTGCAGTGCCAGCGGCATAAGGCCCGCCCTTGGTGATCGTCGTATTGCCAAGCCCGAGCAGAACGGTGTTCCCAACGCTCATGACAAAAGCTACACTTTGATCTGGATCTTGCGCACCCTTGTTGGTGTACGCCATCTGCTCTGAGCCGGAGCATGCTGACCAGTCCGCTGAAATTCCACCGGTGAAGGCAGATGCCCCGAAATTCGTGGAGGTAGAGGTCGAGGCCGGATTCGTCTGCTCCTGATTACTGAGGTTACAGTCGTAGACTGCCGTGCAGGGGTTGTTGGCACTACCACAACCTGATGGACTATAGCTTTGAACGTTTTTATTTAGCATGGCCATCACGAGGGAACCCGTGGAGTAGAGCTGGCTCTGCAGTTGGGCGGGGGTCACGGCCAAGCCGTTAGCGGAAGTAGCGTTATATGCGGTAAATGGGGTTACCCCCATGCCGGTTGTGACCGGCAAATTCGACGTTGGCACCCCGCCCAGGCTCGCGGTCGAGCCGTAGGCGGGCACCCAGTAGTTGATGTTGCCGGCTGTCTGGCTCGGATTCACGTCGGTTGCGGTCCAGTTGATCTGCCAGGCTGAACCGGAGTTCGTGCAGTTGGCCTTACCTGCCGCAATGAGTGCTTTCACACCGGCTGATACGAGGTCAACGGCGACGAAGGCACCCGCGGTCAGCACACCCTTTGACGCTCCGTGGGCAATGCTTGCTTCGAGCCCCACTTGTGCTGCCTCGTCCGCCGAGGCGAAGCTATCGTTCAAGGAGTCCTCGGCCGTGGCTGAAGGATTCTCGTTGTAATACGAATTACCCGCTAGCCATGCTTGCTGGTCCCACATGAAGGTCGTTCCGGCGGGGATCACCTGATTCGTCACCGCAGTGCCCGTGGTGCACTGCACCGCTGTCACGGTGACGGTGAGATCGAACGGCGAGCCGTTGAACAGTGCAAATGGCGCCGGCACCGGAGCGACGGGCGTCGGCTCTTCCATGAAAAAACTGCGGGTAACGCTCCTGGTCTCCCGGGGCTTTGCCTTCTTCTTGGCCGGAGTGCCCGGGAGGGAGAATGCGGTGGCGAACTGACGGACTTCGAAACCACCGATGTTGGGGTTGGTGTCTTTGTCATGCCAGAGCATCACATTCACTCGCTCGGAAAGCCGCTTCTTCGGCACCTTGCGCAACGAGTCTGCGACCTTCCTCGGGAGTTTCGCCGATATGGTGAAGGTTCCATCCCTGTTGATAACACGGGTCGGAATTGCCTTATTCATGAGGTAGAGATCACCCGACTTAGTCTGGGTATCACGTGACGGGAACCTAAGGTCGACACCCTTGCGCGATATTTGAAGCCGGCCGCCCAGCCGATCAACGGCGGCTGTTGAGTTTCGGGTGGCCGTGCGCCACGCGGTCGCCTTGACCTTAAAGCTCAGCACATTTCCCTTAAGGGACGGATCCAACACGACCACCGGCATTCCGGCGGGAGACGGGGTTGCCCGCACGTTCTTAAGCGGCTGCCGAACCACGGATTCACCAATCGCCGGACTGCTGCCGGCACTCGGCGCCCCGATCGTGGCCGCCACCACAGCCGTGATGAATACTCCGGCGATCGTCAATCGAGCCGCTCGAGAAGACGTCGATGTCGTCATGGGTTCCCTGTTCCTGTTGATGGTGCATGATCTTGGCTAGGAATTGACGAGCACGAAGTAGTCTTTTTTGCCCTTGCTCACGCGTATGACGTACGTGTCGACGCGCGTGAACGTCAATGGCGGAAGGGTTATCTGGCCCTTTTTTGTCGACTTCGACTTCGCGAAGGACTTCCAAGATCCGCCGATCTTGATCTGTGCCTTGAGCGTCGACTTCTTCGGGAGTCCACTCATCCTCAGTTTCGTAGGTTGGTTAACTGAAACTGATACGTGCCGGGCGGAACTGACTGATGGCGCGGCCTTCGTCATCGGGGCCTGTCGGACCCCGGGCGGATTCGAGGAGGGCGGCTCGTAAACACCGCCCCCGAGCGACGTGCCGGTCCGAACGTAAACGAAGGCATTGGCGAGCGTGCCTGTCGAATCCCCTCGACTGACAGCGATCGTAACCGCGCCGGTCGTGGCCGATACAGGAGTGCGCGCGACGATGGTCGTGCTCGAGGAGACGGTGACTCCGGTAGCGGCGACCCCTCCGATGGTGACGGTCTCGGACCCGGTGAATCCGCTTCCGTAGATGGAAATCGTCGTTCCGCCCGTCGTGAAACCTGATGTCGGGGATAGTGATGTCAATCTTGGAGCCTCAGGCGCTGAGATGTTCACAAGAGAGGTCGCGGACACCATTCCAGGAGCGGCGAAGGTCAACGTGTAGGTGCCGGCCCCGCCGATCACGGCAAGATTGGTGAAGGCTGCAACGCCGGCAACCGCCGCCACACTGACCGTGCCCGTGAGGGTGCCGCCTGAACTGACCGATGCCGTCACCACCAGCGTGCTCGAAGTATTGGTGTTGCCTGCAGCGTCCCGTATCGCCACCCTCGGCTGCGTCGCAAATACAACACCCGACACCGATGCCGACGCACCCGTGAGCACTCCCACGTTGCTCCCCGATCCAACCGTCGGCACAACTGAGACGGTCGCGCTCGTCAAGCCCGATGTCGCGAAGGTGATGACATAAGCAGCACCAGCCGTGCCGCTAATACCCAAGTTGCTGAATGTGGCCAGGCCCGAAACTGTCGTTGCGGTCGTGGTGCCCACCAGGGTAGCGCCAGTAGACACTGTCGCCGTGACGACAGCGGCATACGACGTGATGCGGTTGCCACTCGAATCAACGACCCCGACCGCCGGTTGAGTTGTGAAGGCGCTTCCCGAGGTGAATCCCGCAGGTGCGGTCGCAATCGACAATGCGGATGATGCGCCAACCAAGATTAATGATTGACTTGCCACCGTGAGCGAGCCCGCCGTGAACGTCAGGGTGTAGGTCGAGCCCGTTGTGCCCGTCACCCCAAGGATTGAATAGGTGACGACCCCACTCACCGCAGCAACCGCAGTCGTTCCGATGGCGGTGGCCCCTGAACTGACAATCGCGGTAACAGTGACCGTGCTGCTCGTCACCTTGTTGCCAGCTGAGTCCCTGATCTCCACGACGGGTTGGGTGGCGAAGGCCGTACCCGAAACTGCCCCCGCCGCATTCGTGGTGATCGCAAGTTTTGTTGCGGCGCCGGCAGCCGCAACCGTGATGGTCTGAGTGGCAACGGACAGGGTGCCTGAGTGGTAGGTAATCGTGTACGTCGTCCCGACTGTGCCCACGACTCCGAGCCCGGTGAACGTAGCGACCCCAGAAACTGCCGCAATGCTGCCTGCCCCCACCAGAGTTGCCCCAGTACTCACCGCCGCATAAACGGTGTCCGTGACCGTCACATCCGTCACATTCGAACTGTTCTGAATAGCGATGACCGGTTGGGTGGTGAAGGCCGCACCGGACGTCACCGTCGCCGAAGCAGCCGCGGTGGTCACGGTCAAGTGATCGGCAACTGCATGGGCTTGCGACAGGCCGATGAGTGAGCCGCCAACCGCGAGCGCGATGACCACCACACCGATCACCAATGAGCGCAACTGAATCGGGCGAACATTAGCAAGCACGGTGCCCAGCACCGCCCTTCCCAAAAGTTTCACAAACACGACCTAGTTCCTCAGGTGATCACACATCCGCGACAAAATCAAGCCCCGTAAACATTCTCGGGGCGTTCGATGAGTTCACGGGCTCGCGGACTCCCGATGTCGATAGTCTCAGCCATGACTTCGAATACCGCTGTGCGCCTCGCCCGTCGACCCGCCGGCCTCCCTGTCGCCGACGATTGGCTCATTGAGACGGCTCAGGTGCCCGATCCGGGCCCCGGTCAATTCGTGGTGAAAACCCATCTCATCTCACTGGACCCCGCCATGCGCGGCTGGCTCGATGACCGTCCAAGCTACCTGCCTCCGGTGGGCATTGGCGAGGTCATGCGTGCCATGACGGTCGGCGAGGTGGTCGCCTCCCAGCACCACAGGTTCGGCATCGGCTCGATGGTGCTCGGGACCTTCGGGGTTCAGGAGTATGCGGTCTCGGACGGCGACGGCGTGACGCTGGTCGACTCACGGCTTGGCACACCGTCGATGTACCTCGGAGTCCTAGGGACGACGGGCTTGACTGCCTACTTCGGGCTCATGGAACTCGGCAAGCCACGAGCTGGCGACACAGTTGTGGTGTCGGCAGCGGCCGGGGCTGTCGGCTCTGTGGTGGGTGCGTTGGCGCGGTTGAACGGCTGCAGGGTCGTCGGCATCGCAGGTGGCTCCGAGAAGTGCGCCTACGTCGTCGATGAACTTGGTTTCGACATCGCCGTCGACTACAAGGCCCCGGGACTTCGCAATGCACTGAACCAGGCCTGCCCCGACGGCATCGATGTCTACTTCGACAATGTCGGCGGCCCAGTGCTCAATGCCGCCCTCGGCAACCTCGCCATGGGGGCCCGCATCGTCATCTGCGGGGCCATCTCGCAATACAACGCCGAGGTTCCGACTCCCGGCCCGTCCAACTACATGAGCCTGCTCGTCCGCCGGGCCACGATGTCGGGGTTCCTCGTGTTCGACTACGCCAGCGAGTACCGGGTCGCCCGCAAGCGCCTAGCTCGCTGGGTCGCCGATGAGCGGATCGCAGCGCCAGAAACACTCGTCAAGGGCACCGTTTCCGACTTCAATGACGTGCTGCTCCGGCTCTTCCGCGGCGATAACGTCGGCAAACTCATCCTCGACGTCACACCCGGCTGACGCCGCCGCGCAAACGTTCGACGACGAGATCATGCGGCAGGGCCGGGCTCATGTGACCCAGACGCCCGACCATGGTCGTATTGCTCACGAGTGCATTGAGCACCGCCTCCTCGACAGCATGGACGGTCGCCGCATAGAAGCCGTCCATGCGATTCCACGGAACGAGACTCATTGAGCGCAACCGCGCGTTCGCGGCGGGCTCGCTAGGGAAGCCGCTATCGAGCGCACCAGGATTACCGGTGGAGAGTGCGAGGAAGATGTCGCCACTGAAGTGGCCGCCTGTCGTTCCAGTGCGCGCGAGGCCCATCGGCACCCGACGCGCCAGAGCCTCGCACTGCTGCGGGATCATCGGGGCGTCCGTCGCGACAACAGCGATCACCGAACCCGCCCCAGCGACCGGGTGCTTATCGCGCTGCAGCCAGCCTGAGGATCCCATCGGAAAGGGCACGTCGAGGTCGCCCATTGGCACGCCGTTGATGACGAGTTCACTGCGGTCGCCAAAGTTGGCCTGGAGGAACACCGCGACCGTATAGATCTCGCCGCCGAGTTCGACGAGTCGTGATGCGGTGCCGTTGCCACCCTTGAACCCGTAGCAGTTCATGCCCGTGCCGCCGCCGGCCGAGCCCTCCATGACCGGCCCACCCGCGGCCGAGTCAATTGCCTCACCTGCGTGCTCGGGCCGTACGTAGGGCTCGTTGATGCTGTTGAGGTAGCCATCCCATGTTTCGGCAACGACCGGCAGCAGCCATTCAGCCGCATGCCCCGGCCGGTTGCGTGCCATCCATTCGATGACTCCTCGATGCACGGTACCGACGGCATGGGTGTTCGTGATCATCACCGGACCGGTGAGCGCACCGGTCTCGCGAATCCAGTGCGACCCGGTCATCTCGCCATTTCCGTTGAGCGACGAGATGGCCGACGGGACCGAGGTCGTGATCCCGTCGCGGCCGAGGGGCAGGATCGCCGTTACCCCGGTTCGCGAGCACACCGGCGCGACTGAGCCAGAGCCGTCCGCCGAGCCGCTCTCGACGAGAGTGACCATGCCCACCTCGACGCCCGCCACGTCGGTGATGCCGTTCAACGGGCCTGGAGTGCCGTCGAACCTGATACCAAGATCCCGTGCCCGCATGCGCACATCCCTACTCACCCTGCGTCAGTCGCTTGATCGGTACGGTAGCCGGGGACCCGACTCACCCGGCAGGGCACCGTATGTCAGACCAGTCGCCACGAGCGTGGCTCACGGCCATTGATCACCGCTGGTGTTACATGTAACCTTCAATTATGGACGTCCGTGACCGCGTCTTAGAGCACCGCAAGCGCCTGCGCATGCAGGGGCTTCGACCGATCCAGATATGGGTTCCGGACGTTCGCTCGGCGCAATTTGCAGGTGAGGCACGGCGCCAGGCTGTGGCTGTGGCCATCGCAGATTTGCAGTGCGATGATCAGGACTTCGTGGAAGCTATCAGCACCCAATGGGACAAGTAACCCTTGACTGAACTTCGTCGCGGCGATATCGCGCTCGTCGCCGGAGGCGTATACGCGAGCAAGCCACGTCCAGCCGTCATTCTGCAGGATGACCTCTTCACCGGGATCGATTCAAAAAGCTTCGTCATGATCGATAAGGTCACGACCGTCCGGCGAAGCAACGTCAGCGAGCCCATCGGTGGCCTCGTGAGTGCCGGTCGTCACTCCAGCGGAGTCAGCACCATGGCCCTTGAACTACCACTCCCAGAGGGTCGAGATGGGCAGCCCCCACAGCCGCTCAGCATGCTGATGGCCCCCCTCACCCGTGCCCAGGACGATCCCACCCGCGAATCGCGACCCCAAACGCTCCGCGAAGGAGCGCAGCCCCGCGAAGTGCTCGCAGCTGAATGACGATGCCGCCTTCACCTCGATGCCGATGACTCGCCCGTCGTCGAGTTCGACGACGAGATCGACTTCGACGCCATTGCGATCTCGGTAGTGGGAGAGGGCACACGAGGTCTCGCTCCACCCTGCTTGCTTCATCAATTCGGAGACGACGAACCCCTCGAGCATCGGGCCCAGATGATCCCCGCCGACCAGTGGCTCAAGTTGGCCAGCCGACATGCGGGCCAGTCTCATGGCGACCGCCGAATCCAAGACGATGGACTTGTGTCGCCCGATCTCACGTCTGGTGAGGTTGGGGGTCCACGGCGGTAGCGCTGAGACGAGGAAGATTGCGGCGGCGACATCAAGGTAGGTCGAGATCGAGGTTGCGGGGATGCCCGACTGCTCAGCGAGACGGCCCTTCACCAACTCACCGGACTGATTGGCCGCCAATAGACGCAGGACGGCCCGAAGACGCGC
>CAMDKQ010000120.1 GCA_945901095.1 Bifidobacterium breve
CCCCCGGCAGCCAGGATGATGCCGAGGCGGGCCTTCACCCTGACCGTGCGTCCCTCCTTGGTAACGGTAAGGCCGACGGCTCGCCCGTCGTCCATGACGATGTCCGTCATGGATGCTTCCATCCACAATTCGCCGCCTCGAGCCAGATAGGCGTGGAGAAGTCCGGTCACCAGCGCCCTGCCCGCAGCGACCGGTCGTCGACCGACCAGTCTCCCGCCCACACTGCGAGCCATGACGCGCGCCCCGGTCCATAAAGAAGCCCAGGTGCGCCCGACACGGGAGAGGTCGGGAACATCGGCCGCCTGGATGGCAAGTCGCATAACTCCCTTCTGCTGGGGGAGTCGCTTTCTCCACGTCCCTAGGGTGCGCTCGTTTATCACCCGCGGCTCGACCGCCCTGCCGAGGGGCACACCACCGGGCCGTTCGTCGTCGTAATCGGAGTAGCCGACACAGGACTGAAGGGCGACTCCTTCGCTTGCGACGAAATCGAGAGTCTCGGGCCCCCAGCGGAGAAACGCCCTTATCCGGGCGTCACTCGTCGCCAAGCCAGATGTCTTGATGAGCGATCGCAGGTAGGTGTAACCCGCCTCCTCGTCATCGGGTATCCCGTGTTCGCGCATGAATCGATTGTTCGGAACCCAGATCACACCCCCGGAAACCACGCTCGCTCCCCCCAGCGTGGAGCCCTTCTCGATGACGAGAGCATGATGGTTGGAGGCGCTGACACTCAGCGCGGCACAAAGACCACCGGCACCACTTCCAACAACGACTACGTCGGCCTCGTAGTCCCACTTTTCCGATTCGCCGTGTGACATATCGATCATTTCCTCTCGTTCTCTCACGTGTAACGTACCCGTGAGATGAAGGGAACTAGCCCATCCGCGCCCGAACCTGCTCCAGGTTGTAGATCGAGGATTCGCGAGCCCTCTCCTCCCAGGCGAAGATGCACACGGTCATGACGCCGTCGAACTTCAGGCGGGTCAATGTGCCGAAGAACGTGTCCCAGTCCACCTCGCCCTGGCCGATGTCCAGGTGCTGGTGAATGCGAGGGGGAGTTATACCCACCGGCGCGCCGCCGCCGGCGCCCACGTTGACGATGTAGCGCAAGCCGGACGATGCCCGGAAATCCAAGGTGTCCGCGACATGAACATGGGTGAGCAAGTCCCCTGCGTATTCCATGATCCCGGCGATGTCACCGCCCATATAGAAGGTGTGGGGGGCGCAGTAACTGAACGACACCAGGGGATGGTTGATGCCACGGATCATGTCCACGGAGGCGAACCCATCCTCGATGAAGTCGTTCGGGTGCGGTTCGATGACGAGCCGGATGCCCTCCCGCTCAAAGTCGGGCAGCAGATCCGCCATGGATCTCCAGAACAATGCCTCGCATTCCGCCGGATCCGCGGGTCCACCGTTGAACTCCGAGAGCATCTCCGGGACGCCAAGTTCCGCAGCGATCTGAATCGATCGGCGCCAATACCGCACCGCAGCCTGGCGTGCGTCCTCCCCAGGCCCCGCCCAGCGGAACAGCGGGAGCAAAGTCACGACCTCGACTTCAGCGACCTTTAAGGAAGCCTTGAAGGCCCGGATGTCTGCGGTGTTCGCCCTCGGGTGCTTATAAAAGGGGATGAAGTCCTCCCGGGGGGAGAGCTCGATTGCGCTGTACCCGAGGTCGGCGACGAGACCCGGCAGGTCAACTAGGGGTGTGGAGCGGAACATGTAAGGATCCAGCGCGATCCTCATTGCACCTCCAGCCTGCTGCAACGGATATTCAAATTGCTAACAGTCTACACAACGGCTAGATTTATGGCTGTCGTAATGGAGACATTGGTATCTCAGGGAAGTGTGGCGGTATGGATTCGAGCAATTTATGGGCGGCACTTGCATCGGCCGCGACCCTCTTCGACGAACCCCGCCTCGAAGTGGGTCTCTCATCCCAGATTCGTGTCAGCTCGGTTCCCAATCATGGAACCTTGGCCGACCGCACGGCCAACCTCGCAGGTGCCTTCGCCGTGATAGCGGGTTCCGAGCCTTACCCCGCCGAGTTGCTTGAGGGCTTACCGCAACTGTGCTTGATCGCCAGATCCGGCGTGGGCTTCGACCAGATCGAACTTGACGCGGCCTCGAGGCTCGGCATTCATGTGACCACGACTCCTGGAGCGAACGCTCAAGGTGTCGCGGAGCACGTGGTCACCCTGCTCCTGCATCTGACTCACCGGGTCTCCTACTACGACGCTCGGGTCCGAAGTGGTCAGTGGCGCGATGAAAACTTCTTCTCAGAGGTGCAAGGTATGACGGTCGGGATCATTGGATTCGGGCACATTGGTCGGGCAATTGCGGCGCTACTGCACGCCTTCGGGGCGCGCATCATTGCATTCGATGTCGCTCCTATCGTCGACGCGCCAAGTTATGTAACCATGGCGTCGAGCATCGAGGAGATGCTGCCGCAGTGCCAGGCAATATCTCTGCACACGCCACTTATGGATTCAACACGTGGGCTCATCGGTGGCGATGAACTCGCGCTTCTTCCCCGCGGGGCCTACATCGTCAACGCTGCGCGCGGTGGCATCATCGACGAGGTCGCGCTCGAGTCGGCGCTTCGTAGCGGTCAGATTGCCGGCGCCGTACTCGACGTACTTGCGCAAGAGCCGCCGCGGACGGACCACCCACTGCTTGTGTTCGACACGTGCGTGTTCTCCCCGCACTCGGCCTCACTCGGCGCGCACACTATCGAGCGCATGACCCGCATGATCGCGACCCAACTCAACTTGGTGGCCGAAGGCGTGACGCCTGCTGGTCTGATCAACTCCCCTGTAGCCCCCCGGTTCCCCTTAATGGTTAGGTGATCTAATTATGCGATTCTCACTGAATCACAGCATCGCTCCACTCATGCCGATTCCGGACTTCCTCGCACTTGCCGGCGAAGTCGGTGTCGATGCCGTAGAACTGCGCGACGGAATGCCACCCGGCTGGATCTTCCCTGACTCGTCCAATGTTCTAACTCACAATCCGCGGGACATCGCACATTTGGCATCCGACGCGGGAATCGACATCCTGTCCATCAACGCGCTGCAACAATTCGACCAATGGGATGCCGAACGTGCCCAGCAGGCACGCGCGATGATCGACTTTGCAGCCGCGACGGGTATCAGTGCCATAGTCCTCTGCCCAAGCGTGGCACCCGTAGGTTCGCCGGCACTGCCTTCAGGGTTGCCTGCGGCCCTCGATGGACTCCAACCCATGCTGGACGATGCAGGGGTTCGCGGACTGATCGAGCCGCTTGGTTTCCCGCGCTCGTCTATTCGGACGCAGCGCGTGGTCGATGAAGAATTCGCTCGGCGAGGAAATCCTGCTTGCTTCGGGATCGTGCACGACAGTTTCCACCACGCGATCGCCCGCGACCGGCACTACTCGAGCCATACGGCCATCGTGCATCTGTCCGGTGTGCCAGACCTCGGCCTGCCCTTGGAAGAACTCGGCGACGAACACCGAGTACTCGTCGGCCCAGGTGACATCCTGGACAACATCGATCAGGTGCGCGAACTGCTCGGTGTGACTTCGGGACCGTGGTCATTCGAGCCGTTCGCCAGCGAAGTCGGTGAGAGCCGAACTCTCGCCGCAGATCTCAAGGCGAGCATGACCTACATTAATGAACGAGTCAGTGCCTGACTAGACCAGGGCGAGGGCGGCTGCGGCTCCCAGCGTGGCAGCACGCATACCGTCGAGGGTGGCCGTGTGGATGTTACGAGGTCGAACTGCATCGCCGACCACGAGCACCCGACCAGCGAAGTTCGGATCCGCAAGCAACTGCTCCGCTAGTGCGTTCTCCGATTGACGACCCCCGACCACCACGATGTCCACTCCCGTGCGTATCTCGGACGAACCGTGCGCCTGCAACTGCACCGAGCCATCGCGGGCATTCTCCACCGTCGTCTCGAGGCGAACATCGATCCCGGGAGTGTTATGGACAAGCCGCTCAATCTGCTCGCGACCCCAACCCGGCTGATCCGCGGCCAACGCATCACCTGGTTCAACGAGGATTACGCGGTTTCCGCCACGGGCAAGGTGGACAGCCAGAATGCAACTGGCCACGTGACCACCCGCGATCACGATGGTTCCAGGATCCGTGATCTGCCCATACGCCTCGAACAGCCCCAATACCGGCATTCCCTCGCTCTCGCTGAGGTGCGCAAGTGGTGCACTGCGCGCGCCCGTCGCCACCACCACGAGTTCTGGGGTAATGCCCGCGATCAGCCCGCGATCAGCTCGGCTATTGAGGTACACGGTGACACCTACCCGCTGCAGCCGTGCCACGGCATAGTCCAGGAAACGATGGAAGTCACCCTGCACGTCTGCGGCCATCGCCATCTGGCCACCGATGACATCGCGTTGCTCGAACAGGTGAACAGCGCTTCCGGCTTCGGCCAACTCAATCGCAGCCTGAATTCCGGCCGGGCCGCTGCCCACGACGACAACCGGGCTGGGTACTCGACGGTCCCCTCGCCCGACACCTCGCAGGAATTCACGGGTCGTGAAGGGATTGACGGAGCAATCGGCCACTCGGTTCGCCTCAAGTTCGTCAACGCAGTGGTGGCAGGCGATGCACGGGATGATCTCCGGGGCGCGTCCGGCCCGTCGCTTCGCCGCATAGTCCGGGTCCGCGTGGAAAGCGCGACTCATCGAAACCATGTCGATCCCCTGCGCGATCACCTCCTCGGCAACTCCGGGACGAGACAGGCGCTGAGCCACACTGACGAGCGCGCGGTCGCCCACGACAGCCTTGATTTGCAGTGCATGGGACAGGAACCCTGCGTCGGGAGACTCCGAACCCTGCATGATCATGTAGTTGCTCTCGTAGAAGCCACCAGAGATATCGATTAGGTCCACACTCGCCTCGGCCAGCATGCCGGCGAACTCAGCCGATTCCGCGATCCCGAGGCCATCGGCGATGTACTCATCCGCGGTCAATCGGTAACCGATCGGGAAGTCCTCGCCCAGTTCCGCACGCAGGGCCTGCACCAACATCACCGGAAAGCGCGCCCGATTCTCTAAGGAGCCGCCGAATGAGTCCGTTCTGCGGTTGCTGAACGGAGACACGAAGGAGCCGACGAGATATCCGTGTGCGCCATGGACGTGTGCCATGTCCAGTCCGGCTTTCTTGAGCCGGCGACCTGCTGCGCAAAAGGCAGCGATCGCCCAATCTATGTCCTTCGTGGTCATCTCGCGCGGCGTCGGCATCGGGTGGAGCACCTCACATGGCACGACGGATGGGGCAATTGGTTGGAGCCCCGACATGAACGATGGAGATTCACGCCCTCCGAGGTAAATCTCCAGCGCTAGTCGGGCATCGAATTCGTGAACCGCATCCGCCGCCGCCCGGAGCCCATCGAGCACTGAGTCGTCGTGACATCCCACCTGATAGAGGTGGCCCATACCAATCGTGTCTACGTACGTGGACTCCAGTTGTATGAGGCCGGCACCGCCGGCGGCACGAGCACGCAGATACCCGAGGTACCTTTGGGTCAAAGTGCCGTCACGGTTGGCCATTCCCTTTTCCATCGGCCCCATAATGATGCGGTGGGGCAACTTCATGGCCCTAATCCCAATCGAATCGAAAAGTTCAGCCATTCACCCTCCCACCGGCATCACCCCCGAGTGTACGACCGTAGCAGCGATCGCGGACTTCGTGCTGAGGAATAGGTCTAGTATTCGACGCATGCACGCATAGCAGGCCACCATCTCGCGCTCGAAGGGGGAAATCGTCGCGGGCGGTGAGCCACACTGGTTCGGGCATCAGGACCTTGTCGAATCTTGACGACGTTGCATTCCTCGGTACCAATGCTGTGAGCCTTGCCCTGACAACGGGTGGGTCGACCCTCATTGCGGGGCCCGAGCACTTCAGTGACTTCTTCGCCCACTCGGCGTGTGTTGCCGAGCTGATCGCCGATCCGGTATCGGGTGAGGTACTCGCCGTGATCACGCTAACCGCTCCGATCTCATGCGCAACTGGTTGACCTCACCGAGACCCATGGGGACATCAAGGGAATCTGCGAACTCCTCGGCCTCTCCCGCGCCACCGTTTGCCGTCGTATCCGCCGATATCGAATCTCGGCCACGGGGTCTGCGCCCCACTAGAAGTGTCTCTATCTGGGACGGCGAACCCCTTCGGCGCGGGCGCCTATCAACGTAGCGGGTAACACATGACCGAACACGTCGACTGCGTCATCGTCGGGGCCGGGCCGAAGCCGACGGCTACGCGTCGTTCCGCAACTGATTCGTCGATTCCCTTGACGGGGAACGCCTCGGCCCCTACTGTGAGATCGATCCCACCTTGGGATAATTCATGAGGAGGCGCAATGCCCACGGTTCTGACCGAAGCCAAGGTGGCCGACTACGAGCGCGACGGGTTCCTCGTGATCCCCGACGCCATCTCCCCCGAAGACATCGCCGAGCTCCAGGAGGTTACGAACGAGTTCGTGGAGCGCTCACGGTCCGTGACCGAGCACGATGACGTGTTCGACCTAGAGCCCGCTCATACCGCCGAGCAACCCCTGCTACGACGGGTCAAAACACCCGAGAAGTGGCACCCGACGTATGCGCGCATGGTGCGTCACCCGAAGATCCTCAGCGTGCTCGAGGATCTGTGGGGAACCGGGATCCGGTACCAGAGCTCGAAGCTCAATATGAAGGTCGCCGGGTACGGCTCGTCGCTCGAATGGCACCAGGACTGGGCGTTCTACCCGCACACCAACGAGGACCTCGCAGTTGTCGGCATCATGATTGATGACATAGGTGAGGACAACGGCGCGATGATGATCGTGCCCGGCTCGCACCGCGGGCCGATCGAGGATCACTCCTATGACGGGATCTTCAGCGGGGGTATTGATCCGCAGAAGTCCACCGCAGACTTCTCGAAGGCGGTATCGGTGTGCGGGCAGGCCGGCTCTATCAGCATCCATCATGTCCGCGCCATCCACGGTGGGCCGGCTAACCGGTCAGGCCGCGATCGACGCTACTTCCTCCTGCAGTATCGGGCCGCAGACACTTGGCCACTGATGGAGACCGTGGATTGGCAGGAATGGCGGGCCAATCTCCTCACTGGAAATGAGACTTGGACACCGCGCATGGAGGCACTACCCGTGCGACTTCCGCTACCCGAGCCAACCCACGGGGGTTCGATCTACGAGAACCAGCGCAACTTGAAGTCCCGTTACTTCCAAGATGCCGTCTCCTAACTCGACACTGGCAGCCGGGGTCACCACACTGCTCGACGTGGCCCGGGATGCCGGGGTGTCCCGCGCCACCGCGTCCCGAGTACTGACCGGCTCACCCCGTGTCTCTCCCAGTGCCCGCGATCGTGTCCGCGCATCCGCGGAGCGTCTCCAGTACCAGGTGAACGCTGCTGCACGCAGCCTGCGCACGGCCCGAACAGGCTTGGTCGGATTGTTGATCCCCGGATTCCGCAACGACCTCTACGGTCCGCTCGCCGATCGCCTCGATGAGCGGCTCCGCGAGCACGGATTGAGCGTAGTGATCGGGAGTTCGGGGTGGTCGGCCGATGGGGATCTACGCGTCCTTGAGTCCTTCGCAGCGCAACGACTTGACGCGGTGATCATTGCTTCCCGCTCGGATCGCTCGCCTGCAGTGGCCGCTTATCTCGGTGGCCTGGGGTCTCCCGTGGTATTGCTCGATCGCGACTTCACCGGATTGCCGTGCGACTCGGTGCTCACCGACCTTCGAGCAGGGATCACCGAAGCCATGGGTGCGCTGGTGGACCTTGGACATCGCCGGATTGCGGTGAGCGCGTATGGCACCGAACTGAGGCCGGGACGCCAGGTGCGCGAAGGGTTCGCAGCTGCCGTCCGTCGGTGGGGTCTAGACGATGATTGCGATCTGCTCGTCGACCTGTCCGACCTCGATGGGTCGGCCGGTGCTGACCTCGGAGAACGACTCCTCGCCGCCAGGCCGAGCGCTGCCGTCATTGGTGGCCCGACGGCCCTCCTAGCGAAATGCCTGCGCCGACTCCGCGAACGTCTCGGTCCCAATCCGTTCCCAAGCCGTCTTTCGGTGGTGGCGGTGGGCGACGAATTGTTAGCGGATGTGCATGAGCCCGCACTGGCGTTGGTGATACGGCCGGTCGAGCGGATCGCCGACGCGGTCGCCGATCAGTTGCTGCGAAGACTCGATGATCCCGCCAGTCCGGTCGAGTCGGTCACCATCCCGCTCACGTTCCGGCCGGGGCCCTCGATCGGTCGAATCCCGCGCTAGCCGATACTCGTTAGGCGGGTGGCGTCGGCGGATCACCGGCACCGGGGATGCTCTGATCGAAGTGCACTACCGAGCCGGTCATGAGACCGGACTGCGGGCCGGCCAGGAAAGCGATCGCGCGCGCTAGTTCATCGACCTTGATGAGTCGGCCGAAAGGCTGAGTGGCCTCCGCACGAGCCAACCAATCGGCATCCTCGCCGTGATAGTCGAGACGGATCGCGTGCTCCCCCGGGGTGTCGATCCACCCGGGCCCTATCCCGTTGACCCGGATGCGATCTCGCACGACCGCGTACGCGGCATTGCGTGTCACAACATTGAGGGCAGCTTTTGACGCCGAGTAGGCGCAAAGAAAGTCCGGACCACCCGTCGCAACGACGGACGAGACATTCACGATGCTGCCCCCGGCACCCTTTCTGCGCATCACCGCAATCGCCTCTCGCATGAGAACCATGGGGCCGCGGACATTGATCGCGAAGACCTCATCAATGTCCGCCGCCGAGGAATCCACGATGGACCCGCGCTTGGTGGTGCCACCCGCATTTACTAGCACATCCACGCGTCCAAACCGCTGATCGGCTGCCGCGATCACGGCCTCACATTCAGGTTCGGACTCTAGACGCGCGGCTATGAAGAGAGTCGGAACACCAAAGGCTTCAATGGCGCCGCGGACGGCTTCACCGCGCTCAATATTGCGTCCACAGATGACGATTCCCGCAGCTGCATGCTGAGCGAAATATCGGGCGGTGGCCTCCCCCAGTCCCTGGGTACCCCCCGTGACAACACAGACTTTTCCCGCGAAATCATGCTCTGCCATGAAATCCCCTTTCGTGCGCCTTCAAGATCGTGGTGCCAGTGCACTGGCACCCACATATGGCAGGTCATGGGCCTGCTCTAGGTACAGCAGGCGATTCCACTTAGCGGTGCGCTCAGAACGCATAGTAGATCCCACCTTGATCTGACCCGCACCGGTTCCTGTTGCTAGGTCCG
>CAMDKQ010000121.1 GCA_945901095.1 Bifidobacterium breve
TGACAGGCGGAAACGTCAGTGGATAAGCCGCGATCCCCGACGCTGCGCGAGCGCATCGGCGGTCGATGGGCAGTCTCCTGGCCGGCGTTCATCATCTGCCTGTCCTTCACGAGTCTGTCCCGTCTCCTCGATCCGCTGTTCGCGCAGCCAAGTGTGCGCATGGTCGGACTCCTCATTGATCTCGTCACCTTCCTCGTCTGCTTCGGCGGAACCATGTGGTTGTCAACCATCACCGTCCTGCGCAATCGCCGAGTCCGGCCAGTGCCGGTTGCCCTCGTCGCGGCCGTTGGATTCGTTGCTGCGGCATCGGTCATCGTGGCCCAAGATCTTGTAGTGACCTTGGCCGGAATGGACGGATCAGGGTACGTCTCGCGCCCTTGGTTGGTAGCCGCTATCACCGGCGCCATCGCCCTGTGCTCAATCGCCTACCTACTCGATGCCCGTGAGCGCTTCCGCTCCGAACGCGATCGTCTCCTCACCACACTGGCGCGGAGCGTCGATGCTGATGCCACCGAGCAGGAGGCACTTGATCTCCTGCGATCGCAGATGTGGCAATACGCAGCCTTGGATACCGCGTCAGTCCTGCCATCCGGTGCAACGAGCACGAACGGTGAGGATTCGTTGGGAGAGGCTCGTTCCGTCGTCATCGCGCTTCGGTCCAGATCGGATCGTGCCCTGCGATCACTGAGCCACGGCATGTGGACGCCTGAGCGCTCTGGGCGGCTGCGTCCGATGATGGCCGTTCGCGCCCTTGCTGCCCAGCAGCCGTATCAACTCCTCCTGCTCGCCTTTCCGCTCTTCATCTTCACGACCCTTCGCCTCACCCAAAGCCAGCCCGTCACAATTCAATTGGTGTCGTTAGTGCTCCTAGCTGCCTACGGCAGCGCCGTGTCCCTCATCGTCAATGCAGCGACGCGAATGGCGCCACACTTCGCCGTGGCCGTCGTCATCGGTTCGGTGCCAGTTCTGGCACTCTCCTGCGTCCCGCTGTACTTCGTGCTCGTCCAGACTGGCGGAGACAACCGCATCGCCTTGCGGCTGTCACTCGCCGGCGCCCTATGGCTCGCGGGCGTCTACCCACTGTTTAATCTCGCGCGGGGATTGTCGATCGCAAGCGACGGTGTCGTTCTCGGTCTGCGCCAGTCAATCACCGAGGGCGACGTTCGGCGGGCCAGCCGAGCCCATGACCTCGAAGAGCTTCGACGCGAGATCGCAATGCACCTGCACGGCACTGTTCGCGGACTGCTCACCACAACCGTGATGCGGCTCGAATTCGCCATCAGTTCGCGAGACTCCGAGCAGGCACGACTTGCCTTGACCGAGGCCAGAGCACTTCTCGAACGCGCCGGTAACTCGCCATCTTCAATTGGGGCAGGCGATTTGGCGGCTGCCTCGTCTTCAATGCTCGCTGAGCTGAGCGAGCTCCAATCGGCATGGTCGGGGCTTGTCGACGTGCGGATCCACGCGGCCACCGAACCTGCTCCTGACGATTCCGCCAAAAAGAAGCTGCTGAGCATCGTCACCGAGGGCATCAACGACGCCGCTCGCCACGGACAGGCGACCTTTATCGACGTGACGATTCGACATCGCCCTGACGGCTGGGAGGTCATCATCGACGATAACGGGTCGACAGACGCCACGCTGGTGAGCGCCCCGCCCGGATTGGGGTCCCGATATTTCGACGCGGTGGCTGCTGAGGACTGGAGTCGTCATAGGACACCCGACAATCTCACGCGGCTGAGAGTGAGCGTGAAATCACGGGAAGAAAGCCCCTCCTAGGAGGGTTTGCCCGGCTGCTAAGCGGGCGCCAACGGATCCGATCCCGGCACCGAGGCTGGCGGCTGCTTCACCACCGGCTCCTTGACAGGTTCTTGCGCAGCATCGGCCGCTTCATCCTTCTGCGGTGCAGGTGGCGCAGCCTTCGCCGGCTCTTGGGGCGCAGCGGTTGCGGCAATCGCCTGACGCGGGGCATCGCCCGGAGTCCTAATGACCGGCGGCCGACTCGACTCCACCTCCTTGTCGCCTGACAGGGTCTCAAGCAGTTTCGGCTCACCGAACAGGCTCGCCTGCGAGAGATCTGCACCCGTGAGGTCCGCTCCGAGCAGGTTCACACCCGCAAGGTTCGTCCGAATGAGGGTCGCCTTGGAAAGATTCGCTCCCGAGATATTGGCGTCGGTGAGGTCCGCACCGGTGAGGTCGGCGCCTGAAAGATCGGCCGGCGAAAGTTGCACGTCGCGCATGTTTGCCTTCGGCAGTTTGGCGCCGCGCGCGATCGCTCCGGTGAGGTTGGCGCCGGTGAGGTCCGCGCCCGACAGGTTGGCGCCAGACAGGTTCGCAGAACTCAGATTGGCGCCCTTGAGGTTCGCGCCGACGAGGTTCGCACGAACGAGGTTTGCCCCCGTCAGGTCGGCCCCGCTCAGGTCAGCACCATTAAGAATCGCCCGACTCGCGACGATGCCCGCGAGTCCGGCGTTGCTGAGATTTGCCTCGGTCAGCACGGTCCTGGTGAGGTTCGCGCGAGCGAGCATCGAGTACGAGAGATTCGCGCCCGCCATCTCCGCGCGGGTGAGCATCGCCTCGCTCAGGTCTGTGACCTTCACATCGGGGTCATCGGCCGTACTTGATGCGCCATCAACGGGCGGAGGTGTCGCGAGATCGGCCTTGCCCAGTTTCGCGCGGGTCAGGTTCGCCTTGCGCAGATCGGCGCCGGTGAGGATCGACCCGGTCATATCGGCTCGTGTGAGGTTGGCGGAGCCGAGGTTGGCCTCGACTAGGTTCGCCCAGCGCAGATCAGCCCTGATGAAGATAGCCATGTGCAGATCTGCACCGGTGAGGACCGCACCGGAGATGTCCGCCTTGCGGAGGTTCGCCTCCGAGAGATCAGCGCCGGACAAGTTCGCCCAGCGCATCATGGCGCCCGACATATCGGCCTTGCGCAGGCTGGCCTCGACGAGGGACGCCCGAACGACATCCGACCCGGGCGTGCCCGGCGAGACGACATCTGAATTAGTGACGCTTACCTCTGATCCACTGGCGCTCATACGTACCCTCTCATCAATGATTCGTCCATAGCCTAGGGGGCCGCGACCGCTGCAACGCCCACTTTTGCCATAGCAATGCTCGGATGGCTGGTATTCCGCCCGAGAAATTGGGAGTCTAGGTCGGACGGCCGTCGGCAGGTGGCCTATTCTGCGGAAATGCAGATCAACACTTCGACCAAGCCTCTCCCGCGTATCGTCGTTGGTTTGGGTGCCGCAGCCCTGCTCGCCGGGCTGGCCCTTCAGGCCCCGGCCGAGGCTGCCACTCGGGCAGGATCCCCCGCACTCGTGTTTGCGAGTTTCAACGTCTGCAAGACCGAATGCGAGGCTCCGGCTCCCGCATGGGATATCCGCCGTGAGCGAGTCGCCCGGACGATCGTCGAGTCATCCGTCGACGTCGTAGGCCTCCAGGAGGCCACCCATTGGGAGACCACGAACGCCAAGACCCAGTACCTCGATATCCAGAATCTCACCGCTCCCTATGGTTTCGCGGCTCCCGCCTACACGGCCGACTCAGATGAGTGCAAGTGGACCGCCCAAAATCCTAAGCCATGCACCCACACCACCGGCATGCTGTTCAAGACGAGCACGGTCCAGCAGGTGACCACCCCCAACGGCACCCCGTCCGCAGGCACAGTGCCGATGTCGCGAATCGCGCAGGGACTTACCGCTGACGCCGCGCCCCGCAAGGTGGTGTGGGCCTACCTCAAGGGCCTCAATGGTGCTGGCCCCTTCCTCGCACTTTCCGTCCACGCTTCAACCTTCAAGGACCCTGCGAACGAGGCGTCACGCATCGCCTTCGGGGCCGCCCTTGATGGCTGGGTGCAGACACTCAATGATGCCCACGGGATGTCGGGCGTACCGGTCGTTCTCATGGCCGACCTCAACTCGTATCGCAAGCGTCAGCCGCAGGGCGTTCAGACCACGCTCACCAACGCTGGTTGGGCCGATGCGGCGAATGCTCCCGTGAAGCGAAACGTCGAATACTCGACCATCAATTACAACCCTCTTCTGCTCGCCGAGCAGGGCTTCCCGAAGAAGCCCTACAAGTTCAAGACGTCGAAGAAGAACCCAGTGCTCGACGCCACGCGAATCGACTACATCATGACGAAGGGCACGGGCGTCGTCGCTACCGACTACGAGGTCGTGATCCGACTCAATCCCGACGGCACGTTCATCACCGACTACCAAGGCTCAGATCACCAGATGGTGCGCGCCACGATCGAGATTCCGGCGGGGTAGCCTCGGCCGCTGGTGGCTCAATCGAGATGAGCGGTTCCTGCTGGGGGGCTCGGGAGAAGGTCATCGACCGCGATCCGGAGCGCACCGCCGAGTAAATCCCGCTGCTCGCCTTCGCCGCTGTGACCACGCATGTTCCGGGCCGGTTCGCCACGAGGAGGTCGCGTGATACCGAACACCCTTTGCCCCGCACCGAGAAGCTCACGCCCCCGTTGCCTGAGCCACCGCGGGTCGTCAGGCGGACCGGGGTTCCGACCAGAGCAGGTCGTGAGATGTTGCCGATCATGAGCGATGCCTGCTGAGCTGCGCGAAAGGTGAACACCACCGGTGCGGAAGCTGATGCGCCGAAGATCCCACTGCCCGCACGGGTGGCCGTGACCCGACAGCTCGCCGGTGCACTCGCGTGAAGCGCGCCACGGACGATGGCGCAGTCCTCGCCCGTCACGACGAACCTGACCGCACCTGTCCCAGAGCCACCGCTGCTCGTGAGCTGTACCGGCGTGCCTGCCACCCCGGATCGTCCGACGTTCGAGACGGCAATCGCCAATTGCGCTGCGTCACCCCCGTCCGAGTCGGCACCTGACGCCGCCCCGTCTGCCGCCGCGACATCGGCTGAGGCAACAGCCTCGAGGACCTCTAGCACGGATGCGTCGATCGGCACTGGTCGAGCGAATACCTCTGATTCATCGAGCACCCGCCCGGAATCCGAGACACTGACATCCACCACCCGGACACGTCCGCTCGGGGTATCGAACGGCACCTCGGAAACTGCGAGCATCCGACCCTGCCTGGAGCGAAATTCGATCTCGGCGCCTCCGGCTCTCCCCTTGCGCACCTCAAGGTGAAGTGCAGCGGTCGGCAGGGTGAGATTGAGACTGTTGAGCCCGTTCGCGATGTTCACCTGCGGGCCCCGGACGTACGTGCGCCCGGACTTCACGGCAATAAGCGGAAACTCATCTCGAGCCGAGCCCCGGCTACGCATGAGGTTCGTGCCGCGCAGGGCGTCAGCCCCCAGGGTGTTCGGCGACCTCACCGTGATCCGCGGCCTTCCAGGGGCGTCGATAGAGATCGTCGTCGGGGTCAACGCTCCGGCCGATTTCCAAGCGATCGGGGCCGCCGCAAAGGTTGGGACCTGGCCGCGATTGATGGTCACGGTCACCCCGGAGCCAGCGGGACCTGCGCCGAGGATTCGCCGGACGGTCACGCCGCGTGGCAGTTTGGCACCGGGGTCGCTCACATCGATTGTTCTGCCCTTGATTGTCAGGGCGACGCCCAGCCGTGCGGATGGATCAGGTGAGGTGACGAGGAGCGTCACCCTCATAGGACTCGCTCCGGACACCGGGCTGAGCGCCAGCATCGAGGCGTCGAAGGGGGCACGGGCAGGCAGCGCCCGGATGGACATCGGCGTGAGTTCCATCGTTCCCATGCCCCCCTCCCAGGCGTCGACGGACCTAGTGGGCGCGCCGGGAGCGTATGTCCAACGCTCCGACCGCGGGTCGACGAGGATCTCCTGCGTCGTTCCCGGAAAGTTGCTGTCATAGACCGACACTGCAAAGTCCTCGCCACTACGGTGAACGGCGAAAGGAAGCACCGAGTGGGCCGCACCGGGAACCGCGAGGCCGAGGGTGTATCCCGTATCGGACAGCAAACCCCCCGATAACTCCTGAACGATCGATGACGGTGTGTAGAGCCGGGACGAGGCGGCCGCAGCCTGCACCGGCGGGAGGAATTGCGTCGCCCACCACGTCTGAATGGCTCCGGAGACGGCCGGGTTCGAACTGGCAAGCGCCGAGGTCGTTGCTGCCTCGGGATCGAGATCCTCGACCGAGATTTCACCGCCGAAGATCCGTCGGGCCAGCACAGCGATGCCCTCACACCGGCCCCCGACCATCGCCTCGTTCACCTGCCTCGCCCACCCCGCGGCCGCCGGGTACAGGACGCACCCCTGCGCCGAAACCGTCGCACAGACGGACTCGGCGCCAAAGAGTGCGATGAGAGCGGCTGCGGACAGGGTGCCAGTTGCTGCACCGTTCCCGAACGACAATCCATCACGCTTGGGATCGAAACCGGAGTCGATGCAGCCATCAGTATCGAGATCGGTGCAGGCCGCGGGCCCACGGTCCGACGGGAGATCAGTCTGGGCTTCGACGGCAACGGGCAGAGCGGGGTCCTGCGACCCGAGTGCCCAGGTTCCGACGACCCCGAGTGCGCCCGCGACGGCCAGCACCACGAGAATTCGCGCAATCATGCCTATTCGGCCGCCGCGGCAACACGATCAGGGAACCAGCGCCAGGCGAGTACCGCTCCACCTGCAGTCACGAGCGCCCCGGTGAGGAGCGCCCACCCCATGCCGGTCACGAATGCCTGGCCCGCCACCTGCTGAACCGGTGCCGCAACGTCCGTCGGGAGCCGGGCGATCACGATCGTCGCCGAAGCAAGCGACTCGCGTACCGCATCGACGACCGCGGTCGGTACCTCGCGAATGGCGTCACCGGCGCGCACGATCACCGCATCGATGCTGCCGCGGTAGGTGATCGAGAGCATCGCACCGAGGACGGCGACCCCGAAGGAGCCTCCGAGTTCGCCGATACTGTCGTTCACCGCCGACCCCATCCCCGACCGCTCACGGGGCACGGTCGAGAGCACCCCGTTCGTGGCCTGCGGCAGGGTGAGCCCGAGGCCAATGCCCATGAGGCCGAGGCATATTCCGACGTATGCGTAAGCAGATCCGGGGGCAAGGAAACTCATCGACAGCAGTCCGATGGTCACCAGACTGAGCCCGCTCACGACGGTGCGACGGGAGCCAATCCGCTCGGCCAGACTGGAGCTAACGAGCGAGGCGAGCAGCAGGCCCCCTGCTCCGGGGAGGACTGAAAGCCCGGATTCAAGTGGGGTCATGCCCTGCACGAGTTGCAGGAACTGCGGAAGGAAGAACATCGCCCCCATGAGTGCGAAGTAGACGAGGCCGACACAGATGATGGACACGACGAACAACCGGTTGCCGAACAGGCTCATCGGTAGCAGCGGCCGCGGTGCACGCCGCTCCCACCACACGAATCCACCGAGCAGCAGCACTGCGGCCAGCCCTGTCGAGATGGTGAACACGCCCACCCCTGCGTCGGGGAGGTCAATCACCGTGAGCACGAGGGCGATGATTCCGGCCGACGACAGCATCGCACCCCGAACGTCCAATCGCGGACGGCTCGGGTCCCGTGACTCGGGCACCAGCAGCAGCGTCGCGATGATCACCGCGACCGACAGCGGCGGGTTCACCCAGAAGATCGCGTTCCAGTTGTAGTGCTCAAGGAGGACGCCGCCGACGATCGGCCCGATCGCCACGCCGACGCCGGCCACGGCGGCCCAAACTCCGATCGCCTTCGCCCGCTCATGGGGATCGGTGAACACCTGGACGAGAATCGACAGGGTCGAGGGCATGATGAATGCGGCGCCGATTCCCATCACTGCCCTGCAGGCCGTAAGCCCGTTGACGTCGGTCATCATCGCGGACCCAAGCGAACCAACCGCGAAGATCACGAGCCCGGCGAAAAGCATTCGCCGACGACCAAACCGGTCGCCGAGACTGCCAGCAAGGAGGAGTGATCCGGCGAAAAGCACGGAGTAGGCGTCAACGACCCACTGGAGTTGAGCGGTCGTAGCGCCGAGATCCTCTTGAAGTCGCGGGAGGGCAACATTGACGATCGTGTTGTCAAGGGAGATGAGCGCGAGTCCGGCGGAAAGGACGAGGAGGACCAGCCAGCGCCGATCACCGGCAGGCACGGTCATGGCTTGCTACCCCGCTTCGCGAATGGGAAGAACTCGCGCTGGGTCCCGACCCTCTCCAGATACGCTACGGCGCCCTTCACCACGACGAACTCGGTGAGGCCGATGTCGTCCTTCGCCCCCGGGCTCCAGTCGTAGGTGTATCCGAGGCGGGTCCACGGGAAGCCGTAGCACTGCCCGACGGATGCGTTCGCATAATCCTGAGCGCAGGAGACCGCCGCCTTCGGGCGGAATCGATCAGGCGCCCGCCATGCGTAATTCGCCTGCGACCAAATGAACTCCGCCAGAGTCACCTCCCCCACCGTCGTCGGGATTCCAGCGGACGCACCAACGACCAGTTCTGGGCAACTGGGGCTGGTGATCCGCGGGTCAGTACACGGCCGGAACATGTCGGCTGGCTTCACCCAGAACTCTGATACGTAGCGGTAGTCGGCATCCGGTGGCAGGCCAAGTACCTGCTTGAGTGTGAGATCGAGTTGTTGGGTCCCAAGTTTGGCGCAGGAATACCGGACGCACTCCGAGACGAGCTGCCCGGGAATCGACACCCACCGGCTGGCCTCGAGGGTGAATTGCGCACCGGGCTCCACGGTGCTCACCGGGGCGTACCTCAGGGCGGTCACGAGCACATAGTCGACCCCGTCGATCGTTTTCCACCGGGTGCGGGCGTCGCTCGGCGCAGGCACCAGCAGGTCGCTGGCAACCTCGGAGGGAAGCGCAACGGCGGCATCGGTGATCGCGGTCAGGTACTCGCGCCAGGTCTCCTTCGAGACCCTTGGCGCCCGCGGGTCATCGATGCTCCTTGCCATCTGGCCACTCGCCGCAAAGGCGCCAGGTGCTGGTGCGACGGCTCCAATGGTCACCGCGGACAGGCACAGACCGAAGGCGCCTATCGCCCTCACCGACGATCCAAGTGTTCCCATACGTCGCGACGCTACCAGCGGCGACGCATGGGTTCAGCGCATCAGCCGGTCAACCCGCGGGTCGGTGCGGCTGGATGGCCCCTAACGGAATCTGCCCGAAGCGTCCGGCTTGAAAGTCCTCAACTGCTTCCATAATCTCTTCATTCGAGCACATGACGAACGGCCCGTACTGGACGACAGGCTGCCGGAGCGGGACGCCGCCAA
>CAMDKQ010000122.1 GCA_945901095.1 Bifidobacterium breve
AGCAGCGAGAGGCCGGCATCATCGATTCGACGCTGCAGTTCCGTTGTGAAGAGCAGGTTGGCGAGTTTGCTCTGGCCGTATGCCCCCCACGGGCGGTACCGGTTCCTGCCCATGAGGTCGTCGAAGTCCATCTTGCCGAGGCGGTGGGCTTGACTCGATACCGTCACGACTCGAGCGCCTGGCTGGGCGATGAGGGCCGGCAGCAGTAGGCCGGTGAGGGCGAAGTGGCCGAGGTGGTTGGTGCCGAGTTGCATCTCGAAGGCATCCGCGGTTTCCCGCCTCGGAATCGCCATGATGCCCGCGTTGTTTACGAGGATGCTCAGCCCGCCTGCATGGGATAGTGACCAGCGCTCGGCGAAGGCACGGATCGAGGACAGGTCGGCAAGGTCGAGTTCGCTGACTTCTAGCCCGGCATCAGGATGCAATGTGCGGATTTCCTGAGCGGCGGCTTCTCCCTTTTCGAGGTTCCTGACGGCCATGGTCACGTCAGCCCCGCATGCGGCGAGGGCCGATGCGGTGAAGTACCCGAGGCCAGAATTGGCGCCGGTCACGATGACGCTCCGCCCAACGAGTCGCGGAAGATCTGCGGCGGTCCACGCTGTGCTTGATGATTCCATGACACCAGTCTGCTTGAACCGGTCCTCCTCGGCACCTGCTCCCATTGACCAGGCCGATTTCATCCAGCGGCCACCCTCGTATACGCTTGCGTGGCTTCACGCCCCCATAGCTCAGTCGGTAGAGCGTCTCCATGGTAAGGAGAAGGTCAACGGTTCGATTCCGTTTGGGGGCTCGGCTAAGGCGCACGCCCGGCATGAGTCGGGCTGGCCCGGTCGTGGCGGGGTAGCTCAGTTGGTAGAGCAAGCGGCTCATAATCGCTGTGTCGCCGGTTCAAGTCCGGCCTCCGCTACTCCGTGAGGAGCGGCAAGGAACGAAGTAGGATCGAATCAACAGTCGCATTCCCGCGGCGCGCCAGGAAGAGGAAGACCCATGGGTAAGGCCACCGACGTCCGACCGAAGATCACCTTGGCGTGCGAGGACTGCAAGCACCGGAACTACATCACGAAGAAGAATCGCCGCAACGATCCTGATCGACTTGAGGCCAAGAAGCACTGCACCAACTGCAACAAGCACACGGTGCACAAGGAAACTCGCTGAAGCAACGTCTCACGGTGACGGGGGCCCCGCCGTGGCGCTGAACGCAGATTTCATCGGTCGGGAGTACCCGGTGAGTGCGCCCTATCTCGTAGGGCGCGAGAAGATCCGCGAGTTCGCCCGCGCCATCGGCGAAGCGAATTTGGTGTTCTTTGATTGCGTGGCCGCGAGGGCACTTGGGTATCCCGATCTCATCGCGCCGCCGACTTTTGCAACCGTGGTCGCGATGGAGTCCAGCCACGTGGTGATGTTTGACCCGGATTTGGGGCTTGACTTCACCAGAGTCGTCCATGCGGAGCAGTCCTACGCGTATGCCCGCCCGATATGCGCCGGCGATGAACTCATCGTCAGCACAATGATCGACAACATCCGGACTGTCGCCGGCAATGACATGCTCACCACGAAGGCGAGCATCGACACCGTCAATGGCGAGCACGTCGTCACTGCGACCTCGGTCCTCGTCTCTAGGGGCGTCGACTCCTGATGGCCGCAGGCATCCGCTACTCCGACGTCGCGTTGGGCACTGAACTGCCGAGCGCATCATTTCCCCTTGCCCGCGTTGACCTCGTCCGATATTGCGGGGCCTCGGGCGACTTCAACGTCATTCACTGGAATGAGCGGCTCGCGACTTCGGTCGGGCTCCCGAACGTCATTGCGCATGGGATGCTCACAATGGCCGAGGCCATCCGGGTCGTGACTGATTGGGTCGGTGACCCCGGTGCACTCGTCCAGTACGGGGTTCGGTTCACACGTCCCGTCGTCGTTCCAGATAACGACCACGGCGCAACGCTCGACGTGAGCGCGAAGGTCACCGAATTGCTCGACGACAACTGCGTGAAGATAACGATCACGGCTTCGTGCGAGGGCCAGACAGTGTTGGGTAAGGCCCAAGCCATCGTCAGACTCCCATGACCGAGGCTGCCGATGTGCCTGCGGGGGTAACCGCGCTTGCGGTCGAACGCTCTTCGGCCCGGGCCGAAAAGGACTTTGCCAAGTCCGACCTGCTGCGCGACGAGATCGCCTCCCACGGCTGGGTGGTGAAGGACACCGCCGAAGGTTTCATCCTCACGCAGAAGCCGCCGTTCGCCGTCCTTGCGAACCTTGCCGCAGTGGCTCAATCTGCGTTGACGCTCCCTGTGGCGCGATGCACGGTTGTCGTCCTGGTGGATGGCTGGCCCGACGACCTCGAGACCTGCCTGAGAGCGCTTCTCGCGAACACCAGCGACGAGGTTGCCATCATCGGGCTCGACTTTGGGGATGTCGATAGTTCGGGCGCAAGGCTGCATCAGATTGCCGCTGAATGTCCGGCCAGGCTCGCTGAGATTCACATCGATCAGCCCCTTGCCCGGGCGGGCTGGGCGACTGCCGTTTCCGCCCTCGCGGGGGTGGCGACGAGCGAGTTCTTCGCGGTGATCGACGTCTCGACGATCCTCACGGGCGATGCGTTGACCCCGATTCTCGCGACATTCGAGGATCCTTCAGTCGTTGCCTCGGGTTGGCGCGGCGTTAACGTCAATACGGGGGATGGCTGGCGGACCTTCACGGATGCCGGCCCCGGCGAGGTCGACGCCGTGCTCGGCTACCTCATGGTGGTTCGCACCGACGCCGCACGTGAATGCCCGCCTAATCCCAAGGCAACCTTCTACCGCAACGCCGACATGGAGTGGTCGCTCTCCCTGCGCGAGTACGGGTCGACGAGCGGTGCGGGCCGCATCGTTATGCCCGAAGGGGAACTGCCGTTGCGTCAGGACCGTCATCATGCCTACCACGACACCGATCCGGCCTACCGGGACAAAGAGTCCAAGAAGACTTATGACCGGATCCTCCAACGCTTTCGGGGCCGAGTCGAGCTCCTCAGCCCGCGCGAGTGATGCGACGTCGCGCCTAGGCTCAGGCTGTGACCATTCGACTCGCTGACCACACGACCCTGCGGATCGGGGGACCGGTTGGCGACTACGTTCTCGCGACGACTGAGGCGCAGCTCGTTGAGCAGGTCATCGCCCTTGATCAGGTCGGGCGACCACTCCTGCTCATCGGAGGCGGGAGCAACCTCGTTTGCGGCGACGAGGGCTTCGATGGCACGGTGGTGGCGCTCGGCGTCCGCGGCCTGACCTTCACGGCGTCACCGGACTTCGTCGAGGTCGTGGCAGCCTGCGGAGAGTCGTGGGACAACCTAGTGGCCCACACCGCCTTGTCCGGCTGGGCCGGGATCGAAGCCCTTTCGGGCATCCCGGGTCTCGTCGGGGCGACGCCCATCCAAAATGTTGGCGCCTACGGTCAGGACGTTTCACACACAATCACGCAGGTTCGCGCACTAGACCGGTCGTCCCTGTTGGTCGTCGACCTCACAGCCGCCGACTGCGCCTTCACTTACCGGGGGAGCGTGTTCAAGGAGCAGCCTGAGCGCTGGGTGGTGCTCGAGGTGACGTTCCGACTGATGGTCGGCGGCGAGAGCGACGTGCGCTATGCCCAGCTCGCCGAGGAACTCGGTATCGAGGTTGGCGCCACAGCCACCCCGTCGCAGATTCGCGAGGCGGTTCTGCGGCTCCGTCGGGCCAAGGGGATGGTGCTCGACCCCGATGATCCTGACACGAGCAGCGTTGGATCCTTCTTCACCAACCCGATCGTTGGTGATGCAGTAGCGGCTACGTTGCCAACGGACTGCCCGCGGTATCCGGCACCGGCCGGGGTGAAGGTTAGCGCCGCATGGCTCATCGAGCACGCCGGCGTGACTCGCGGTTGGCGGGCGCGGGCAGACTCACGAGCCGCAATCTCGTCCAAGCACAGCCTGGCGATTGCCAACCTCGGGGGCGCATCGGCGGCCGAGGTCCTCGAACTCGCCTCAGCCGTCAAGCACCGGGTTCAGGTCGCATTCGGCGTCGAACTTGAGCCCGAGCCGCGCTTCATAAATTGCGAACTGGGCCGAAGCCCCGACTGAATGGTCAGCCGGCCTCAGCGAGCAGCACAGCCATGCGGCCCACGCCCTCGGTGATGTCGTTGTCTGATGTGGCGTAGGAAAGGCGAAGGTAACCGGGGGTCCCAAAGGCCTCACCCGGCACGCAGGCCACCTCGACCTCGTCAAGGATGAGCGCGGCCAGATGCGCTGATGACTCAATGGTGGCACCCCGCAGGGAGCGTCCGACAAGGTCCCGAACGGAGGGGTACACGTAGAAGGCCCCCTCCGGTAGTGGGCAGGAGATGCCTGGAATGGCGTCGAGGAGCGCGGTGATGAGGTGTCGGCGCCTATCGAAGGCGATCTTCATCTCATCGACCGCCGCGAGGTCGCCCTGAACGGCAGCGAGCGCTGCGATCTGGGAGACGTTCGCGACATTCGAGGTTGCGTGCGACTGTAGGTTTGTCGAGGCCTTGATGACGTCAGCGGGGGCGATCATCCAGCCCACCCGCCAGCCGGTCATCGCGTAGGTCTTCGCGACCCCGTTGATGATGACGCAGGTATCGGCGAGCCCGGGAACGAGGACGGGCATCGACGAGAACTCGGCATCCCCGTACACGAGGTGCTCGTAGATCTCATCGGTGACGACCCAGATGCCGTTCGCCAGGGCCCATTCACCGATCGCCTGCACTTCGGAGGGGGAGTACACCGCGCCCGTCGGGTTCGAGGGCGATACAAAGACAAGCACCTTCGTGCGCGGGGTCCTCGCGGCTTCGAGTTGCTCGACGGTGGCTCGGTATCCGGTGGTCTCGTCGGTCATGACCTCGACGGGAACTCCGCCGGCCAGCCGGATCGACTCCGGGTAGGTCGTCCAATAGGGGGCCGGGAGGATGACCTCGTCGCCGGGATCGAGCAGGGTCGCAAAAGCGTTGTACAAGGCCTGCTTGCCGCCGTTCGTGACGAGAACCTGACCCCCGCTGACCGCGTAGCCCGAGTCGCGCAAGGTCTTCGCGGCGATGGCCTCCTTGAGCTCAGGAAGACCGCCGGCAGGGGTGTAGCGATGCCACTTCGGCTCGCTGCAAGCGGCGATCGCCGCCTCGACGATGTAGCCGGGCGTCGGGAAGTCTGGCTCACCCGCTCCAAAGCCGATGACCGGTCGCCCAGCTGCCTTGAGCGCCTTGGCCTTTGCGTCGACGGCCAGGGTGGCTGATTCGGCGATGGAGGAGATTCGATGAGAGATCCGAGAGGTCATGCATTCATCCTTTCAGGGGCGCCCCGCTCGGGCGAAGGGGAGCCCTTGCGGCGGGTCTGCGAGGGTGCGATTGGACCGTTTCGTGGGCTGGACCGTAGACTCACGGCGCGGTTGGTACGTTGGCGTTAGCCTGCCTTCAGGGTGACCCGCGGACCTCCAAAGGGTCGTAGCTCAACTGGTAGAGCACCGGTCTCCAAAACCGGCGGTTGGGGGTTCAAGTCCCTCCGGCCCTGCGTAGCACGAAATGATGTTCGAGAACGGCACGTACATTCGCGGAAAACGAAGACCTCCGCGTAAGAGAAGCACAACCGGACGAAGAAGGCAGGCATGACCGACACCGACGTATCGCACGAGCCCTCGGGCGGCAATGCGCGTCCGCACAAGGGTCCGTTCGGGCGGCTGGCGCTGTTTATTCGCCAGATCATCGTCGAACTGCGGAAGGTCATCTGGCCCACCCGCAAGGAACTCATCGCATACACGATCGTGGTGATCATCTTCGTCTCGATCATCTCAAGCATCATCGCGGGCTATGACTATGTCTTCACTAAGGTCGTGCTCTTCGTCTTCGGATAGCGAACCCGCGTCCGATGCAACTGCGGACCGTCAGCAGATCCACGCGTACGCCCAGTTCGACCCGCTTACCAGAGTTTTCCCGAACAAGGAGATTGGCCACCGTGTCCGACCAGGACGAGAACGTCACCGCCGCATCACCCGCGGTCGATCCTTTCGCGACGTCCCCGGGCGGCGAATCACCAGACGTGGACGACACCGCAGTGGAGCATGACGCTGACATCTTCGAGGAAGCGCTAGCCGACGAGGCAGCGGACGCCGTCGATGTGGTGATTGAAGCCGCCGTTGAGGAGACGGTTATCGAAGCGGACGAGGAGATCGACCCCGTTGTTGCCTTTCGCGAGCAGATGCGCAGCGCGCCCGGCGACTGGTTCGTCATCCACTCCTATGCCGGCTACGAGAACAAGGTCAAGGGCAACCTCGAGTCCCGTATCGGGTCCCTGAATATGGAGGACTACATCTTCCAGGTCGAGGTCCCGATCGAGGAGGTCACCGAGATCAAGGGCGGCGTGCGCAAGCAACTCAAGCGCAACAAGTTCCCCGGCTATGTTCTTGTTCGTATGGAGATGACCGACGAGTCGTGGGGCACGGTTCGCCACACTCCCGGCGTGACCGGTTTCGTAGGGCATGGCCACCAGCCCTCACCACTTTCCCTTGACGAGGTTGTCGGAATTCTCGCCCCGGTCCCCGAGAAGAAGTCTGGGGCGGCTGTCACCGGAACCGGTCCCCTCGGCACGAACCTGCCGACCATCGAGGTCGACTTTGTGGTTGGCGATTCGGTGACCGTCGTTGATGGGCCATTTGCGACCCTCCATGCCTCGATCTCGGAGATCAACATCGAGGCACAGAAGATCACCGGCATGGTCGAGATCTTCGGCCGAGAGACACCCGTTGAGCTTGCGTTCAATCAGGTGGTCAAGAACTAGTTCGACTCCCGAGGGCGCCGCCCTCGGGCCACACCAGAAGAAGGACCCGCACACCATGGCACCGAAGAAGAAGGTCGCCGGCCTGATCAAACTGCAGATCAAGGCAGGCTTAGCGAATCCAGCACCGCCCGTTGGTCCCGCTCTGGGTCAGCACGGTGTGAACATCATGGAGTTCTGCAAGGCGTACAATGCCGCGACGGAAAGCCAGAAGGGGAACGTAATCCCCGTCGAAATCACGGTCTACGATGATCGGTCGTTCACCTTCGAACTCAAGACCCCGCCGGCATCCCGCTTGATTCTCAAGGCCGCTGGGCTTGAAAAGGGCTCGGGCGAGCCGCACAAGGTGAAGGCCGGTTCGATTACCAAGGATCAGGTTCGCCAGATCGCCGAGACGAAGATGCCTGACCTCAACGCGAATGATGTTGATGCCGCGATGAAGATCATCGAGGGCACCGCTCGTCAGATGGGCATCACGGTTTCGGCCTAGCTAGACAACATGAATGATCTCGGAGGCCGGAGTGGCCGGCCACCGAGCCTCGATGTGGGAGAGCCAGCGCGGCTCGTCAACCACAATCTGCGAAGGGGCAGAAATGAAGCGCAGCAAGGCATACCTGAAGGCAGCAGAGCAAATCGATTTTGATTCGCTTTACTCCCCACTCGCGGCCGTCCGCATTGCGAAGGGATCGGTGACGACCAAGTTCGACCCGACTGTCGAGGTCTCGATGCGTCTTGGCGTCGACCCGCGCAAGGCCGATCAAATGGTTCGCGGAACGGTCAATCTCCCCCACGGCACCGGCAAGACAGCGCGGGTTCTGGTGTTTGCCAATGGCGAGAAGGCTGATGAGGCGCGGGCGGCGGGAGCAGACTTTGTCGGCTCCGACGACCTGATCGAGAAGGTCAAGGGTGGGTGGACCGATTTTGATTCCGCCGTCTCCACCCCCGATCTCATGGGCAAGGTCGGCACCCTCGGCAAGGTCCTCGGCCCCCGTGGTCTCATGCCCAATCCCAAGACGGGAACGGTAACCATGGATGTGGCGAAGGCTGTCGCTGACATCAAGGGCGGCAAGATTGAGTTCCGTGTCGATAAGCACTCGAACCTGCAGTTCCCGATCGGCAAGGCCTCGTTCGAGGAGGCGCAACTGGTCGAGAATTACGCAGCAGCACTCGATGAGGTCCTGCGTTTGAAGCCCTCCGCGGCAAAGGGTCGTTATGTGAAAAAGGCGACTTTCTCTACCACGATGGGCCCGGGTATCCCGGTTGATCCCAATCGTGTGAAGAATCTCACCGTGGAGGACGAGGTCTAGACATCACCCGACCGAGATTATTCGACCGACTCAATCGCGCACAGTCGCGAGTGAGTTGGTCGAACTCGTTTCGGGCGCCACGACCCAGTGCCAACTTGTTTTGACGCGGCGGGGTCGAAGCGTCTAGGGTCACCATTACCAAAGACCGCTGGTTGCGCACGTTCCTCGGAATGTGCGTCGAAGGCTCCGCACGATGCGGGCGGCCCGCGTAGGTGAACGTAGCTCCTGGTGGTAGTTATCGTGCCGCGAAGCCCCGTGCGCCTGCGCCGGGGCGTTTGTGTTGTTCGGGGCCCGTTGAAAGGAGCCCCATGGCTGGAGCGAACAAGGCGAACACTGTCGCCGAACTCGCCGAGCAGTTCCGCACCTCGAGTGCAACCGTGCTCACCGAATATCGCGGCCTCACGGTGGCGCAGCTTAAGAAGCTTCGCCGCTCGCTCGGACCGACGGTGTCGTACACGATCGTCAAGAACACGTTGACGAAGATCGCAGCGAGCCAAGCCGGGGTCACCGGCCTTGACGACCTGCTTGCCGGACCGAGTGCTATCGCGTTTGTGAAGGGCGATCCGGTTGAGGCAGCGAAGGGTATTCGCAACTTCGCGAAGGAGAACCCCAACCTGATCATCAAAGGTGGGGTGATGGATGGAGTCGTGCTCGCTGCGGCCGATATTCAAAAGCTCGCCGACCTCGAGTCGCGTGAGGTTCTCCTCGCAAAGCTCGCTGGTGCCATGAAGGCCAAGCAGTCCCAGGCCGCCGCGCTGTTCGCAGCGCCGTTGTCGAAGACGGCTCGTGCCCTCGGCGCGTTGCAAACCAAACTCGAGTCACAGACGCCTGAGGCTGCTGCACCCGCTGCCGCTGACGAGGCTGCAAACGAGGTAATTGTCACTGAAGAAATCGCTGAAGCGGTTGCCGAAGAGGCAGTCGTTGAGGAATCCACCGAGGGCTAAGGCCCATCACCCTCCGGCCGCCCTCGGCCGGTACAACCCCGAAAGGACGCCACCATGGCGAAGTTGAGCACCGATGCACTTCTCGACGCGTTCAAGGAAATGACGCTGCTCGAGCTTTCCGAGT
>CAMDKQ010000123.1 GCA_945901095.1 Bifidobacterium breve
CAGGCCCGTCGCCCTCACTCCGAGCACGGCCGCAACCGGAATTGCGACAGGCACGCCGTTGGGTATTGCGGCGAGGACAATGACGTCGCTCGCGTCAGTGAATTCCTCTTGGACGAGTGCTGCCAGCGCGCGTCCGGCGTCCGCGAGATTCGCAAATGACTTCATGACCGAACGGACGGGATATCGGGACCGGACGCGAAACCGAGCCCGATCGAGCCCGCGTCGGCAGCGAGGCCGCTCACCCCTTCGCGCGCGCCCTCCGGGGTGCGCGCGTGAACGATCTCGAATGCGGATGGCTCGTCGATCGCCAGCGATAGGAAGGGGATCGCGGAGAGCTTGACGTCGTAGGACGACAGCGCACGTCTGTAGGCGCCGATCCCCTCCCACCTCGTCGTGATGACCCGCAGCGACTCATCGTCGGTCGACTGCCCGAGATCTGCATCGACGAATCCGGGGCGCTCCGCGAGCACGGCAATAGCGGCCCGCGCGTCGAGCGCGAACTGCTCCGCTTGCTCGGTCGGGACATTGAATCGGGTGATCACGACAAGACCGGGGGCGGACGTATTAGAGTCGAACACCATACGGACGCTAGTCCACCGCGCTCGGGCGCGGGAGCTGGCAGCACCCGTCCAGACTCCCGGAGGATTCATGGCCAAGCAGAACAACGACCAGCCGACCGGCGTGCGGGGTCCGGGCGGTCCGCCGCCAATTCCGCCAAAGGCGCCGGGGAAGGCCGCTGGTCGCCCAGCGTCGTCCGGGAAGCCATCGAAGCCGAGTGGCCCGGCCAAGCTCAGCAACCCGTCGAGCCCGACGCGCTCGGCCTTCGAGACGAAGAGCTATCCGCTCTTGGTCACCCTTCAGCGGGTGCCCCGCTGGGTGATGGTCGTTCTGCCAGCCGCCCTGCTGTTCCTCGGTCTCATCCAGACCGGCGGCCTGGCGTGGCTCGGCGGCATTCTCCTGCTGCTCGTCGCCGTGTTCCTCGCGTGGCTGCTCGTCCTCTCCTGGCCGGCACTCACCATGGGCTCGCGCACGGTGCGGCTCATCACCGTCGTGGCCGTCGTCGGCATTGCCGTGTTCAAGTTCATGGGGCGCATCTAGCCGCTGCCGAGGCGCACCTCATGAGTTACTAGTTTTGACATTCATTTTCATTTTCTTCATACTCTGGGCATGAGATCCTCACTGCTTGCCGTCGCCTTCACCGCATCCCTCGCGCTTGCCGCCTGCGGGTCCACCCCGGACGCATCTTCTGGGAGCTCGCCGTCGGTGCCTGCCTCCACCCCGCCCGCATCCAGTGCTGCTCCCGAGGCAGTCCCCAGTGCAGAGCCGCTCAAGGTCGTCACGGCCTTCTACCCGCTCACCTACCTTGCTGAGCAGGTCGGCGGCGACCAGATCACGGTCACCAACCTGACCCCGCCCGGCGGGGAGCCGCACGACCTCGAACTCACTCCGCAGCAGGTCGCGGCCATCGGCGAAGCAGATCTCGTGCTCTACATCGAAGGATTTCAGCCTGCAGTCGACGAAGCCGTGGCCCAGCAGGCCTCGTCAACTGCCCTGAGCATGAGCGCCAACCTCACGTTATTGGAGGGCGAGGAGCACGAGGGCGAGGAGCACGAGGGCGAGGAGCACGAGGGCGAGGATGAAGGCGCCCACGGCGCCACTGACCCGCACGTCTGGCTGAACCCCCTGAACATGGAGGCCATGGGCACCACAGTCGCCGATCGACTCTCCTCGATTCGCGCAGACAAGCAGGCTATGTTCTCAGCGAATGCGCAGGCGCTCGCGTCCACCATGTCGGAACTCGATGCTGCATGGGCTGCCGGGACAGAGAAGTGCACATCACGTGACCTCGTAACGAGCCACGAGGCCTTCGGCTACCTCGCGAAGCGTTACGGCTTTACTCAGGTGGGGATCTCCGGCCTGTCGCCCGACAGCGAGCCCTCTCCCGCCAAGATCGTCGAGATCGCTGACTTTGTCCGCGCGAACAACGTCAAGACCATTTACTACGAGACCTTGGTCGACCCGAAGATCGCGGAGACCGTCGCATCCGAGACAGGTGCTTCGACTGCTGTCCTCGATCCGCTGGAAGGCCTCGCCCCAGGTTCGACCGGCAACTACGTCACGGTTATGGAGTCCAACCTCGCCTCCGTGAAAGCCGGGAATGGCTGCGCGTGACCTCTACGATGCAGGCATGACCGCTGCAGGCACAACGGATGGCGGTGCCTTCCCCTCGTTCCACCTGACCAACGGTCAGGTGGACTACGAGGGGGAAGCCGTTTTTTCCCACCTCAGCCTGACAATTCAACCCGGGGAGTTCGCTGCGATTCTGGGCGAGAACGGCAGCGGAAAGACGACGCTCATGAAAGCACTCCTCGGCCTCACTCCCTTGAGTTCCGGCTCGTCGCAGATCGTCGGTGTCGACGTGGGCCGATTCAGGGACTGGACACGAGTGGCATACGTCCCCCAACGACTCCTGTCGGCAGGCGCCGTTCCCGTGTCGGTCCTGGAGGTGGTTCGCAGCGCTAGGACGCGCCCGAATCGTCTTTTCATGGGGAACGCGGACAAGACCGCCGCAGAGCTCGCCCTTCGCAAGGTGAATCTATGGGGCCGCAGGCACGATCGACTCGATGCATTGTCCGGCGGGCAGCAACGCAGGGTCATGATCGCCCACGCACTGGCGAAAGGCGCTGACATATTCGTTCTCGATGAGCCAACTGCGGGCATCGACCATGAGTCGCAGCGCCAACTGGCCGACGTCTTCAGCACACTACGAGACGACGGGGCCACCGTATTGCTTGTGACCCACGAACTCGGCGTCTTCTCGCGATTGGCCACCCGGGTCATCGTCATGCAGAGAAGAGGCGCGCGGTCCGTCGCGTACGACGGCCCGCCCCCGGCACCCGCCCACCTTGCAGACCATGCATGGCACCACAGCAATGAGCTAGCACCCCTCCCCGAGCCGAGTGGCCTTCTCGAACCATGATCGAGATGCTGAGTTACGACTTCATGCAACGGGCGTTGCTTGCCGCGGTTGTCGTCGGCACGATCTCGCCCCTTATCGGCGTCTTCCTCGTGCAGCGCAGGCTTGCCCTGCTCGGAGATGGAATGGGTCACGTCGCATTGACGGGCGTGGGGCTTGCATTTCTCGTGGGCACAGCGCCCGTTCCGACGGCGCTTGTCCTCGCGGCCATCGGTGCAGTGGTTCTCGAGATCATCAGGTCGAGAAGCAGGACCGCCGGGGATCTCGCGCTCGCACTCGTCTTCTACGGAGGGATCGCCGGGGGAGTGTTCTTTACCTCCCTCGCTTCCGGCAAGTCGTCGACGGCCCTCAACCAGTATCTCTTCGGATCGCTGTCAACGGTAGCAACGGGCGATCTCGTCGGTCTGGTCATCGCCGCAGTAGCCGTCATCACGACCCTCGGAATCTTCGGGCGCCAGATCTTCCTCCTCGCACTTGACCCGGACCTCGCCCACACTCAGGGCATACGCACGAGTCGCGTGAGCATGCTTCTCACCGTCCTTGCCGCTGTTACCGTCGTCGTCGGCATGCGAACAGTAGGCCTGCTGCTCATCAGCGCCATCATGATCGTGCCCATTGCGGCAGCGCAGCAGTTGAGTCGCTCGTTCAGAGCGACCGCACTCCTCGGTGTCGTCCTCGGACTGGCTTCATGCGTGGCTGGTCTCACCGTGTCGTTCAATCTCGATGTTCCGCCAGGCCCGACGATCGTCTTCATCGCTCTTGGGCTCTTCGCGATGTGCGCTGCGCTAGGCCTCATCGTTCGTCGCACCTGGCATCGGCGCGAGAGAGTGTCAGAGACTGCCACCGCCGGCAGTTGAGATAGCCGCCGTCTCATCCCGTCGATCGCCTGCATCGCCCGTCACCGAGCCTTTCCAATCATCAGTTGCCGACTTCGGGCTTCGCGACCATGGACGCCTCAGGACGGCAGCTACGGCCACCTCCCCCACCGCAAGCACAGCAATGCTCGGCCCCGTCGGCAGGGAAAGGTGGTAGCTGACGAGCAGGCCGGCGATCGCCGCGAAAACTCCGAGAGCGCATGCAACAAGGACGGTATGGCTGAGTCGCGGCACGAGAAGCCTGGCAGCCACCGCTGGGGCCGTGATGAGCGTGATCGCCATGAGCACACCGACGCTCGTGAGTCCGACCACAACGACCATCGCGAGCGTGATGATCAGCCCCGTGTCAAGCAGGCCCACCCGCACGCCCACCGTTCGTGCATGCAGGGGGTCGAAGGTGGCGATAGCCAAAAGCGGACCGAGGAACCACCCCGCCGTCAGGACGACGATGGCGACGGCCACCTGCACCGCGACCTCGGCGGAGGTCACCGTGAGCGGATTCCCGAAGAGCACATGCGAAAGTGCCCGCGGATCGCTCATGAGTCCCACGCCGATGACCCCGATGGCGAAGAGCCCTTGCCCCACGACACCGATCGCGCTGTCCTCCGGCACGCGGGCACGAATCACCAGCCACGCAACGACGAGTGCCATGAATAGACCCGCTCCGATTCCGCCGAGAACAAGCGAGACCCCGAACAACGCAGCGCCTGCGACTCCGGCCAAGATCGCATGGCTCATCGCGTCCGTGAGATACACCAGTCTCCGAGATACAGCCCACACCCCTATCGCGGGTGCAGCAATCCCGATCGCGATCGCGCTGATAAGGGCGCGCTGCATGAAGCCTGAGGCGAAGGGATCCGTGAGCCAGCCGAGCACATTCACGTCCGATCCACCGCTGACACGGGGGCCGCTCCGCGAACGAAGATCCTCTCGATTCCCCGAGGATCGAGGACCTCGCTCGTCGGACCGTCTCCGATAATGCACACGTCCATGGCAATCGTGCGAGGAAAGACTGACCTGGCAATCGCGAGTTCGTGCATCGCACACAGCACGGTCATGCCCGACGAGCACACGTCTTTGATGGCGGTGGACAGGCTGTCAGCGCTCGCGCTATCCAGACCCGCGAACGGCTCATCGAGGAGGAGGACCTTGGGCTGCTGCGCGAAGGCACGGGCGAGCAGGACTCTTTGCGCCTGTCCCCCGGAAAGATTGCCGATCGTCGAATCCCGCAATTCGTCAATGCGAAAGATCTTCATTGCTTGGATTGCTCGTGCCCTGTCGGCTGACGTTGGCCGACGCCACCTGCCACCCCTCGCTCGGCAGCCTGCAACGACAACTTCCTGCACGCTGAGCGGCAGGTCCCACCGGGCCGATGAGCGCTGCGGCACATATGCCACGGGTGCGAGTACCGCGCCATGATGGCAGTGCTCTCCATGCACGATCACCTGGCCGCTGGAGTTTTCCAGACCGCTGATCGCACGAAGGAGCGATGACTTGCCGGCACCATTGCGCCCCACAAGCGCTACCGCCTCGCCCCTGCCAATGATCAGGTCGACGTTGCGCACCGCCTCCCGACCGGAGTACCGGACACCGAGGCCGATCGCCTCGATTGCCGGGCTTCCGTCGAGTGCGTGGCCCTGTGCCATGGGCTGTGGGCTCATGCGCACTGAAGTCCGGCCGCGATGCGCTTGCCGTTGTCACTCATGACAGTCAGGTAGCTTTGACCCGGCCCGATGAACTCCTCGGGATCGAATTCCAGTGCCGACAGCAGGTCGATGCGGGCACCGATCTCCATGGCGACTGTCTCGGACAGTTCCCTCGGCAACTGCTCCTCGAAGAAGACCGTCGTGACACCGGCGGCCTTGGCATCCGCCGCAATCTGCTGCAACGTCGCCGGATCCGGCTGGTCATCGGGGCTGATCCCCGTGATGGCAAGTTGGATGAGTCCATACCGCTGCGCAAGATAGTTGAATGCCGCATGGGATGTGACGATGGTGTTCGTCAGGCACCCACGGATTGCGCCCTGGAGTTCATCGTCAAGCGCTCCGAGGCTTGCGAGGAGTGCGTCCCTGTTCTTTTCAAACTCTCCCGATTGGCTCGGAGCGGCCTTCGACAGCACGGCAGCGATCTCCTTGGCCATCGCTTGCATGAGGGTGGGGTCGAGCCATACGTGAGGGTCCTTGTTTCCGGCGAGGGACTCTTTGCCGAGATCCGCCGGCGCATCGAGGAGGACGACCCCGGGAGCTTTCAGCAGATCCACGGCCTCGGGTCCCTGAGATCGCTGGGCCAATGCCTTCTCCACGTCTGGCTGGAAGCCAGATCCAAGGTAGAACACCACATTCGAAGACTCAATCACCTCGCGCGTTTGAGCGTTGAGGATGAGGTCGTGGGGCTCCTCGCCGAGCGGGGTGAGACCGGTGACCGATATTGCATCACCACCAATCTCCTTCACTAGCCACTCAACGGGGTAGAAGTTCGCAGCGACGGACAGGTCGGGCGAGTCTGCGGTGGGGGCGCCGTCAGATGCAGTCGTGCTCGAGCAGGCCGCTAGACCGATGCTGGTGGAGACGAGCAGGGCAACCATCGAACGGTGCATGGCGATTCGGTTCATTTGCGCTCCCATGTTTATTGATAATGCTTTTCATTAAGGCCAACCTATCCGCTGACGATTCATCGGTCAATCCGCCCCTCCTTGCCGCCGGGGCCGAGCTCTTGAGATGGGTCGCCGTCACCTGCATCCGAGTAGGATGTACACGCATTCACGAGCGCAAGGCGGGAGGGACTCGATGTCGGCAAAAATCGGCCAACGCTCGACCAAACAACGAGCGGCAGTGGCCGCGGCTCTCGCAGAAGTAGACGACTTCCGGTCTGCCCAAGACCTGCATGACGTGCTCAGACGTCGCGGGGACCTAGTCGGGCTTACTACCGTCTATCGGACGCTGCAGGCGCTGACCGATTCTGGCGACATTGACGTACTCATCAACAGCGATGGGGAGTCGATTTACCGTCACTGCGGGCAGAGTGCGGGCCATCATCACCATCTGGTGTGCCGCAAGTGCGGGCGTACTGTTGAGGTTGAGGGCAAGGCCATCGAACGCTGGACCGATGCCATTGCGCACGAGCATGGATACTCTGACATCACCCACACCATGGAGATCTTCGGGCTCTGTCCCGCGTGCGCGCGCGAATCAACCGAAGCAATGAGCTAGTTCAGGTCAGTCACCTCTCCTCACAGAAATCCAGGTGACGAATGGCGATCCGATCACACGCGTGGACAGCGGTCCGATCAGGGTCTTGCATCGACTCTTGCGGGTGACGCAGCAGGAGCCCGCACCTCCAGCCGAACACAGTACGACGAGTGGGCGATCGTTCTTCGCCATCAGATGCGCTCCCCCGCAGCCACTATTCCGGCGATGACAGCGCCAATCCCACGTCGGTCGAGCACCTTGAACCTCCGCTTCGTGCGCACATGAGCGTGGCTGATCGAGTGCCCGAAGCCCACGCTTGAACCATCGACCCGACAAACCTGACTCATCTGCTGCGTGCGCTTCTCTCTGGGAATCCGTCCCGTCCCTTGACCCGTTCCGCTTGCTCTGTCGTGATGCGAACGATACATTTATTGGAAATGCTTGTCATTAAGGAGACTCATGGCGCTGCGCGTTTCGACCATCCACGGACTCTCGAGTACCTATCTGGAGTCCGTCCATGCGTCGTCCGGCGATACCTCACCCTCGCCCGTGTCGATGATGTACCGACGAACCGGCAATCCCAGCGCACCCGTCGAATGCGTGACATCGGACGGTGCCGGTCTCCACGAGCGAGCCATGATCGAGATGAAGCACGATTGCCTGTCTTGTCTCGTTCGAGAGCACACATATGAAGCGTTACGCCGCCTCGATGATCGCGGACTCTGGAAGGACGCCATCGTCACATTTCCCCCGGGTGTTGATCCGAGTGCCTTCGCTCAACTTGTTGCGGTTTTCCAAGAGGACGACGCACCCGGATTCACGCTGACCGTCGACACCAGCATCGCCGTCGTTGATTCGCTGCTCTTCCTCGCCCAGATCGCCGACTCGCAACTCCTGCGCGAGTGGTCACTCGACGTCGTCCCGGGCGACGAGCGGTCGGTCGGAGAGGTCTTGGCTCGGCAGATCGAGTTCGCTGATGTCGTGCTCCTGGCAAACGAGCACCGGCTTTCTGACGTGCAGTCCAGCGCGACCCATGAACTGATCCAACACCTGAATCCAGCAGCAGCGCTGGTGCGCATGGACGAGTACGGACGGCCAGCTCGATTGTGCATCGCCCGCGGGCTGTTCGACCTTGACCACCCACGACGAGCCAATCCACTCACGAGCAAGCATCGACCGTGCGCCTCGACTGGCACTCACTTCACGTCGATGACCTGGACCCGGGATCGTCCAATGCATCCGCAGCGCTTTTCTGAGCTCATCAACGACGGTCTGCCCAACGTGGTGAGAAGCAGGGGCCAGTTGTGGTTCGCCACCACCCCCACGAATCAGGTGGGATGGGAGTCGGTCGGACAGCGATGCACACTGGCAGCACTCGACCCTTGGCATCTGGTCTCAACCGGTGCCGAGAACTTCCTCCTTCTCGTGGGCCCAGGTCTCGACCTCCAGCAAACGACCGAGGCTCTTGACCGGACGCTGCTCACCCAAGATGAGATGTCATTCAGTCTCGATGCATGGGAGAAGCTGCCAAACCCCTTTGACGAAGCACTTCGAGCGCCTTGGAACAAGGAGATCACATGACACCCGGCATTCATCGGGATTACCAGCACATCTTCTACCGAGACAAGGCGGCCGGCTTCGCATTCCTCACGGGTTCGATGAGTACCTCTCATGTGACGGCCATCTGGAGCCGCGGTCAGGAGTGCCCGGACTTCCATGTGGACATCTCATCTGCGAGCCACCCTTTCTATTCAGGCGCCCAGCGGGTGAGCGACACCGCTGGGCACGTGGGACGGTTCAATCGCAAGCACCCGAAGCCGGCATCCGGCGCGCCTTGACCAACGTCGCCAACGCAGGGGGGGCTCATTCGTGCACCTCGTTCGTGGGCACTGGGCACTCGGTTGGTGGGCACTGGGCGCTCGGTTGGTGGGCACTCAGCGCGTACGCACTGAGCCGGGTCGCCTAACCTGCCCGCTTTCCCTTGCGCCTGTTGGGCCGGAACGAATGAATCCCCAGCCTCGCCGGCATTGACGCCTCGCCGGGTCCCCCGCTCCGAACCCAGTCGGCGATTTCGTCAATCGGACCGTCCGTGGAGGCCCAGCCGATCCAACAG
>CAMDKQ010000124.1 GCA_945901095.1 Bifidobacterium breve
GTCCATAAGGTCTTGACCTCGACTCAGGCTGGATGGCGGGGATTCGAACGACTCAGCCGGGGTGAGACGACCCTGGATAGGGCGATGCGCCGCCGCCCGGTCCGCGTGGTCGTGGCCATGGCCGGCGGTCGTTAGTCCGAAGTTACGGCGTCTGGGGCCTGGTTTGTAGGGGGATTCGTGAGGGAATCGTGGGGGGTTTGGGGTGTTTGGGGGGTGGTTGTTCTGTCTACTTTAGTTTCAGTGGGATTGGTGTGCCGAGGAGTTCGAAGGCGCGGCGTTGGGTGGGTGTGGGGAGCGCAAGTTGGCTGATGATGGGGGTGTTGTTGATGTCGAGGAATCGGATGTCATTTCGGGTCAAGGTGGCGAGGTGGTCGAGGAGGCTGGTGAAGGAGCGGGCGGGTAGGTCGTCGGTGGTGGTTTTGGTCGCGGCTTTGCGGTCGGCGGCGGTGGAGCGGCGGGCTGGTGCGACCGGGTCGGCGGGTTCGGGGCGGTTCTCGTCGGTGAATGTCAGGGGTGCCCACGCTTGGCGTAGGTGCCAGACGAGGTAGGCCGCTAACACGCAGATCAACACGTGCGCCCGGACCCGGGTCTCGGTGTAGTGGTGGATGGGGCGCAGGTCCAAGTCGATGCTTTTCATGGAGCGGAAGTCACGTTCCACCCGGGCTAGGGACTTGTAGGTCGCCACGACCTTGTCTGGACTCATCTGGGTCGCGGGGACGGTAGTGCGGATGATGTAGACCCCGTCTAGGTGGGCTTCGGCGTCGATCGCCGACTGGTTGCGGGTGTAGGTGAACTCGTCGCCTGTGATGGTCAGGGTGTAGTGCTTGGCCATCTTGTATCGGCCGATGGTCTTGCCGACCCGGATCCCGATCGCACCGGCGCCGACCAGTCGGCTCGCGGTGACGGCGGCGGTGATCTTGGCCAGTTCGGAGTCGGTGGCGTCCAGCAGGGCTAGGCGCTTGCGGGCCCGCTCGGTTGCTAGGGCCGGGTTACGGCAGGCGATCAGGCGTTCCCCGGGATAGTCGGGGTGGGTGATCTCGGCCAGGTCCATCTCGTCGAACAGGGATATCTGCAGCGGCCCGTCATCGGCGGCGAGGGCAGCGATCGCGGGGGCGCGTAGTGCGGTGACCCAGCCGAACCCGCCGAGTTCACGTAAGTGCTCGATGCGGGCGGAGGTGATCATTCCCCGGTCCCCGACCATCACCATGTCGTGTAGCCCGAACGTGGTCCGCACGTCGGTCGCGATCGTGGTGAACGCGGTCGGGTCAGCGGTGTTCCCGGGGAACACCCGGACCGCGACCGGGCGCCCATCAGGGTCGGTCAGCAGCCCGTACTCGATCTGGGGCAGGCCCTTCTTCCCATCACGGGAGTAGCCGCGGGCTGCCAGCGGACAGTGCGAACCGGTCACCCAGGAACTGGACAAGTCGAACAGGGCCAGGCGGTCCGGGTTTCCCGGGCCCGTGAGGTGCGTCCGGACCAGTTTCGCCTCGATCGCGTCCTGCCGGCCAGCGAGCCAGTCCATCGCCGCATACACCTCATCGGTCGACGCGTCGGCGACCCCCAGGTCATGGGCCAGCGTGGTGTCGGCCCACCAGCGGGTTGTCGCCAGTTTCGAGGCCGGCCGGGCGACCCGGGCGATGATCAACGCTAGGACCATGTCCCGATGCCGACCGGGGGGCCCCAACAGCCCCGGAAACCCAAGCGCCCTGGCCTGCGCGTAGATCGCGGCGACGTGCCCGTGGGGCAGCGAGCGCGTGATCTCCACCGAGGCGTCCGCGGGGACCAGCACCTGTCCACGCAGGGTCGCCTTGATCACCACCAACGCCTCGGGCGGCAAATGTGACAGGTTCGCCAACGTCTGGTTCTTGACCTTGCCGTCCTCGCGGTAGGAGCGGCGCAGCAGATGCGTCTCGTAGACCTTGTCACCGTGCTGACGACGTGTCGTCGCCACGTGCATCGCCCCACCCGGTCTAGTCACACCAGCAATCTATCATGAACGACTAACAAAAACCACCATACTCGTGTCTACACTAATCAGCGTGTCGCAGCCCAAACGCCCTACCGCACGCACGATTCAACCCGAAAAGACTCAAACACGACTCGTAACTTAGGCTTAGTGGAGCAGATGCGCGGCTTCCGTCGGGTGGATCACTCGCGCAGTCGAATCTCCATCTCGAAGCATCCCGTTGCGGGACCGCCCTCTGTCACGGCGCCACTCGTCCGGGGAGGTTGCCGGGCGCGGGGCGTTTTCCGGGGGCACCTCGAGACCTCCGTGGACTGGACGAGTCCAAACGTCCAGGGGTGAGGGGTCCCTCCCGGATCAGGTCGGCTTCCACGGATCGACGAGGGTGATCCCGGTGTGCTCGAAGTCCTTGACGTTGCGGGTGGCCAACGTCGCGTGGTGGGCGCCGCAGATGGCGGCGATCTGCGCATCGAACCCGTCGATAGGCAGTCCCCGCTCGTCGCGGCGATGGACAAGCGACGCGTAGGCGGACGCTGCGTCGTGGTCGAAGGGGATCACCTGATCCTCGAACGCGCTGAAGATGTCCGTGGCTGCTCTTCGGAGCATGACCTTGCGCTGGCCCTCGGGGAGCCGTTCGATGCCGTCAAGGATCTCGGCCACCGTGATCGACGTTGTGAACAGTTCTCTCGGGCTCTGTCCCAGCACCCATTCGCGCACGACGCCCGACGGCGACGGCTTCATCAACTCGGAGACGACGTTGGTGTCGACAACAATCGTGCCGACAGGTCTGCCGCCCGAGCCGGCGTCGTCCGAGCCGGGACCTCGAGATCGACGCCGCCGATATCGCCAAAGCGTTCCATCAGGGTGACGAGCAGGCCCGGATGCTGGTCCGGCGCCGTGACCGCCTCCACCAGGATCGCGCGGATCTCAGACTCCATCGAACGACCGTGGGAGGCGGCCCGCATGCGAAGCCGTTCCTTCACGTCGTCGTCCAGGTTTCTAATACTCACAGCGGCCATCAGCCACAACCACTCTGCCATCAACGCTAGCACTTGCGTGCCACGGCCACCGGACCGCCGTCTCCATGCGCCCCAAGATAACGGGAGAGAGAGGAGGGACGAACGCTTGAGGATCTCGCCTGAGCGAACCCCCAGATGTCCACTTGAGCGGCTCGTGCGAGTGAACGCGCCACAGTCATATGCCGGACGGGACCGCGGGGGGTGCTTGCCCACTGCAACTACGGCTACCCGTGTCGCCTCAATTACCGACAGGACCGTATGCCGATCACATCGTCTGTCAAGGACGGGATCGAGAATGGAGGGGCTCGGTGAAGCCGAGTGACCGGTAACCCTTCATCCGCTTGGGTAGCGACGACGCCAGGACCGGGACCAGCTCGTCCACGTAGTCGTGGACCTCGGCGTGGTCCTTTCCCGGCCAGGTGCGAAGGATGCGCCCGGTGTATTGGACGACGCGACCCTTGAACGCGATCGGTGCGGCCAGAAACACGGTGTCCAGTCGCGGGCAGTCGAATCCTTCGCCGACGTAGGGTCCTGTCGCCACGATCAGCAGGGGTGCCGCATCGTTTGCGTTCGCGGCAAGCCGCTGCATCGCCTCGGCTCGCTCGCGTCCCTTCAACCTGCCGGTGAGCACGATGGGGTCCAGGCCCTTCTCCTTGAGGAGGTCCGCGACGCGGTCGACGTGCGCCGTCCACTGCGTGAGAACCAGGCAGTTGCGCTGACGGTCCAAGGCTGTGATCACGTCCGAGACGACCTGTTCGATACGCGCCGGGTCGGCGATCAGGTCCCGGTAGATGGCGGCCATGCCCCCGGGCGCCTGGGGGTCGGCGTCACCGACGTACCGGAAACCGGTGGGGTGGAGGTGGAGCACCCTGTCGATACCCGATCCGTCATTCTCATCGGTTCCCGGTAGCTGGCCCACCGCCGGCAGGACGACATCGATGACATGCCGGACGGGGCCGAGTTGATGGGCGATCAGGTCATCGAGCCGGTCTCGTCGGTATGGGGTCGCGGTCAGTCCGATCCAGTACCGGGCGGGGATCTGCTTGACCACGGCCTCGAACGCCGCGGCCGGGATGTGGTGACACTCGTCCACGATCACCTGCCCGTAGCCCTCGGTGATCATGCGTACGTCGCCGCGGCGCGCCAGCGTCTGGAGCGTCGCGATGTCCACCTGATGCGAACGCCTGGTGCGACCCCCGCCGAGTTGGCCCGCCTTGACGCCGAGGAGCTCCCCGATGCGGGCGCGCCACTGGTCGGCGAGCGCCTTGCGGTCGACCAGGACGAGGGTCGACGTCTGGCGCCGGGCGATCAGCGCGCACGCCATAACCGTCTTGCCCGCTCCCGGTGGCGCCACCAGAACGCCGAGGTCATGCGTCGCCAGTGCATCAAGTGCGCGAGCCTGCGCCGGTCTGAGGGTGGCTGTGAACACGGCTTCGATCGCGGCACCGGTCACCGTCTCATCGGTCATCTCGATCTCGGATCCCACCTCTTCGGCGAGGGCCTCGACCATCCCGAGGAGTCCGCGGGGCAGGACGAGGTCTCCCTCGAGGGTCTCATCGAAGGACCGGATGAACCGCGGGATGTTCCACGTTGAGCGTCGCTGGCGCTGCCGTTCGTCGAACTCGGGATTTCGCAGGCTGGCTGCGTGCATGAGCGTGGACGCGAGCGGCGGGGTCAGATCCTCGCCGCGGACCACGAGGGTGGCGCCTTTGACGACGCGGATGAATGCGGGCGTAGGAACCTGAATGCGGGTCGCGCGGGCCTCGGAGATCCTGGCCGCCCGCGTCCCGACCGAGGGATCACCGAGCCGGCCCACCGCACGCGAGACCTCCCGCGGTGACATCCGGTCAAGCGTCGATAGGTACGCCCACTGGTCGTCGTGCGGCTCCATCGTCGCCAGGTCGAGGAACACCGTTGTCCCACGCCGCCGGCACGTCCCCTGCAACGGCGCGGCGATCAGATTGCCGAAGCCGCCGACCGGAAGGACGTCCTGGCTGGGGAACAGCCGGTCGTACGCGGCCAAGCTCATCCGCCCACGGATGGCCATCGCCTCGCGCACCAGACCCATGCCCAGACGTCGCGCCTCCTGCGCACCGATTGCGTCGACGAAGAACACCCACACGTGAGCGCCAAGCCCGGACTGGCTCACCTCCAGAGCAGCGGGCACGCCCTGCGCACGCGCCGCCTTGAGGTAGGCGAGTGAATCGAGCATGGCCTGCCGGCCATCGAAGTCGGCAGCCAGCCAGTTCGTGCGATCACCGGGAAGCAATGGGTACAGCCCGATGTGCCGCTGGCCCGCCAGATGCTCGGCGATCACCTCGGGAGTCAGCGCCAGATGCCTGACCGAACTGCGATCCATTCCCTTGCGCCAGCCGCCTTCGACCGCCGGCATCCAGCCCGCCTGACCGGTACGCGCGTTGTTCCAGTGCACGGCGTAGACATCGGCCCGCGCCCGGAAGAGGTCGCGGAAGAGGTCCACCTTCGCGCGAGCCTCACTCGCCTGACTCAGCATTCGCGGATGCGTCGAAGCCTGCTGCTCCGGCGATGGTGGGGCAACCTCCTGCGGCGTCAGACGAAGCAACCCGATGAGTCGGGCATTCTCCGTCTTCAGGCGCGCCACCTCGGCGCTCAGCGCCGCAAGGTCAGCCTCCACGACCGCAGGGTAGCCCCGCTCGGGGCCAGCCCGTCCGCCGTTACGTGGTATCGGTCGCCGGACACCGTTGTGTTGGGTGACGGGACCGATCGATGTCGTCGCCCTCTTCGACGGCGGGAGCATGTAATGGCCACGGATCGGCGGCGGCGCTGGCAGGCCGCCAGCCGCAACCACACCGGTGCCCTGCCTTCGCTACGCGGGGCCCGACACGAGCACACCACCACCGGCACCTTGGGCTTGCGGTTCTTGACGGTGGCCGGATGGCTGCGCCGCTGGCTCGAGGACGTCCCACTTACCCAGGCCGACCAGTGGAACAGCGAGCCGCGGCGGCGGGCCCGCCGCTCGAGGTCATCCGCAACCCATCGAGGCCGATAGTCGTTACATTCCAACGACTATCGGCGCGTTTCCATCCCCCACGACACTTTCCCCGTGGATGGACCTGCTCGATTCGCTAACCCAAGGATTCTCACCTCGCGGCCGAGAATCGGCCTTCTATGTGTCGCGGAAAGGGCTACGGGCCGAAATCAGTCACGTGTTACCCATCCGGCGAGGTGCAAAACCGTATGCAGTGCAACAACTTTCGGAAGTGGATTGCCGGGAGCTCGAACCCCGAACCTACGAATTAACGAGTTGCCGATGACCTCTCGGGCTATGAGGAAAGTCGTTGCGCACCAACGATTTCCGTGTCAGCGAGACCCAAGCCAGGCCGACACCGTCACCCCGCGTGCCCGAGCGATCGCCTCGGACTCGTCCCGCAGCTCCGGCGAGACACGGAAACCCACGTGCGGCGAGCTGGCCGCACGGCCGGTCAGCGAAGGTCGTCCCCTTCGGGGGAAGGACACCGTGCCGCGACGGGAGAGCACGGCATCGTCGATTTCGGCAACGATCCGATCGACGGTCTCATCGTCGAGCACTGTGCCGTTCGTCAATGTCACGGGTGTCTTCGGCTTGCGCGTAGTCATGACCGCTTTCCTTGCCCGTACAGTGCCCTGAACTTCGGACGCACGTCCATTGCGTGGATCACGAGCAGGACGTCGTCCTCTTCCAATGCGATGACATCCAGTGCACGACCCGTGTCGTCGTCTCCCAGGATCAACCGACGAACCCGGGGGTCGTGCCTGATGATCTCGCGGAACAGGGCGGCCGTGTTCGCTTACCACCAGCACCTCGGCTTCGTAGGGATGAGCACCGTGCCGGTGATTCGGACACGATCAGCAACGTGCGGTTGCATCAATCTGCGGAAGTTCGTCCCCATGAATTTTGTGTGAAAGGAGTAGACGAGGCAGCGTGGCGTGTCGCCCCGGCTCGTGACCTGCCCGACCATCAGCACCGGTGAGCCGACTGCCCCGCCACGCACAACCTCTGACTCGCCGATCGGGCGAATTTCGCGACGGACCTCCCTGCCAGCCCAGCCGACACCGCTTCCCCGGCTCCTTCGACGCCGCCGCAGCGTGTCGGCGCGCCCTCAACGAAGCCGTCAGCTAGCTGGGTGCCGACCGGCGGTTCGGACGTGAGTGGTGCCGGCTACCGGGTCAGCCGTTCGTGTATCTGGTCGTTGAGTTGAGTGGCGGCCGCGGCCACGTCAGCGGGCACTCCAAGTGCTTCCAGTGGCAAGTCACGACTCAGGGACGTCCACTGCTCCGCCCAGCCCTCGCGCACCGTCACAGCACACGGCCAGGGATGCGTCGCCCGCTCGAGAAAAACCGCTTCACAGCTTTCGGTGACCGCGGCCCAGTCGCCTTGATCGTCGACGTACCGCGAGAGCAGCAGGAGGTCGTAGAGGTCGCTGGCCCGGGGGTTTGGCGCGTCGGCGCGGTCGGGTTCGGTACAGGCGTGGAGCTTCTCCGCGAACTGCTCAGGCGTAGCGAGCACGGTCGATGACACCGGTCCCGGCAGGCGAACGTCCTCCAGGGTGAGGACCGGATGCAGCACCTCGCCGCGGGCCGAAGGCTGCTCTGTCAGATCCAGGCTCACCGTGTCGAAGGGGTCCAGCTCACGGGCCTTCGCGGTGAACTCCCACAGGGGTTCAGTGAAGGCCGCGGTGAGCGCCGTTGCGATGCCAGGCTCCTTTCCCCTGAAGGCCGCGTCCAGGTCCCGTGTGAGGCGGGCGTCGGTGCCGAAGCGCAGTTGCAGGCTCGCGCCGCCCTTCGCGGTGTAGCGGCGTAGCCAACCCTCGGGCAGCCCGATGCTGCGGCTCCACGCGGTGATACGTCGCTCGAGGTCGGCCCGATCGCCCGGGAGCCGGAATCCGTCCGGTGGGCTCACCTGCCCTCCCTACCGTCGAGCTGAACGAGGAGGCGCGCGGCCTCGCGACGATTGATGAGCTCCCTGGCCTGGGCGGTGTCGATGGCCGTGGTGATCTCGCGGCTCGACGTGCCAGCGTGGATGCAGTCCTGGATCGTCGCGAACGGGCTCAGCACCGCGACGCCGTCCACCTGGTCGACCGCTTCGAGCGGCAAGGTCCTGCGTCGAATCCGGTACGTCTCTCCGCCTGCCTTGCGCGGGCGGTAACCCGGCTCGACGATTAGGTCGATCACCCTGGGGACGACGTGGCTCAGGTCCCACAGGTCAAGCGCGGACTCCCCAGCGATGACGCCGCGCCTTCGCGCCCACAGCGTCGCCTGCCGGAACTCGTCGAGCCGGGAGACGGGCCATCCCGCCATCCGGTACAGGCCCTGCGCCCTGCGCTCAATGCGGCCACGAGCAGCCAACCTGGACAACCACGCCTGGTCGATGCCAGCCGCAGCGACGTCCTGCGCCACCAGGAAGCCGCCATTCGCCGCCGCGAGATTAGTGATGGTGGCGACCCAGTCGGGTCCCACTGCGGAACCCACGGATACCCGTCTCGGGGACATCATGACAAAAATATACTCATCACACATAGTTTCGTCAGACAATCGCACCGGTGATGAGCGTTTACATGTACGTGACATATAAAGAAAGCCAGTGCAGTGTTCGGGAGCAGTCCCGGACGAGGATCTAGCGTGCGCGATCGTCGAGTTCACGCTGCCCACCGCCCCCACCCGGCCGGGTGTGAGTTGCATGTTGAGAATGCCCATCAAATCTGGCCCCACGTTGCGACGTTCGCTGGTATTCGCCTCACTCGCCGAGCGCATCGACCTCCTGTGGACCGCTTGGACGGACGCCTACCCCGACGAAACGGCGCACATCCTCGAACGCGGCTGGCCCGGCAGTGGATCTGGTCCAAAAGGAGGGTGGATTCCCGTCCAGGCGTAGGGAGGCAACGAGACACGCGCGAAGGAGGCACCGGGCTACCGGCCACGGCTGGCCGATGAGCGCCTGCGACGGTTGCTCGAAACGTTCCCCGCGGTCTTGCACAACGGTCTCCAGGCCGCCGGGAAGACGACCACGGCTCGGCAGCTCGTCGCGGCCGAAGTTCGCCTGGATAAGCCGGCTCAGTCGGCTCAGTC
>CAMDKQ010000125.1 GCA_945901095.1 Bifidobacterium breve
CGGCATGATCTGCAACGCCGTGTATCCCAGAGACTGGATCCGACCTAGGTCATGGAGCAGGTCGTCGGCTGTCGGGTAGGGCGCGTACTGGTAGCCCCCGCGGAAGACACCGAAGCCAATCTGTACCTCGTAGAGGTTGGCGCCCGCTCCCCAGACGGGCGGGTTATTCGGGCTCGTGATCCCCGCTCGGGCCAGCATCGTCGGGACCTCCCGCAGAATGCTCGGGAAGTCTCGAGCGATGAGGTCCAACTGAAGCGGCCCAGCGGTAAGGGAACCACCGGCGCCAGGCACACCAGCCACATCTGTGAGCCAAGACAGCCGTGCACCTTCGCTATGGGGGCCGAGAGCCGTCTCACCGTAGTTCGTCTTGGACAACGGCCAGAAGAGAAATGTGACAGAAGGGTTCAGACACTCGAACGCAACGAGGCCGGTTGACCCTTCGACTCCTGCCGCCGTCTGAATGGTTGTTTCGGAAGTGAGGTCGACGAGCTCAAGGTTGGCGCGCATCTTGCTTCCGGGCGATTGAACCTGCCAGCCGGAAGCGTCGGTCAGCGCCGGGACGATGTCGATCACCACGTTACGGAGGATCGCGGCGTCACAGTGCGACACCACCTCAAGGCCCACCGACAATCGCGGCCACTCCGCCTTGAATTCAACGTGCCACAGTGCGGACCAGCGTTCAGGATCGCTGGTGGCCACCGGCACATCAAATCGCCGCGAACCGAGCATCACCTGCTCGCTCACGCTGCCCACACCATTGGGGGCGAGGAAGACATCGGTCGTATCGACGTAGTCGAGTCCGCCTGCCGCAGCGCGAGCCTCGAGTCCCTCAGTGATCAAGCGCACCCGGCACTGCAATGTAAGGGTGTGCCCTCCAGAGGACAGACGCAGCGGCGCACCCGTGGACGGGTCGAGGTTCATGACCAGGTCACTGAACTCGGATGTGAGCGCTATCGATTGGGTCGTGTTGTTCACCGGAACGCCTCCTCAAGAGTATTACATAATACTGGTCAGACCAGTATTATGTGTGTAGCGTAACGCCTGTCGACCGACCCAACTAAGACGCACCCCTGACGGAGGTCCTTGTGCTTGTCAACGGTCGCCGCATCCTTCTCACGGGTGGCTGCGGGGCAATCGGCCTCGTTGCGGCTCGGGCGCTCACCGATGCCGGCGCGGTCGTTGTTGTCAATGACATCCTCCAACCCGAGGAGGCTCGAGCCAGGCTCGACGATGAGCGCATTCACTATGTGCAGGCCGATGGCAGCGATGAGTCGGGCGCGGCCCACATGCTTGCCGCTGCTTGCGCGGTGGCCGGACCGCTCACCGACGTCATCCTGTTGGCGGGGATCGTTCGCACCGGTGGGCTGCTCGAGCAGTCTGCGGAGAACTTCGATGCCATGTTCCGAGTCAATGTCCTAGCCGCAGCCCTCACCGCGCAGGCGGCCGTGCGCGGGTGGAGGGACACCGCATCGGTCGGCAACCTGGTGTTCGTGAGTTCGTGGGTTCAGGACGTGCCGTGGCCGGGCATCGCGCCCTACTCAGCGAGTAAGGCAGCGCTCCGCTCGCTGGCTCGGTCATTTGCCCGCGAGTTTGCCCTCGATGGCATCCGTGCGAATGTCCTGGCACCCGGCATTGTCGGGGTGGGGATGGCTCGCAAGCAATGGGATGAGGAGCCCGATTATCAGCTTCGAGCCCGTCGCGCCGTACCGCTGGGCCAGTTGCAGGATCCACGTTCGGTGGCAGACGCCTTGGTTTTCCTCTGCTCGCCGATGTCGTCTTACATGACCGGGTCCACCCTTGTGGTCGATGGCGGAGCGAGCCTGTACCCCTTGGATCCGGAGGAGCTGTCACATGATGACGGCAGTTGACGGCTCACGGATGTGGACCCGTGACTCCCTCGCGGAGTTCCTTGAACTCGAGTTGGTGCCGAGAGCTCGCGAATCACAGAGCCCCATGCCGTCCGAACGCGCCCTGTCCGAGTCCCTGGGAGTATCGCGCTCGCTCGTGCGTGAGGCGCTTCGCGGCCTCGAGCAGCGGGGACTCATCGAGATCGTGCCCGGCAAGGGCGCCTACTCGCGCGACCCAAGCTCCGCAGAGTTGGCCCGAGCCATGCGCGGCGTGCTGGCGGTTGAGAACTCGACGGCGGGCGAGCTCGTCGAGGCCCGGCGGACTCTCGAGACTCAGACCGCCACCCTCGCTGCCCAGCGCGCAACCTCGTCCGAAATTGCCGCAATCTCCAAGGCCCTCGATGACTTCGACGGTGCGGACAGTCTGGTGGCACGCGCCACTGCAAGTATCGCGTTCCACTCGCTCGTCGCTCGCGCCTCGAACAATGCCGTCCTCGCCACAATGTTCGACTCCATCAGCACCCTGATCTTCGAGTCGATGCTCCGCTCATTAGCGAACGACAGCACCCGTCACAGCAGCGCACCCAACCACCGCGCAGTTCTCGACGCGATCGCTGCGGGTGATGGCGATGCGGCCGTCGTCGCTATGGGCAAGCACATCGACGCCACCAGCCACGCATCCGAGGATCTCAATGAACCCCTCGATCGCCTCGTCACTGATGTACTCACGCGCACCTACGGACCTGGCTATGCCCTGGAGGACATCGTGGAACAGGCACTGCAGAAATACGACACCGACCGCCCGATTGTGAGAGGTAGCCTGCGATGAGGATCGAACGAATAGAAACGGTCCGACACGTCGAATTTCCCAACCTGCTCTTCGTGCTGGTGCACAGCGACGGCCTGGTTGGTCTCGGTGAAACCTTCTATGCGGCCGAGGCAGTCGAGGCCTACGTCCATTCCGTCACCGCGCCACTGCTCCTGGGCCAAGATGCCACCCGGATCACGGCTTTGAATCGATCCCTCGAGGGCTATGTCGGCTATGTCGGGAGCGGCATCGAGACTCGCGCTCGTTCAGCCGTCGACATCGCGCTGTGGGACCTCGCTGGGCAGCGGGCCGGCGTTCCCCTGCACGACCTGATGGGCGGTCTCGTCCGGGATTCGATTCGCGTCTACAACACGTGTGCCGGTACCCAGTACGTTCGACGCGACGGGCAGGCCACGCAAAACTACGGCCGCGGCGTGCAGGGCAAGTGGGAGGACCTTGATCGCTTCCTCGCGGATGCCGGAGGGCTCGCTGAGGAATTGCTCTCCGAGGGCATCACCGGAATGAAGATCTGGCCGTTCGATGCCTATGCCGAAATGTCCCAAGGCGCGGGCATCACGAACGACCAGATGCAGGCAGGTCTCGAGCCGATTCGCCGAATTCGTGAGGCTGTCGGCGATCAGATGGAGGTCATGATTGAACTGCACGCGCTGTGGACGGTACCTGCAGCCGCATCGATCGTTCGAGCGTTGGAACCCTACGCACCGCACTGGGTTGAGGACCCCGTGCGTGCCGATGTCCCCCAGGGACTTGCCCAACTTCGTGACGTTGCTGCCAGCACAGGCACCATGATCGCGGCCGGCGAGACCGTCGCAGGCCTCGCCGGGTATCTCCCCCTCATGGCCGAACAGGCGATCGACGTCGCCACCGTCGACCTCGTCTGGTGCGGAGGCATCACTCACGCGCTCCGCATCGCTGCCCTGGCTGAAAGCTACGGTGTCGCCATCGCGCCTCACGATTGCACCGGTCCGGTGGCTCTCGTTGCGGCGACTCATATGTCGGTCTCAGTCCCGAACGCCGTGATGCAGGAGACCGTGCGGGCGAGCCTTCGCACCTGGTATCAAGACTTCCTTACCGACCTCCCACCCATCAAGGACGGCCAGATCAGCCCACCAACCGGGCCGGGGCTGGGCACTGCACTGCAACCTGACATCCGCTCGCGAACTGGGGTCAGCACGAGAATTTCAACTCGAAACTGAACGCCGTAACCGCATCGTTATCTTCAGTTTGCGCAAGGCACTTGACAACCTACGTCATACGTACGATGTTTGGAGTAGTCGAACTCTGGCATGTCGGGAACACAGCCACTGCGGTGCTTCCGACAGTTGGGCTCGCATGTCAGGTCCCCTTTGAACGCCAAAGAAAGGTCAACTCATGGCACTAACTTTCAGGAATAGGATCCTCGGCACTTTCACGCTGGGTATCGCTGCAGCCCTTGCTGTGGCCGGATGCGGAAGCAGCTCCACCTCCACCACGTCAGACGTGGCGTCCTCCGCACCTGCCGTTCCAAGCGCTAGCCCCTCCTCCGCGCCAAGCACCCCGGTAGCCTCGGGCGAATTGACGATCTGGACCGAGGATTACTACGTGAAGATCTTTGAACCGTTGGTCAAGCCTTGGGCGGAAATGAATGGGCTGACCGTTACCTTCGTCACGAAGGACTTCGGCCAGATGGGGGATCAATTCATCGCCGCAGTTCCAGCCGGCGAGGGCCCGGACCTCTTCATTACGCCAACGGGAACGAACAAGTTCGTGGCAAACGGGGTCGTCGCACCGGTTGAACTCGGTGACGCGGCCGCGGGGTTCAACCCGGTCTCGATTGAGGCAGTCTCGAACGGTGGCAAGATCTACGGCGTTCCCTTCACCGTCGAGAACATCGCGCTCTATCGCAATACCGACCTTGCGCCGACCGCCCCAGCGACGTTCGACGAAATGATGGCTGCGGGTGATGCTCTCGTGAAGTCAGGAAAGGCCAAGAGCGCATTCAGCATCGGGCAAGACCCCAAGGGTGGGAATCCCTACCTCCTGATGCCGTTCCAGTCATCATTCGGCAGCCAGATCTTCGGGTTGGATGCAGATGGCAATTACGATCCCAACAACCTGATTATTGATGACGAGGCTGGTCAGAAGTTCGCGTCATGGCTCGCCGCGTCAGGAAAGTCCGGCGCACTTAGCCCCGACATGACGCTCGACATTGCGCTTCAGGACTTCAAGGACGGTAAGTCGCCCTTCCTCGTCACTGGTCCGTGGGACCTCGCTGGAATCAAGGAGTCCGGTGTCAAGTACGCGATCGACCCGATTCCGTCCGCAGGCGGAGAAGTATCCTCGCCATTCGTGGGCTTCTACGGTGTCTACGCGTCGTCCCAGTCGAAGAACCCGCTCGCTGCCAGCCTCTTCCTGACAGACTTCATGACAAGCGTCGAGACACAGGTAGGCATCTGGGAGCAGGCGAAGAACCCACCGGCTCTGACCGCGGCTCTGGATGTGGTGTCGGCGGATCCCGACATGAAAGCATTCGGTGCAATCGGTGCGACAGCAGTTCAGATCCCGCCAATCCCAGCCATGGACCAGGTCTGGGGCCCGTGGGGCGAGACTGAGGTGCTCATTCAGCGAGGACAGGGCGGCGACCCCGTCGAGTTGTGGAAGGCAATGGCGGAGAAGATCCGCGCTGCGATCGCTAAGGGCTAATCTGGTGAGGGAGGGCCGCCATTGTGGTGGCCCTCCCTTTCCATCTTTGATGCGCGATCGCTCGCACCAACACATTTGGAGAACACATGACGATCACAGCGCCTCAGCCAACGAGGCGCTCCCGACGTAGCAGCAACATGCAAGAAGCCGCTCCGAGCGGACTGGTCCTTGTCGTGAAAATCCTGCTCATGGCTATGGTCGACGGCTTCGGCCTCTTCCTCCTGATGGCGTTTATCGCGAACGCACAGATAATCGTCGCTGTCACTGTTGGAGTCGGCCTGATCGCGGTGAACATCGTCTACTTCCGGCGTGGAGGTCTCGCTGCCAAATACATCATCCCCGGGCTGATCTTTCTCGTTGTGTTCCAAATCTTTGTGATTGCGTACACCATCTACGTTTCGTTCACAAACTTTGGTTTCGGTCACAATATCGACAAGTCCTCCGCAGTCGAGCAGATCCTCAGCAATTCCATCGATCGCGTTCCGGGTTCCGATAGCTACCCGGTGGCAGTGTTGACCGCAGATGGCCAGCTGTTTTTACTCGCAACAGCACCCGACGGCAGCGCCAAACTCGGCTCCGCGGACTCATCCCTTGCCCCGGCGCCCGACGCTGTGTTCGTGGGTGGCAAGGCCCAGAGCGTTGCGGGCTACACCACACTCACCCTTGCCGAACTGTTCCAACAGCAGGAGGCGGTCACGTCACTTGCAGTCCCACTCGGCGATTCAGTATCAGACGGATTCCTCAAAACTGCAGACGCACGCAATGCCTACATCTACGAAAGCACCTTCATCTACTCGGTGCCCGACGACACGATGACCGACACCGCGACCGGGGCGATTTACCGCGACAACGGCGAGGGCAACTTCGAGTCCGCTGACGGGTTAATCCTGCAGCCGGGCTGGAAAGCCATGGTGGGTGTCGAAAACTACGCGACGGCGATGGCGTCAACAGGACAGAGCGAGATCTTTGGCGTCTTCGTTTGGACCTTCGTATTCGCCTTTATGTCGATGTTGCTGTCATTCGTAGCTGGCACATTTTTCGCTCTCGTCTTCAACGATCCGCGGCTACGGGGTCGAAGGGGCTATCGGGTCGTCATGATCCTTCCGTATGCGTTCCCCGTGTTCCTGTCAGGATTGGTGTGGTCCGGGCTCCTCAACCAGCAGTACGGCTTCATCAATCAGGTGCTGCTCGGCGGAGCGGATGTTCCCTGGCTGCAGGACGCCATGCTCGCTCGCGTGACCGTGATCCTTGTCAGTGTCTGGTTCGGCGCGCCCTACTTCTTTCTGGTGTGCACAGGTGCTCTTCAAGCGATCCCCGATGACATCCAGCAGGCGGCGCGATTAGACGGGGCATCGCCGTGGCAACTCTTCCGGCACATCAAACTTCCCCTCTTGCTCGTCTCGGTGTCTCCCTTGCTCATCGCAGCCTTCGCATTCAGCTTCAACGACTTCGGCACCATTTTCATGTTGAGTGGCGGTGGCCCTTCGAACCCAACCTCGCCGATAGGCGCCGGCGCCACAGACATCCTTATCACCGTTGTCTACAAGCTGGCATTCCTCCCGGGTCAAAAGGATTACGGCCTCGCAAGCGCGTTCGCTGTTGTCATCTTCATTGTCGTTTCGGCGATTTCGCTCGCACTCTTCCGTAAGACCAAATCCCTTGAGGAGGTCTACTGATGGCCAATATCAGCGTGCCGAGCTTGACGATCGGCGCTACGCCGGCCACTCTCGCCGCGGTAACACCTCGACCTCCTCGCCGCCGAACACCGTGGGAGTGGTTCGCCACCACCGGATGGCGGCACTTGGTCGGTGTCGCCGTGTGTGTCGTATCGGTCTTCCCACTCCTCTACGTCATCTCTACTTCGCTGAGTGCCAACGGCACCTTGACAGGCTCTAATCAGTTATTCGCCTCGATTACCTTCGAGAACTACGTCAACCTCGTGACCGACCCTGGCCGGCCATTCGTCCGATGGTGGCTCAATACATTGTTCGTGGCTGGCACAACTGCGGTTCTGTCCGTCTTCTTGTGTGCGCTCGCCGCCTATGCGTTCTCTCGGCTGCGATTCAGTGGACGCCGCGCAGGTCTCGCCACGATCGTCATCTCCCAGATGTTCCCTCAATTCCTCGGGATCGTGGCGATCTATCTTCTACTCTCGACGCTCGGCGACGCGGTACCAGCGCTGGGCCTGAACTCGCTGGTCGGACTCATCGTCGTGTACCTCGGGGGTGCACTTGGGGTGAACACATTCCTCATGTACGGGTATTTCAACACGATCCCGCGCGAGCTCGACGAGGCCGCGAAGATCGACGGCGCAGGACATGCCAGGATCTTCTTCACGATCATCCTGCCCCTCGTTGGCCCCATCCTCGTGGTGGTCGGGATGCTGATTTACATCGCCACGGCCGGCGATTTCATCATCGCCTCCGTCGTTCTCAGTGACACTCAGATTCAGACAGCTCCCGTTGGGCTGTACGGCATGATTTCGCTCTTCCGCAATGACAACTGGGGGGTCTTTTGCGCTGGTGCGGTCTTGACCGCCCTCCCAGTAATGATCCTGTTTCTTTTCACCCAGAAGTACATTGTCACGGGACTCTTCGCGGGCAGCGGCAAGTAGCGCAGCTCATCAACGGTGGCTTACCTCGATCCCGCAGTCACTCCCTCGCTTCGAACATCCTTTTGCAGTGCTCGCTCCCGAGCCAAAATGAGAAACACGCTGGCGCTCCAGCTGTAGCCGCGATCGCGCAACGGAAGTCCGGTGGTGGCCTCAAAGTTCTCAGCGAATCCACCCTGGCGCACCGTGACGAGAAACCTTGCCGCGACATCGTCTGCGAGGTCGCTCCGACCACACGCACGTAGCCCCTCGATCACAAGGTAGGTCGTGGGTGCCCAGATCGGGCCCCGCCAGTAGCCATCTGGCTCGTAGGCAGCGCTCTGTGGGCTCTCACTCGCCACCCCGTGCATGGTCAGCAGGCCCCCTTCGAGCGCCTCGCGGACAAGCGCCTCGCGAACCGCCTCTGGTAGCCGATCACCGAGCAGCATGGGCAGAACGAACAACTGGCTCGCGCCCGTCCGGCCCGTGGCTCCGTCGCTGCCGTGTCGGATCCAAAATGACTCACCGTTCCACAACAGGTCGAGCATGAGGGCGAGATGATCATCAGCTCGCCTAGACCACTCCGCGGCTTCGCCCTCGTTGCCGATGCGCATCGCAACGTCGGCGAGAACATCCATCTGGATGACAAGGAATGCCGCCAGATCGGGGCTAGCAGCCGGAAAGCCGGTGGAATCGAAGGCAGAAGAGTTATCTTGGCCGCTGTCACATCCGTGGAAGTACTCGCACAGGCCGTCCTGGTCGAGATCGCGGTAGGTAAACCACCATTCGGTCCACGCCACGAGTTTCGGGTAGATCGCATCGAGCCCGCCGGCAGGGACCGCTCCTGCAGCGATCAGATGACCGAGCGTCCAGCCGTGAACGGGGGGCTTGCAGAAGCCCCACATGCGACCGTAATCGTGGATCAGGTCCGGGAGCATGCCGTCTCGGTGCTGGTGGTCAAACAGAAGAACGAACTGATCCCAGGCCAGTCGGCTGTCTCCGGCAGCGAGACC
>CAMDKQ010000126.1 GCA_945901095.1 Bifidobacterium breve
TCTGGGAGACCAAGAAGTAGCTCGCAGGTCCTCGATACCAGCGGATACCGCACGCACTCGCGGAGATCGCGATGTCAGATTGGCTGATCCCCGAAGTCCTTGGACCTCGGGGATCAGCCATGTGATGGGGCGAATCACAACATGCGGCAATAGCATCGCGGCTTGGATTTCATAAATCGAACAGGTCGAGACCTCCGGCGAGCGCGAGCATTTGTTCGGCGAAAAATGCCTTCCTCACTCGCGGCGACTGCGCGACCACTCCGGTTAAATGCCCGAAGGTCTCCATCGACACGGCACCGAGCAGGCCGGTCCATGCATTGAGCCCACGGGCCAACTCCTCCGGTGCGAGGCCCGATCCCAGACCGTCGCGCAGCGGTTCAACGGCCTTTGCAGCGGTACTGCCGCTATCTAGGCCTCCTCCGGATCGACTTCTCGGACCGTCCCGCAAGATGCCAAGGAGGAGACTCGGGATTCGACCGGCCGGCCCGATCGTCTCCTGTGGTGCGGCGTAACCAGGGACCGGCGTTCCAAAGATGAGCGCGTATTCGTGAGGGTGCTCAAGGGCCCATGTGCGCACCGCCTCGCATACGGCAAGAAATCGGCCGGCCCCATCGTCGCGTGTCACCGCCCACTCAGCTTTTTCCGCCGCCCCTCCGAGGTCGTCGTAGGCCCCGATGACGAGAAGTGTCAGCAGAGCATCGCGACTCGGCACGTATCGATAGATCGCAGACGACACGATTCCGACATCGCGCGCTAGGGCGCGCACCGACAGGGACTCGGCGCCGGAGGTTGCGAGATGCCGTCGTGCGGAGTCGAGAACGGCCCGCATCGTGGCGTCACGATTGAGCTCTCGCTTTGGGAGCAGGACTCATACCCAAGGGGATCCAATGAATGACCATCATCTTGTCGTCGGTGCCGGCACCGTGGGCTCAGCGTTGGCCTCACAGCTCAGGGCAGCCGGTGCAGACGTCACGGTCGTCACGCGGTCCGGATCGGGCCCGCAGGTGCCGGGGATCCGAACGGTTGCACTCGACGCGTCAAATGCCACCGCACTTCTCGAGTCAACCCCCGCATCGGTGGCGATCTACAACTGCGTGAGTCCGCCGTATCACCGCTGGCCGCAGGAGTGGCCACCGTTGGCGGCAGCCTTCATCGCCTACGCTCAACGCACCGGCGCGGTCCTCGTCACCTGCTCGAACCTCTATGGCTACGGACCGCAAAGCGTCCCACTGACTGAGGATCTGGCGCTGGCAGCGACAGGCAGCAAGGGACGAGTAAGAGCCAAAATGTGGGCAGATGCGCTGGCTCTCCATCACGCTGGCGAGATTCGTTCAACCGAAGTCCGCGGCTCCGACTACCTGTCCCCCGGCGCCCAGAGCCGCATGGGCGACCGGGTCGTGCCCCGAATCCTTTCCCGCAAGGGAGTGCAACTCGTGGGTGCTCTCGACACTCCGCACACCTGGACCTCACCGAATGACGTTGCCCGGCTCATGGCCGTGGTCGGCGGTGATGAGCGCGCCTGGGGCAGGGCGTGGCACGTGCCGAGCAACGCCCCCCGAACCCAGCGGGAAGTCGTTTGCGACATCGCAGATGCCGCCGCCTGTCCACAGGTCAGGGTCAGCGAGGTACCGGCGTCCCTGCTCTGGGGGCTCGGTCTGGTAAACCCGGGGATTCGCGAGCTCAAGGAAACCGATTACCAGTTCAGCGCGCCGTTCATTCTCGATGACACCGCAGCGCGGACAGCCTTCGGTCTTGAGCCGACTCCATGGTCGACCATGCTTGCCGATCTGGTCACCGCCTACCGGTAATTCAGGTCGACCACGGTTCATTCGTGCCGACCTACGGCGGACCGGCTGACCGCGGGCTACCCATAGGCGATCAGGACCGTTGACAACCGGTAGATGGGCGGGGTGTGGCGTCCGCCGTCATACTCGGCCGCCGTACCGAGCGTGCACGTTGTCGGGATGAACGGCGCCGCTCCCGGTCGACAGCCGTTGACGTAGGGAGTGACCGCATATGCCAACCGTGCAGCGCTCCCTCGAATATCGCGGCTCACGTCGACATCCCAAGGCTTGACGAGTGCTCCCGGGCACCAGCCGGCACGCGAGTACCAGTAGTTGCCTCGCTGGCCCCGGACTCCCGACGTGGCGCAGTCGTTGCGCCAACCAACCGCGTCGTGCCGCACGCCATTGACCCGGATGATTTGGGTACGGGGACAGAATTCGGCGCAGTCATCCTCATTTCCCTGCCCGTGGCCCGTGACGAACGTCCGCAGGGAGAACCCCTTCGCTGCGGGGAGTTCCAGGGTGACAGTAGGCGCGTCCACCGCTGTCGGGACGATCGGATCTCCATATCGAACCTCGCGGGGGGACCACACCGGGATGACTGCGATGGCCTTGCGATCGGGACGACCGGGGACAAGGTCAAACGATGTACTGAGTTGCCAGCCGGCCCCACCATCGCTTCCCGGCCCGACCCACGTGTCGATGTGGGCTGCCAAGGTCACGTCACCCGTGAGGAGCGGGCGCATGTCGGTGACGTCGAGGGACCATCGACCTCCCACCCCGTACGGGGTCATGAACCGCGCGAGCTCAATGACTGTCGCCGGGGAGTCGTCTGTGCCGGGCTCGGTAACCACGCCGATGGTGCCGTAACGGTCCCAGGGATCGCAGCCACCAGCTGGGCAGTCCAGCCGCACACGCATGGTGATGCGCGAAAAATCGCCGCTCACCGGGAACGAGGCCTGGGTCGTCACGTCTCGCCGGTTGTCGTCTGCGGAGAAGTAGACGGGGGTATGGTCGAAGCCGGGAACCATGACCAAGCGTGGCTCCGCATGGGCAGTCGATGTCTGAGCCGGCGCGAGGAGGGTTACCATCACGGCAGGCACGAGGACGAGGTTTCTGAGACAGGTCATCGATGGTCCATGAGCAGAAGTGTATGGAGGTGGGCGTCATTCGCTGGGCAGCATCGCTTGCATTGGCACTGTGCGCAATCTTGGGACCGAGCCTCGGCAGCGCTCAGGCCCAAGATGTTGCCGGACTGCGATGGTCCATCGTGAAGAAGCCGGACTGCCCGCCTCGTTCCTGCTGGCAGGTAAAGGTCACCGCAGCATCGACCTACTGCCCCCACGGCCTCTACCTCGCCCTCAATCAATGGACCGAGGCCGACCTGCGCTCAACGAGCAACGTCTTCCTCGAGGACGTCACCGCGGTCCTCCCTCGACTACGAAGTCGCGAGACCGTGATCATCACCTTGCCACGGTCAGCGCGGCGCGCGCAGGGTGTCTCAATGAGCGAGATCAACTGCTACTGAGGGGACCCCTGCTCAGCCACCGGGCGAGATCTGCTCAGCCTCGTATACTAATTGAACAATCAATTACCAGACCGCGGCGTACCCCGCCGGGCACCGAGGAGACGCGATGACCGCCACGACCCAATCCGGCACCGGCGAAGCAGCGAGCAGTCGAACCATCGATGGGTTGGCCGCGAGTTTGCTGTTCAAGGATGCCCACACCGCCTACGGCTTCACAGACGCCCCGGTGAGCAACGAGGAACTCGCAGATCTCTATGGCCTCATGCGCTTCGGCCCGACTGCGATGAACTCCCAGCCGCTGCGCATCACCTTCATCCGCAGCGACGGGGCCAAGGCCCGGCTTCTCCCCCTGCTCGCGGAGGGCAATCGCCCCAAGTCCCTCTCCGCACCGGTCGTTGCAATCCTCGCCGCCGACACCAATTTTCACGAGCATCTCTCCCGCGTCCTGCCGCAGGTACCGGACGCGAAGGACAAGTTCGCCGACGATGCCGCCCGAACCCAGGCTGCACTGTTCAACGCGACCCTCCAGGCGGGCTACTTCATCATCGCCGCGCGGGCGGTCGGCCTCGATGCCGGGCCAATGGGCGGTTTCAACAAGGCGGGCATCGACGCGGAGTTCTTCGCTGGCACCGGCCTGAAGTCCCTGCTCGTCGTGAATCTCGGGCACGTGGCCGAGGGGGCAAACAATCCGCGTAATCCTCGCCACGCGTACGACGAAGCGGTCACTGTCCTCTAGTCGTTCCAGGCCCCGTCCACCACCTCCTAGGCTCAGGTCCCATGTCGACCCCCGATCTCAGTGCTGTGCCGACCGGCTTCATTCGCAGGGCCGTCCCCGGCGACGTCAGCGAGATCCTCGCCATGGTGCGTGAGCTCGCCGATTACGAACGACTCGCAGATCAGGCGGTCGCTACACCTGAGCAATTCCACGCCGCCCTCTTCGGGCCAGCCCCAGCCGTCTATGCCTTCGTCGTCGACGATGACCCAAAGGCCGGCACCCTCGCTGGCTTCGCCATCTATTTCCTCAACTTCTCCACGTGGCTTGGTGTCCATGGCCTCTACCTCGAGGACCTGTTCATTCGCCCTGCCTTTCGTGGCCGTGGCTTCGGCAAGGCCCTCCTCGCCACGATGGCGAAGGTCTGCATCGACGAGGGGTACGGACGCTTCGAGTGGTGGGTCCTCGACTGGAACGAGGATGCCCTGAAGGTCTACGCCTCGATTGGAGCGGTGCCGATGGATGAATGGACAGTTCAGCGGGTCAGCGGACAGGCACTCATTGACCTTGCGGCCCTCGCGAACCCCACGTAGCCAGCACCTCTTGGGCCACCCGCTCCCCCGACCGCAGCGCCCCCTCCATGAGCCCCGACCATGGACCGGCCGTGTGCTCGCCGGCAAAGTGCAGCCGGCCAACCGGGGCGGCCATGAGATCAGGGTCGTCCTCGCGACTCACCGAGCGTTCCGCGGAATAGGCCATGCCGGCCCAAGGATCATCGGCCCAGGTCGACAGGAGCACCCGATCAACATCGAGTGAGATTTCCGGTCGCAGGTCTGCGAGGCGGGCGAGCCAGTCTCCTGGACCACTCATCACGCCGAGGCGGTCCAGCGCTGGCATTGATCCTGCGAAGCAATGCGCAATCGGCTGCGTCACGCCCGACGCATCGGTCGCCACCCACGTCCAGTAGCCGTCCGGCACCGACAGCACCGCTGAGGCAGTCGCCGGCTGCGTCAGCATGACGTGCAGCTTCGCCGCCTGACCAAGTCCGGTGCGCGACCACGCCTCGACCTTCCACGCAGGCAACGCCGGCTCAACCGGCATGGAACTTGAGCAGGCAAGCGGCAACGTGACGATGACCGCATCAGCCCGCTCGGCCCCATCATCGGTCCAGACGGTGGCCGAACCCTCGTCGTGAGTAAGCCGGCGGACCGGGCAGCCGAGCCGAACGCGATTACCGAGATGGGCGGCAATGCCGTGGGCGATCCCCTGGTTACCGCCGGCGACCCGATAGGTGGGATTTGGCTCGAATGCCGACGCCGTCCCCTGCAACGCCCTGCACGATAGCTCGGTCACCTCCGCCGCCCAGCTGATCGAGATCCTCGTGAGGATTGCCTCGACGGCTGCCCGGCTCACCCCGCCTCCTGACCCCGGTTGGGTCGCAAGCACTTGCTGGGCGATGCCTGCGACCGAGACGGAGCTCGGCGCTAGCGCGGCTGCATCGGCAAGAATCGCCGCAGTGGCAGCGACCTCCGCAACCGTCACCGGCACACCGCCACGAGGCTCGCGAACGTAGTAGCTCATGGTCGTGTTCGCAAGCTCCAGGCCAAGGCGCCCAACCCACGTGGTGAGGTGCTCGTACCCATCGAGGACGAACTCGGCGCCTCGCTCGATCACGGTTCCCTTGTCACCCGGAACCAGTTCCCAGGACCAAACGCGCCCGCCGACGCGGTCACGCGCCTCGAGAACCGTCACATCCACCCCGGCATCAGCGAGCACCCAAGCCGCACTGAGCCCAGCAAACCCTGCACCAACGATGATCACCCGCATTGCTCCACCGTATGCCCGGAGCGGCTTCCCGAGCTCTTGGCACGCCCGGCGATAGGCTCGCAGCACCCGAGAAGGAGGTCTCCCAATGCCAGAACCCATCATTTTAAGTTTCCCGGCGCACGCGGCAAATGTGACCCTCGCACGCACCACGGCGGCCACGCTCGCAGCTCGGCTTGACTTCACGATTGATCAGGTCGAGGACGCCCGCCTCGCCATCGATGAAGCCGTTTCCCAACTCATCACCGACGGCGACGAGACCATCACCTGCTCGTTTCTCATCTCGGTCTCAGAGCTCACCATGGTCGTGACCTCGAATGCGTTGAATGCGGCTCTCCCGGATCCGGAGGGATTCGGGTGGATTGTCATGAGCGCCCTCGTTGACGAGGTTCACGCAGGTGAACTCGGCGGCCTCGTCACCCTGACCCTGCTCATGCGTGGTCTGGAGCCAGCCGGGGCATGAGCGCGAGCGGACGAACGTCGCGATGGACAGCGGAGCAGCGCGAGCGGGAACGCGAGCTGTTCGCCGAGTTTGCGAGGCTTCGTGCCGCCAACGACCGGCGCGACGACGTCGACGATTCGAAGGGGAAGTCAGATCTTCGAGCAGTGCGCGACGAACTCGTCACGATGCATCTCGGACTCGTCTACCACCTCGCGCAACGAAACGGGGCGCGCGGACCATCGGGCGACGACGTCGTTCAAGTCGGGATTGTCGGCCTCATCAACGCCGTCGACCGCTTCGACCTCGACCGGGGCCATGAGTTCAGTACCTTCGCCACCCCGCACATCATTGGCGAAATGCGGAAATTCTTCCGCGACGACTCATGGGCGGTGCACGTGCCCCGTCGACTTCGCGATCTCATCTCCTCGGTCAACCGCGCGAGGGACGACCTGTCTGCTGATCTCGGGCGTTCACCAACGGTGGCGGAGCTAAGCACCCACCTCGAGGTCCCGCCGGAAGAGATTCTCTCGGCACTTGAGGCAGCGACCGCCCGCGATGCGGCCTCACTCGACACCCCCGTCGATTCCGAGGGGCGTAGCCTCACCGAAACCATGGGCCTCCCTGACATCTCATTCGAACAGGTCGAGAATCGCATGATCGTCGATTCACTGCTCGACACCCTTCCTGAGCGTGAGCGTCGAATCGTCATCGCGAAAATCTACGAGGAGCTCGGCCAGAGCCAGATCGCCGAGGAGCTCGGAATCTCCCAGGTCCACGTCTCGCGGCTCCTTGCCGCGTCCCTGGAGAGGTTACGCAAAGAGGGTACGTCGAGCACATGACGTTACTCAGGAGGCTCAGTCCGAATGCTCGGCGAGTGAGCGAGTCACGGCGGGAGTGAAGACGAGGACGACGCCGGTGGCCGCGAGCAGGGTGATGATGATGCCCGCGATTCGCTCGACCCCGCCAACTGCCGACACCAAGGGAGCTCCGATCACCAGCGCGATCAACTGGGCGAGCAGGAACGGGGCACGTGCCCATCGCCGCACCCGCATCCAACCGGTCCCGACGAGCACGAGGCCAGCCCCGAAGGCACCGAGGATTGCGATCTGCAAGATGAGCGCCGGCACGCTCGAGACTTCCGCCGGTCCAGTCGCGCCGATCCGGATGCCCTCTACCGCGTCGAACATCGCATAGACAAGCAGTCCGAGCCCCTCGAGCCCAGCGATGACGCCGAGGGCGAAGAAGGGACGACTTGGGATCATGCCTGCCACGAGGCAATGCTACGGCGTGGTTCCAGAACGGGGCCGGACCTGCATCTGCACCACCCATAGCGGCGCTATTAGGGTGGTCGAATGCGCGGATTGCTGGTCGTGAACCCTCATGCCACCACGACCTCGCCCCGGGTGACCGACGTCCTCGTCCAGGCCCTCTCCCGCGAGCTCGATCTCGAGGTCACCGTCACCACCCACAAGGGTCACGGAATCGAGATCGGTAATCGAGCGCGCATCGAAGGCCTCGACATCGTCGTGACCCTCGGCGGCGACGGGATCATCCACGAGGTGGTCAACGGTCTGCTCGCCGACGGCGTCCGCGAGGGGCTCCCCCGACTCGCGACGGTCCCCGGTGGCAGCGGCAACGTCTTCGCACGCGCCCTCGGGCTGCCGGCAGACCCCGTCGAAGCCACCGGCCACCTGCTTGACGCCGTACGCAACGGCAGCACTCGCCGCATCGGTCTCGGGCGCGCAGCCGACCGCTGGTTCATCACAAACGCCGGCATTGGCCTCGACGCAGAGGTCATCGATGCCATGGAGGAACAGCGCCGGGCCGGCCATACAGCGACCCCAGTCCGCTACCTCGCAACCGTGATCCGGCACACCTTCTGGGTTACCGATCGACGCAATCCCCGCCTGTCACTGCGCCGCCCTGGCCGTGTCACGGTTGACGGTGTCTTCCACGTGATCGTCCAGAACACCAAGCCGTGGACCTACTTCGGCACCTGGCCCATCCAGCCATGCCCAGACGCGTCCTTCGATACCGGTCTCGACGTGTTCGCACTGCGCAGCCTTGACACCGCGAACACGCTGCGCGCAGCCCGGCGCATGATCATGCACGCGAAAGCAGGATCCACCCGAAACTCCATCGTGGTCTGGCATGACATTGACTCGTTCACGGTGACAATGTCGGTACCGAAGGGTCTTCAAATTGATGGCGAGAGCATCGGCCTCGTCACCGAGGTGCACTTCGAGTCCGTGCCCGATGCTCTGGAGGTGTTTGCGTAGGCAGGGCCCGCGGGGTGCGCCGCGGTACGGACGTGTCATCCACCGTCCGTCGTGATCAAATTGTGATCTATCCGACAGTAAGATTCGCGCGAAATTCCGGTTTGCCCTTGTGGGAGTGGCGAAGGTCTGCGAACCTATACCTGCCCGTTGTTTTCCGGGTCGATTTTCTTCCTCCGTGCACCGCGTGGCGATCCCATGTTGTGCACACCTGATGAATCGGCCTCGTGAAAGCAATCACGAGCACCGCAAGACCTGCGGTGCGTTCCCCAATGGAGTTGAGACGCATGGACTGGCGCCACGAGGCGGCCTGCCGTGACGAGGATCCGGAGCTGTTCTTCCCGATCGGCAAC
>CAMDKQ010000127.1 GCA_945901095.1 Bifidobacterium breve
CGGTCGACCCTCAACTCGCGCCAGAAGCGCTCGGCTGCCGTTGTGCGCATATAGCCGCGTCCGCCGAACAGTTGGACGCTTCTATCGGCGCAGCGATTGGCCGCCTCGGAGCAGAACAGCTTCGCCATGGAGGCCTTTCCGTGGATGAGCTTGCCGTCGGCGCCCTCATCAGCAAGGCGGGCGACGTCGAGCCCGAGAAGCCGGCCGGCTGCGGCATCGGCAGCACTGTCTGCGATCGGAAAGCTGATCCCCTGATGGTCGAGGAGCCGTGCGCCGCCCTGCTCGCGATTGGCGGCCCAGTCGACAGACTCATCGATGAGACGCTGCATGGCGCCGACGCACCGAGCGGCGATGGCGAGGCGCTCCTCGGTGAACCAGAGGCGTTGCAGGTTGTCGCCGTTACCGAGGCCGCCGAGGATGTCGGCGTCGGTGAGTTCGACATCGGTGAAGCGCATTGTCGGGTGCCCGTGTGGGTAGTTGTGTGTGAATGGCACGTCAGCGATGATCTCGACGCCGGGCGCATCAGCAGGAACGGCGAACAGGGTGGGGAGACGACGATCGCCCTCGATTGCATGTGCCATGACGATGATCACCTGGGCGGTCGAACCGAAGGTCACGAACCACTTCTCGCCGTTGAGCACCCATTGGCCAGGCGCGGTGCGACGCGCTGTCGTCGTGATCCCCGAGGGGTCGCTTCCGGACTCGGCCTCGGTCACGGCATAGGCATCGTGGAGCTCACCGCGCAGGGCAGGGACGAGCCAACGCTCGATTTGCTCCGGGCTCGCCGCCTTCCAGACGTTATAGGCGTTGGGCATGTACCAGGAGACGCCGTTCGTTGATCGGCCGAGTTGCTCCTCGACGAGGAACCATTCGGTGGTCGACCAACTGTTTCCACCATGCTCACGGCGGTGGAGACCCCCGTGAAGCCCGCGTTTGAGGGCCTCACTGCGAATCCTTGACTGGTCTTCGGCAGGGAGGGGTCCGCCGGCGAGTTCAGCGGTCACTTCAAGGGGGATGAGGACCTCGTCGACGAATGCGGATGCTCGCGCGCGGAGTTCTTCGACGTGAGTGGGAAGCGCGGTCATGTCTCCTGATCCCTCCTAGACTTCTCGTGGACTCCGGTCGTCGGTGTCCACGAGAAGCGTATCCTGAACGATGGTTCAATATGCGCGGCGTGACGAAATGTTCGCATTGGCTGGAGGCTCATGACACGCGCAGCGCTCGCCGCGAAGGCACCCGAGGAGCGACGTGAGCGCATCATGCTTGCCACGATCGCAGTGGTCCGGGAACGTGGTTTCGCCGGAACGAGAGTCGCGGACATTGCTCTTGAGGCTGGTACGTCGCAGGGGCTCGTGCTCTATCACTTCGGTTCCCTCGCGGGAGCGCTCGCTGCTTGCCTGACGATGCTCGAAGATGAGTTCTACGACGATTTCGCCCAACACTTGGCCGCTGAAAATGGCCCCGTTGAACGACTCCGCTTCATGGCGGAACTCGCGGCGGGGCGGGGGGCCGCGGTCGGCAACTGGGGATTGTGGCTCGAGTTGTGGGCACGGGCCCTTCGTGACCCTGACTCCCGTGCCGTTCGCGAATCCCAGGATCGTCGGTGGCGGACCGTGCTGAGAAGGGTCGTCGACGAGGGCGTCGCCGATGGATCCTTCTCCCCGAGCAGTGCTGCGAAGTCCGTCCTGCGCCTTGCTGCACTCATGGACGGACTTGCCGTCCAACTCGCGCTGAATGAGCCCGGGATGACGACGCGGAAGTTCACCGAACTGTGGTGGGATTCGGCGGTTCTCGAACTCGGAATCACCGAGCCGGCGAAGCGAGGCAAAACCCCGCGATAGGGCGTGTATGCACCGCACCGCAAATCAATGCTTGATGAACAGCCACTCAGGATGCTAGGTTGAAAGCATCCTGAACGGTCACTCAGCATCAAGGATGTGAAGTCATGGCTCTGGAAAGTCGTCCTGACGACTCCAGCGAGCAGATGCTTGCCCGAAATCGACTGCTCCTGAACTTCACCGATCTCAGTAACTTCAACGATGACCCGATCCCGCTCATCGTTCGAGGCGACGGCTGCGAGGTGATCGACGTAGCGGGCCGCCGCTATATCGACGGCATATCCGGGCTCTTCTGCTCGAATCTTGGCCACGGTTTCGGAGCCGAGGTCGGTGCAGCAGCGCAGCGCCAGCTCTCCGAACTGGTGTTTGCCCCGAACTGGTCGTTGACCCATCCGTCGGCGGTCCGCCTCGCCGAGCGGTTAACGACTATCGCGGCACCACTGGGCATGGAGCGACTGTTTCTCACCAGCGGTGGAGGTGAATCGGTTGAGGCCGCTTGGAAGATCGTCCGTCAATGGCATATCGCCAACGGCCAGCCGCAGCGAACGAAGGCGATTGCTCGCAACCTCGCCTACCACGGCACCTCCCTTGGCGCGCTGAGCTTCACCGGTCTCGACGACTGCCGCGAGCCATTCATGCCACTGCCGATCCCTGTGTCATTCGTGAGCAATACCAATGCCTACCGGCATCCTCAAGGCGACGACGAGGCACGATTCACCAAGGCCCTCCTCAACGAGGTCCATGAGACGATTCTCCGAGAAGGCCCCGATCAGGTGGCTATGCTCATCGCCGAACCGATCCAGAACTCCGGCGGTGCCTTTGTGCCTCCCCGCGGCTACTGGCCTGGCCTTCGTGCCCTCTGCGATCGCTACGGCATCCTCCTCGTTGCCGACGAGACCATCAGCGCCTTCGGCCGCGTTGGGGAGTGGTTCGCCTCGACGCGATTCGATGCCAAGCCCGACATCATCACCTTCGCGAAGGGTGCGACGGCAGGGCACGCACCCGTAGGCGGCGTGCTCGTCAATGAGAGGGTTGCCGAGCCATTCGGCTCAGGGCAGGTCACCTACATGCACGGACTCACGTTCGGCGGTCACCCCCTCACGACCGCCATCGCCCTCACCGTCCTCGATATATATGAGCGCGAGGAAGTCTTCGAGAATGTGCGATCACTTGAGCCCTTCCTCGATTCGAGATTGCAGCAGTTGCGTGGCAATCCCCTCGTTGGCGACGTGCGCGGCGCGGGCTTCTTCTGGGCCGTTGAGCTCGTGAAGGACCGAGAGACTCACGAGACCTTCGACGACGACGAGGCGCAGTGGCTCCTCAAATCGGAGCTCTCCGGCCACATGGACGAACTGGGCCTGCTGTGCCGGCTTGATGACCGCGGGGATCCGGTGATCCAGATTTCGCCGCCGCTTGTCAGCGACGAGGCCACGCTCGACCGGATCGTGTCTATCCTCGGCGAGGCGACCGATCGCGCGCATCGCTCATGGAGCCGCATTAGGTCGAGGTCCGCGAAGACCGCAGCCGTTCGCAAGCGCGCATCAGCGACAAAAAGCCAGCCAATCCCCGCTTGACGCGGGCTAGGCCGCGTGTTGCCTCGGGCAGGCTCGGTCTCATGCAGTCGAGAGTCGCGAACAGGGGCGGCTCAGGTAGGGCATATATCCGAGTGAATGTTGTCCGAGGCCCACGCGCTGCAAAACTGCTCAGGCCTATGACTGCGAAGGTACCGAGTGGCATGACGTCCTCAAGGGCAGTGACTGACCGTGACGAGGACGCAACGTCGTTGCACCCTGACAGTCACCGGGTGGATTCAGAGTCTTCCGATGCTCGATTGTGTACACATTCGTGATAGCCTTCGGGAGTGTCTGTCACCAGGGTGTTGACCATGCGAGAACTGCGTCAGGGGCTCGCCGTGGTTGTGGATCAGGTGGCGCACGGTGAGGCTGTCTTCGCTGGTGCGCACCGCAAGCCGGAGGTAGTGCTGATGTCGTTGGACCAGTATGAGCAGTTGACCGCGGTGCGCGAGCGCGCGGTGGCGTCGGCCGCATCCTCGATGGACATGGAGGGCATGCCTGCCAGCGAGGTCGAGGTTGATGCTGCTCGCGAGCTGGCAGCGGGTCGCATCGACTTCGCCGAGTACCGCCGCATCGTGAGTGTCTAGCCCTCATCGGTTCGTCCGGCCCGAGGACTACCTCTACCCGGGGACGGACGTCCTGCGCAATCGTCTTGGACTGACGGGCGCACCTGAGTTGGCGCGGGCGGAGCGTGCCTTGACATTCGGGCGGCTGGTGCAACTGCGATCGATAGGAGCGGTTCCGGGCCGTTTCGACTTCGCCCACCTGCAGGCCATTCACCGCCACGTGTTCCAGGATGTCTACGAGTGGGCGGGCCAAGTCCGTGCGGTCAAGTTGGGCAAGGGCGCGACCCAGTTCTGCCTTCCACAGCACCTTGAGTCGTTCGCCTCGACCATCTTCGGCGGGCTCGCGACCGGGGACTTGCTTATGGGTCTCACTGCGACCCAGTTCGCCGATGGGGCGGCCGCCCTCCTGGCGGACTTGAACGCGCTTCACCCTTTCCGTGAGGGTAACGGCCGTGCGCAGCGCGCCTTCCTTGAGCTTCTGTCCGATCATGCGGGTCACCCCATCGTGTGGCCACTCATTGGCCCTGACCGCATGATCCAGGCGTCTATCGACGCCATGCGCGGCGACAACATTGGACTACGTTCGATTCTTTGGGAGTCACTGCCCGCTCCGCGGGACTGACAGACCTCCGTCCATCGATGCCATGTGCGCGCTTCCACGGAGCACGATGGACCTAGGCGTCGGCAGTTACTTCGCGCCTGATCTGACGCCGACGTGGCTCCCAGCAGTCTCCCTCGCTTGGCTGGTACCGATTCGCCTTCATCCGGAACTGGCGGCGACCGTCGCGACAGACCCAGAAGGTCAGCCTGGCCATAGACGCTGCGGCGATACTTCACCAAATGATGGCGGCCATGGTGAGTTACTCCCTGAGGTGATGCTCAAGGACCGCTGTCCGACTCGTGGCGAGGAAGTCGAGCTGGTTCGGGAACCACCAGCCGGCGACCACGGTAACGCCGATGAGAAGCCGCGTCCAAGCCAGAGTTGTCACTATGTTTGGGGGCGGACGTGGCGTTCGACGCAAGGCACGGTCCTGTCGAGGGCCGTGTGCCAAGCTGCTCGGCTCAGTCGACAGCGCGCCCACCCGACGAGCCACGCCCCACAAACAGTGAGTAAGGCGACGATGCCCACGCCGACCGCGATCGACGATGCCCACGCCGACGCCCGCTCACCATGGCAGTTCTGTCATGGAAATCACCGAAAGATGCGTACGCCTCACAAATGGCGAATATGGACTGGGGTCTTCAAGGCGCCGGCCAAGATGCGAGGACGGAAGTGCAGTGACGATGCGGGCGTGAGTGGCGAACACCACAAAGAGTGTGGACCATGTGTATTATTGACCGATGCCTTCTGCTGTTCGGCGGCATTCACTGCGCTTTCATAGTACCGAAACACTGCTCCGGCCTCTGACGGCGATGGCGATGATCGTCGGCGTCGCGCTCATCCCACTCGCCGCTGCGCCGCCCGCATCGGCAGCATGCACGTCCAGCACGTCAACGGCGACCGTCACTGGATCGACGTACGAGGTGACCACGTTCACTGGCACGGGCTCATGCACGTGGACGGTACCGAGTGGCGTGACGTCCGTCGACGTGCTGGCCGTAGCCGGTGGTGGTGGCGGTTCGGGTGGCGGCGGTGGCGCTGGCGGCATGACGTCTTCGAGTGGGCTCGCGACGATCCCGGGAGCGATGGTCTCCGTGTCGGTTGGAGCGGGAGGAGCCGGAGGCAACTCAGCATCGGGTCAGGGAGTCAATGGAGGTGACTCTGGATTCGGCACAGTGACGGCCGTCGGTGGTGGTGGCGGTGGGTACGGTTCGCAGGTAGCGCCGGTATCGGGATCGCCCTCGAATGGCCGAATCGGCGGTTCTGGCGGCGGCGCGAGCGGCAACAATGGGTATAACGGCGGCGCTCCGACTGCGAGCCAGGGAAATTCCGGCGGGAAAGCGACCGCGAGCATCCTCTACCAAGCCGGTGGTGGTGGCGGCGGCGCGAGCGGTAGTGGCCGTGATGGTGAGGTCAATCTCGTTTTATTGGTGTTTCAGGCCGTTGGCGGGGGTGGTGGTGGCGGCGCCGTGTCCACGTTTAGCGGGTCGAGCGTGACCTACGCAGGTGGTGGCGGAGCGGGTGCCGGCGATAGCGGCGGGTCGGGGGGCTCCGGTGGCGGAGGCGGAGGAGTCGCCACGGGAAGTGGCGGCAACGGGACCGACGGACTCGGTGGTGGTGGCGGCGGTAGCGGCAATGGCACCGGTGGCCGTGGCGGCTCGGGAGTCGTCATCGTCCGATACCAATCATTTCTCACCCCGGTCCTTGGGGCTGTGACGCGTGCCTCCAGCGGGTTCTCGGTCCCGATCTCGAACTACGACGCGCTCTACACCTGGGCGGCGACATCGACGGCAGGCTCGGCCTCGGTGAGCGGCAGCGGTGTCGTCACGGTGTCGGGCCTAGCGGCCGATGCCAGTGCGACGGTGACCGTGACATCGAGCCGCTCGGGCTATGCGAGCGCCACCGCATCGACGAGCGGCGCGGCTCTGCCGGCACCCGCTCCGCCGGCGCCCGCTCCGCAGCCCGCACCGTCCGAGACGCCAACCCCGACCCCTACCCCGTCCGCTACTCCGACGCCGTCCGCGAGTGAGACCGCGACGGCCGAGGCCTCGTCCGCGTCTCCACTTCCACTTCCTCTGCCATCGCCGTCCTCGTCGCGTTCGCCGCGCCCGTCCGCATCCGGGTCTCCGGACGAGTCGTCCACGCCTGAGCCGAGCAGGAGCCCTTCTGCCTCCGAGTCGGCGTCCCCGTCAGAGTCCGAGTCGGCATCGGCGAGTGTGAGCCCTTCGGCATCGACATCTGATTCGGCGCTGGTCGTCGTGCCTTCTGACGGCCCGAGTGCTGAACCGAGCGACGGAAGTGGGCCTGCGCCGACCCCGGGTGCTCCGCAAACGAACGCTGTCGGCCCTGTCGTCGATTCGCCATTCGGTCCGATCTCGACGGTAAACATCTTCACGGATCAGGCGCCGATCGGTCCGGTGCTCACCGTCGCCATGGGCGTCGAGGTGAGCCAGAAGGCAGCCGGGCGCACGGTGACGGCGGGTGCAACGCTCATGCTCCCGGGCAGCCTGCTCGAGATCGTGCTGCGGTCTGATCCCGTGGTGATCGGATCCGCGGTGGTCGGGGCGGACGGATCCGCTGCAGTCACTGGGGTCATCCCGGAGGGCCTTGAGCCCGGTCAGCACACGATCGAGGTCCGTGGCACGGGGGCCGACGGCACGGCGGTGCAGTCGATCGGCGCGTTCGAGCTCGATGACCAGAACGTCGTGACTGGCCTCGCGCCTGCGGGGCAGACAGTTGACCCGGTCGATCCCGAGAGTCCTGAGATGGAACGCGCTCTGGCTGCTGGCGCTCCGCTCTACGACCCGACCCGGTACCCGGCAGCAACGGCAGCGATCGCGGTTGCTGCTGCTGCCGGCGCGACCGCGATTGGGGCGGCTGCTCGCGGAGGCGCGAGAAAGAGCGGCGGAGACGACTCGGGGGAGTCGAGCGACGGCGGTGGCGAGGTGGCCGAGGTGTATGACGAAGACCTCGAGAGCGCTGAAGCGGAGGAGCCGGGCTGGGGCGACCGGTCGCGTACCTGGTCCGCGCCGGGCACGGCCACGGTTGACCGGTGGCTCGCGACTGCGCCGGTCGTTACCGGCGTGTACGCAAGGCTGCCTGGTCGGGCGATGAATGACGGCGTCTGGAACCGGGCAATGTTCGGGTCCGCAGGGCTGAGCATCTGGGCACTCGGCGCGGTTCTGGGTCTGATCTCGGCGATCAGCGTCGGGTTCGGGCCGTTCCCGCCGGCGCTGCCGCTGCTGCTCGCGATCGTCTTCGTTGGCATGCTCGATACCGTCGCAGGCATCGCGGCTTGGCTCGTGGTCGCGGTGGGGGCTGTGCTGACCGGGCAGATCCTCGTCGTGTCCGACCTGCGGGGCCTCATGGGCCTGTTCGTGCTCTATGCGGCGCTGCCGCTCATCGCCTCGGCGACACGTCCGCTGCGGCGGCCGATCTCGCTCGAGGACCCCAAGGAGGTGTTCGACCGGGTCGCCGACTACCTCGTCGTAGCAATCCTGCTCATGGTGATGGGCACGATGCTCTTCTCCTCCATCAACGGCATGACGGGCCTAGAGCTCGTGTCGCTCGACGACGTCGTCATCGTCCAGGTCGTGGTCGTGCTCGCGGCCTGGGTGCGGATGGGGATGGAAGACGTCGCGATGCACCTGTACCCGGTGCGCAGTGCGGAGGTCGCGCCCCCGGAGGCGCCTGACGTGAAGACACCACTTGCGATCGCCTCCGTCGCTGTGCGGACGGTTGCATTCATGTTCATTCTCACCGCCTACCTCGAGTTGTCGCTTGGCACGCTGATCGTTGGCATGCTGTTCGCGTTGCCGCAAATGCTGGCCATCTGGTACGGAGACCTGCCGAACTCCAATTTCCTGTTCAGGTACCTGCCTCGAGGGATGTTGTACTGGCTGTTCCTCTCGATCCTGGGCGTCTTCATCTCGGCATGGATCCTCGGCCGGGTCACGACCCCAGGCAGCGCTGCGATTGACTACGCGCTGCTCTTCGTGCCCTGGGCGATTGTCGACACCCTCTACAACTTCGGTGTCGACGGCAGCGACTGGAAGGACGGGTGGGCCAAGCGCCTCGTCGGCATCCCGATCGTTGCGTACACCGGTGGCCTGCTCCTCGGCTACGTCACCTTCATGTAGCGCTCCGTTCGCGGTCACACAAGCCATTCAACGGGGCGGGTGGCCGACCAAATCTCCAATGACACAGCAGCCCAGAAAAAAGGCACCCCCTCCTCATCATCTGGCCCAGAATCCGGGTGTGATGAACGAATTGACCGCTGCGCCTGCCATTTTCATTCATCTGGCCCGGAATCTGGATGAAATGACGAGGGGGGCGGA
>CAMDKQ010000128.1 GCA_945901095.1 Bifidobacterium breve
GCCCGAGGCCGTGCCGGGGTGGGATCCGGTCATGGTCGCCCCAACGGGCTACTCACCCAGCCTCTGACCTGCGCTGCCTAGATCCTCGCCCCACCTCAGTCGCAATTTCCTCGCACCCAAAGACCGGAGCTCCAACGTGACCGACGCAATCCGAATCCCCGCCGATCTCCTCCCAGCCGATGGCAGGTTCGGATCGGGCCCATCAAAGGTCCGAGAGGAGCAGGTCGCTGCGCTGGCTGGCGTCTGGCAGTCCTACCTCGGCACATCCCATCGCCAAGGAACCGTGAAGTCGCAGGTCGGACGCCTTCGTACCGGGCTCGCCTCGCTCTTCTCCCTCCCTGAGGGCTACGAGGTCGTCCTCGGCAACGGCGGGTCCACCGCATTCTGGGACATCGCAGCCTTCGGGCTCATTGAGGACCGCGCCCAGTTCCTCACCTTCGGCGAGTTCGGCGCGAAGTTCGCGAGCGGGGTCAAGGAAGCACCCTTCCTGGGCAATCCCACGATCATCACCTCGGACCCGGGCGACGCTCCAGCATTCCGAGCTGAGCAGGGCATTGATGCGTACTGCAGCCCGCATAACGAAACCTCCACCGGCGTCGCGATCACTCCCCAGCGGGTCACCGAAGCCGACGCAGGCTCCCTGATGATCATCGACGCCACCTCAGGCGCCGGCGGCCTAGCCGTCGATCCGGAGCAGTTCGACACCTACTATTTCGCTCCGCAGAAGAGCTTCGGCTCCGATGGCGGTCTGTGGTTCGCCCTGATGTCACCTGCCGCGATCGAGCGGGCGGCGCGGATCAAGGCCAGCACTCGGTGGATCTCGCCCTTCCTCGATCTGCAGACCGCGATCGACAACTCGCGCCAGGACCAGACCTACAACACACCTGCCCTCGCCACCATCCTCATGATGGCTGAGCAGGTCGACTGGTTCAATGCCAATGGCGGGCTCGACTGGTGCGTGGCCCGTACGAATGAGTCCTCAGGCATCGTCTATGACTGGGCTGAGGCGAGCAGCGTCGCAACCCCGTTCGTCGCCGATCCTGCGAAGCGGTCAGGAGTCGTCGCCACCATCGACATCGATGAGGCCATCGACGCAGCCGTCATCGCACAGACTCTGCGGTCTCATGGCATTCTTGACACCGAGCCGTACCGTAAGCTCGGAAGAAACCAATTGCGCATCGCGGTTTTCCCGTCGGTCGAGCCTGACGACGTCCGCCAGCTCATGCACTCGATCGACCACGTCATTGGGCAGTTGCAGTAGTGGCGTCCACGACATAAACGAGGGGGCAGTCGTCACGCGACTCAGCACGACCCCGGTGCGCGACCGTCCCACGTGGATCGCCTATGCGCAAATGTGCTGCTACGCATGGTTCCTTTACTCCTTTGGTGCAACGCTGGCGCTGCTGCGTGACGAGCAGGGCACGTCACGCTCGGTGTCATCGATCCACGCGAGCCTCCTGGCGTTTGGAGGACTCCTCGGTGGCCTAGTCGCAGCCCGGGTCATCGATCGGTGGGGCCGAGGACGTGTCGTGCGCATCGCGACAATCGCGACCGCTGCCGGGATCTTGGTCTACACCGCACCAGGTGGCCTCCCCGTCACGCTGTTCGGCATCTTCTTCGCCGGATTCGCCGGCGCAATTCTCCTTATCTCCTTGAACGCCTTCATCCTCGACCATCAGGGCGAGGCGGGGCCCTCCTCACTCACCGAGTCGACTGCGTTGGCCTCATTTGCCGGGCTCATCGGTCCGCTCGTCGTCGGCATCGGTGTCGCCACCCTGTTGGGCTGGAGATTCGGCATGTGGTCCGTGGTCGTTGCTTTTGTGATCACAGAGATCATCCGCGGAAGGCAAGTCGCCGTGTTCGGGCAGGCGGGCGGAGTCGCCCGGCATCACGACGGGCGTCACCTGCCTCGTCGCGTCTACTGGACGCTCGCCGCGCTCATGTGCTTCCTTGCGACCGAGTTCTCCCTCACCTTCTGGGGCGCTGACCTCCTGCGGGAGCGCTGCAACTTCGGCCCCGCTGCCGCAGCCTCCTCCCTCGCGGCGGTCGTCGGAGGCATGTTCATCGGACGCTCCTTCGGGTCTAGGCTCGCCATTCGCTTCAACACCGAGTCCATCCTTAAGGGCTCGATCGTGCTGGCGCTCCTCGGGTTTGCATTCGCCTGGGGTTTCACCGAGTGGCCCATCGTCATCCTTGGCATGCTCATCACCGGGATTGGTATCGGGGTCCACTGGCCGCTAGGGCTTGCCCGCGCAGTTCGCTCGTCAGGCGGCCTCACCGATCACGCAGCTGCCGCTGCGTCCATCGCAGGCAGCATCGCCATTGCCCTCGCACCCTTCGGCCTCGGTGCACTTTCCGATGCGATCGGGTTCCACGAGGCGTTCCTGCTCGTTCCTGCATTCCTCGTCATCGCGCTCATTATTCTCGTCGTTCGACCGGTTCCTGATCAGCCGGGCGCAGCACGAGTGGTACCGACACTCGAATAAGGCGATCGTCGCGCTCACTCGTCACCAGGAGCGATCGGCCGTCGCCCGACCAACTGATCGCCTCGCCTTGGGTCTGATACGGCAGGCGTATGCGCGCCACCTCCCTCCCCGGGGGTAACCCTTCGTAAATAACGGCATCAACATAATCGCGCAGGACGTACCGATCGCCTTGGGGGGACACCGCTCCGTCGGTGATGAGCCCACCTTCGACCCGAAGTTTCTTCGCAACGTTCAGGGCGCCCAAACGCAGCGGGGATGGCAGCCGGTAGAGGGACCCGTGGGCCAGTTGCTTCGTCACCACCCACAGACGTCCGTCCCTCGGGGAGGCGAGCAGCGCCTCGGCATTGTGCGGGCGATCGTCGTAGGTAAGGGAGTAGGCCTGAGCCGACACGCTCTTCGAGCGCAGTCGCTTGGGCTCTTTGATTGCGAGAACCTCGACGGAGTCCCAGGAGTCGAGGTTGTCGCCGATGTCGCCGAGCCAAAGCACGGGCTTGCCCTTCGCGTTACGTCCCGAGGCGATCGCCTCGAAGTCCCGAGCCCGGGCACCTCGAATAGTGAGCGTTGCGAGGGTCTCGCAGGTTTTCGTATCGACGGCGAACAGTCGCGGGCCGCCCCCTGAGTCATTGTGGATCCACAGGACGTCCGGGTGTCGAATCGAAGGCGCCATGCCGCTGATCTCGGTGAATCGCGAATCGGAAAACCGGCACACGACGTCGTCGGCGGCTGACGCGGGGGTGGCCACGAGCAAACTGAGGGCCTGGTACACGCTGAAAGCGATGACCCCCGCAAGGATCATGGCCCTCCGTCCACCGCTCAACGCCCGAGCGCGGTCGCGATGAGCACCGCCGCCACCAGCGAGCCGAGCACTGCGAGCGTCACCAGTCGTCGCGCTCGGGCACTCATGTCGTCAAGGCTACTTCAGTCCAAGCCCCAACTCGATCGGATAGATCCCGAAGTAGGCAAGGAAGGCGAGCGAAATCACCCACATCAGCCAGTTCACTTCACGGGCCTTTCCGGTGCAGACCTTGATCACGATCCATGAGACGAACCCAGCCCCGATCCCGTTGGTAATGGAGTAGGTGAATGGCATGATCACGATCATGAGGAATGCCGGAATTCCGATCGAGTAGTCGCTGAAGTCAATATGACGAATCTGCGTCATCATGAGGAAGCCGACGACGACAAGTGCCGGTGACGCCGCCTCATAGGGGATGATCGTGACGAGGGGCGAGAAGAACATCGCGATGAGAAAGAGGCCGCCGGTGACGAGTGAGGCGATACCCGTGCGCGCGCCCTCCGCGATACCGGAAGCGGACTCAACGTAGGCCGTATTGCTCGACACTGAGGCGGCGCCACCCGCTACTGCTGCAATCGAGTCAACGACGAGGATGCTCTCGAAGTGGGGGATCCTTCCCTCATCGTCAATGAGGTCTGCCTCAGTGGCAAGGCCGAAGGCGGTGCCCATCGTGTCGAAGAAGTCGCTGAGCATGAGGGAGAAGATCGCCAGAAGTGAGGCGAGGACGCCAATAACCTCAAAGCTGCCGAAGAGGCTGAACTGCCCCAGGAGTCCGAGGTCTGGCACGGCGAGCACCGACTCGGGGAGGACCGGAACGTTCAGCCCCCAACCATCCTCGTTCGTGGTTGACCTGCCGCCAATCCCCACGAATGCCTCAATGACGATCGCCAGCACCGTGGTAGCAACGATGCCGATGAGGATGGCTGCCATCACCCTACGAACAACGAGGACAATCGTGATGAGGAGGCCAGCGCAGAAGGTGAATATCGGCCAGCCTTGCAATTCACCGGCGATGCCGAAGGACACGAGCGGCACGCCAGTTCGGACGATACCCGCGTCAACGAGGCCAATAATCGTGATGAACAGGCCGATCCCGACGCCGATCGCGTATTTCAATGGCTCCGGCACGGCGGTGAAGACCGCTGATCTGAAGCCGGTGAGCGCGAGGATGAGGATGAGCACCCCTTCAAGGACGACGAGACCCATCGCATCGGCCCAGGTCATCTGCGGGGCCAGAGTGAACGCGACAAAGCCATTCAGGCCAAGGCCGGCGGCAACCGCTATCGGGAACCGGCCAATCGCGCCCATGAGCAACGTCATGAGCCCAGCGACGAGCGCGGTCGCTGCCGTCACCATCGTGATCGCCTTGACCATATTGTCCGTGCCTCCGACGTAGAGGCCGTTCATATCCTTGGCGGTACCGATGATGAGGGGGTTGAGGACGACGATGTACGCCATGGTGAAGAAGGTGACGAGTCCCCCGCGAATCTCGCGCCCGTAGGTGGACCCTCGAGCCGACAGCGAGAACCAGTTGTCCATTCGGCCCGAAGGCCGGGATGGGGCATCAGCAGCCATGATTCCTCCTGTTCGGCGAACGGTGGTCGGTGTGCCGCGCGCAGAGTAGCGTAGGAAACATGCCCGCCGAGACGCACCATGCGAAGGACGACGCACTCGTTGCAGTGAGCACCGGGACCGTCATCTGGCTAGTGGTCGGCGTCGTCCTCCTTGTTCTACGAGAGCGCATCCCGCAGGGCAGCCAGTGGTGGCTCGCAACATGCGCCATCGCGGCCATAAGCGGGGTTGGTGGAATCCTCTACCTTCGACGCCGGCGGCGCCGAACCCCGGCCGCCTAGCTCGAACGGCCTCTGAGCCACCCGCGGCCACGCCGCTTGGCCGGAGCAACGGGTTCTGGAACAGCTTCCGGCCCAACAGGTGCATTCTGCGTGTCTGCGTCGTCAGGGAGCACGCCTACGACCTCGAGGACATCATCGTTTTGCGGCTCGGGGGTCAACTCGACGATGACGCTTCCCTCGTGTTCATCACTTGGCTCAGGATCGAGCGCGGGCGCGGCTTCGTCCATCACCTCGTCCACGACATCGTTTACTGCTTCGTCCACTATCTCGTCGATCTGTACCTCTGAGTGTGCGCCGCAGCCGTAATCGAGCGCCACGACGCGACCATCGGCGGGCGCCATGACGTTCGCGCAGACTGCGAACATCTGGCCAAATGCCCCGCCCATCGGCATGAGGAATCCGCAGGTGAGGCAGGTGAGCGACGCACTCTTCGCCATCGCCGAGTCTGGACCCGTATCGCCCGCGTACCAGCGGTCTGCTGCGTCGTCGCGTCCGATCTGGGAGAGCACTCGGGCGCGACCAAGCCCAAGCTCCCAGGTACTTGGCGACAACGGGGACAGCGAACCGACGCCATCGAGGCCGTCTTCATCGGTGAACCCGGCCACGAGCCGCGGGTCTTGGGCGCCGGTCGGGAAGACGTCGCCGACACCGAGGTCACCAGGTTGCACGCGCTCGCTCCACGGGACCCACGCAGGGGCGACGAGAGCGTCAGGGCCTGGCAGCAGCACGACATCGCAGACAGTCGGAGACTGTACGCCGGGGGTGCGAGCCAATGTGACGGCCCAGCGCCAGCCTCGGTAGCCGGGGCTCGTGCAATTGAACAGATGGGTGGCGAGTCGTTCGCCCTCCATGGCGACCTCAAGGTGCTCACCCACTCGGTCGGCGCCCACCTCGGCGGCAACTGCATCGTGAGCGAATTCGACGGCGGCGGCAAGCGCCTCATCGAGGGCTAGGTCCGCGCTGAGGATCTCCACAGGCTCATTGTGGCCCATCCCAGCCAAACCCCCCGCCCCTCCCCCGTTTGTCCCATCTCATGGGAGATCCGGCACAATTTCAGCCGGTTTCGCCCCGATTCTGCTCGTTGCCCCAGTTCATGGGACAAACGGGGAGGGTTAGATGTCGAGGTCGGTTGCGACGGCCCTGAGCACCGCGGCGGTCTTGCGTGCCATATCGTCAGGAGGGTACTTGCCCCGCTGCAACTGATTCGAAAGGCCATCGAGGAGTTTGATGAGATCTTCGATGACGCCCGCGAGATCGCCAGCATCCTTACGCGACCCCTTCACCACCGAAGCGGGGGCGCTGAGGATCTTCACCGAAAGGGCCTGCTTGCCCCGGCGGCCGTCGACGACACCGAACTCCAATTTGGTTCCAGGCTTGAGCGCCGGCACACCCTCGGGCAGGGTCGACACATGGACGAAGACGTCTTCACCCTCATCGGCTGAGATGAAGCCGAAACCCTTGTCCGCGTCGTACCACTTCACAGTTCCCGTAGGCATGAGGAGAGGTTACCCGGCTCACAGGCGCGTAGGCTCCCTCGGGTGACCATCCCAAGCGGACCGCCCGATCACCGACGCCAGCCGGGTATGGCGTGACAGCAACAGGTCACGCACTGCCCCGAAGCTTGGCCGACGCCTTGCGACAGTTCGATGATGACAACCTCGCCGATCTCCTCACCGCGCGGCCAGACCTGCTTCATCCAGTGCCTTCTGATTTCACGGCCCTCGCCACCCGGGCTACGAGCGGCCCGTCTGTCTCTCGGTGCCTTGACTCGCTCACCGCCCTAGACCTGTTTGTCCTGAGCACAGCCACGCGGCTCTGCGGTGATGCGGCGGTCAGCCTCCCCGACCTGACTGAGGTCTCCGTCGCCGAGATCAGCCCGGATGCGCGGGGCGACGTCACAACGAGCATTCGCCGGCTTCGCTCCCTCGCCCTGCTCTGGGGGTCGTCGACAGCAGTCCGAGCCATTCACCCGGTGCGCGAGGCGATGGCAGACGTCACCCCTCCCACCTGGCCTCTCGCACAGCTCACCTGGACCCGGGTCATGGATCAGGTCGAGGTAGATGAGCAGGCCGGTGGTCACGCGCACTCGGCCATCGCCCAGCTTCGGGACCTCATCGAGGCCTGGTCCTCGGAACCGCCCGGGGTGCTGCGGAGCGGAGGGCTCGCCATTCGTGATTTCGCCGCGGCCATTCGACTCCTCAACACTGACGCCCCGACCGCCGCGCTGTCCATCGAGCTCGCACATGCGGCCGGCCTTCTCGCCGACGACCAGGAGGAGCGGCCGACATGGACACCGACCGACGCCTTCGACCTCTGGGAGGAGGCGACCGCGCCCACCCAGTGGGTTTCCCTCGCCGTGGCCTGGCTGTCGATGCCGCGCCTGCCATCACTGGCAACCGAACGAACGAACGTTCTTGCCAATGAGCTTGATCGCAAGGCGGTCATCGGACTGCGACTCGCGGTGCTGTCCCTCCTGGGTGAGGCTCCGGTCGGAGCTCTCGTTGATCCGGCGTCAATCTCCGCTGTCCTGAACGATCGTCAACCACGCAGGGCCGGCCAGCTCAGGGAGCAGGCCATCCGCGCCACCCTTGCGGAGGGCCTACTCCTTGGCATGCTCGTCGGCGGTGCCCTGAGCAGCCCGGCTCGGGCACTCCTCACCGATGCGCCGAAGGACCGGGAGGCTCGGGCCGCAGCGGCCATGACCGCCGCCATGCCCGCAGAGGTCGATCACGTGCTCATCCAGGCCGACATGACGATCATCGCGCCAGGCCCAGTCGCGCCGGGACTTGGCGCGGCGCTGAGCCGGGTCGCTGACATCGAATCCAGGGGGCATGCGACCGTCTACCGGATCAGCGAGTCGTCCCTTCAGCGCGCCCTCGAGTCAGGCTGGGACGCTGCCCAGATCCGCGGGGTTCTCGCCGAGGCATCGACAACTGGGCTCCCCCAGCCCCTCGCGTACCTCATCGATGACACCGCCCGACGTCACGGAGCCGTGCGGGTCGGGACGGCGTCGAGCTACCTGCGCTGCGATAACGAGGCGACGATCTCGGGCATTCTCACCGATCGCCGTCTGCGTAACCTCGACCTCGCTCGGATCGCCGACACGGTTATCGTCAGCCAGGCCCCTTCCGCGGAGCTCATCAGCGGCCTGCGTGCCGCCGGTTACGCACCGGCAGCCGAGGCCCCCGACGGCACGATCGTCGTGCGTAACCCACGGCAGCATCGATCTGCCAGCCCACGGCATCGCAAGCCCGCAGCTTCGCGCACCGACCCGAGAACGCTCGTCTCGGCGGCGATCAAGGGCCTCCGGGCAGGTGACCGCGCCGCCAACGCGCCAAGACGGACCACGATTGCAGGGCCCGCCGGCGTGAGTCAGGTAAAGGCGACGACGAGCACGGCCATCGTCGCCGCCCTGCGCACCGCCATCGTCGAGGCAACCCCGGTCTGGATCGGTTACGCCGACACCGACGGGACCGCTACCGAGCAGATCATCGATCCGATTCGGCTTGCCGGTGGCACGGTCACCGCATTCGACCACCGCACGGAGCAGGTCAGGGGTTTCATGGTCGCGCGGATCAGCGGTGTGGCAGTGCTCGAGAACGAAGGGTAAATAGAGGCACGATCGTGCCGGATTTACCTGTTCCGTGGGTTGCTTGGCCGTTATGTTGGCGAATAGGCATGATCATGCCGGTCAAGGGAGGCAATGTCGCCGCAAACACCAACCTAGCGGAGCAAGTTCGGGCCAGGCGGGCATCCC
>CAMDKQ010000129.1 GCA_945901095.1 Bifidobacterium breve
AGCCTGGTGATCCGTTGTGCTGCGATCACTACCGTGAAGCTGACCACCATGAGGAGAGTGGCCAGCGCATTGATATCCGGGGTGACCCCGAATCGAACCATTGAATAGATGACGATCGGCAGGGTCGGCGTGCTCGGCCCGTCGGTAAAGAATGCGATGACGAATTCATCGAGGGACAGGGTGAAGACGAGCAGGGCGCCGGCGATGATCGCTGGTGCGAGCGAGGGCACGGTGATCCGGAGGAACGTCGCGATGGAGGAGGCGCCAAGATCGCGTGAGGCCTCCTCCAGGCTGGGGTCGGTTTGGCTGAGGCGTGCGGTGACCACGGCGGCGACGAAGGCCATGCCGAACACCACATGCGCGAGCAGGACCGAGTGGAGTCCGAGTCCGATCCCGACGAGCACGTAGAAGACAAGGAGTCCGATTCCGAGCACGATGTCGGGGAGGATCGCCGGGGCAAGGGAGAAGGCTTCGAGCAGGCTGGAACGGAAGTATCTGGCGATGCCGATTGCGATAAGGGTGCCGAGGATGGTTGCGAAAAGAGTAGCGCCGAGCGCGACGATGAGGGTGTTGGTCAGGCCTTCGAGGATCTCGGCATTCTGGAATAGAGCGCCGTACCACTTGAGACTGAATCCGCCCCAGACGAAGGGCAGGCGGCTCGCATTGAAGCTCATGACGACGAGCACCACGATGGGTACGTAAAGGAATATGAGGGTGGCGATGAGCGGCACCCTGAGCCAGCCGAGACTACGCATGCCGGCCCTTTCCGGTGATACGACGGCTCACCAGTGCCTGGGCGGTGAAGAGGGCGACGAGCAGGCCGATGACAGATAGAGCGAGCACGGCTCCGAATGGCCAGTCGCGCGCCTTGAGGAACTGATCTCGGATGAGGTTACCGACCATGACGGTCTTGCCTCCACCGAGCAATTCGGGGACGACGAAGTTCCCGAGGCTCGGCACGAAGACGAAAATCGCGCCGATCATGGCACCCGGCAGGGTGAGCGGCCAGGTGATATCCCGAAAGGTCCGCATCGGTGATGCGCCGAGGTTGCTCGCGGCCTCACGCAACTCGGGATCGAGGCGCTCCATCGAGGCGTAGAGCGGAAGGATCATGAGGGGCAGATAGGCGTAGAGGAGCCCGGCGACAACTGCACCGGGCGTGTAGAGCAGTGCGAGCGGGCCGAGCCCGACGAACTCAAGCGCCTTGTTGATGGGGCCCTCGGAGTTGAGGAGCACGATCCACGCGTAGGTGCGGATGAGGAAGTTCGTCCAGAAGGGGAGGATGACGAGGATGAGCACCACCGTTCGCCAGTTGCGTGGCAGTTTGGTGATGGCGTACGCGGTCGGGTACCCGATGAGGAGGGCGAGCATGGTCGTGATGCCTGCGATGAGGATGGAGTTCCAGAGGACCTGGACGTAGACGGGTTCGAAGGCCCGGGCGAAGTTCTCGAGGGTGAACTCGTACACGACGCCGCCGTAGCGGCCCCTAGTGAAGAAGGAGTCGACGATGACGAGGAGCACCGGGATCGCCATGAACACGAGCAGATAGGCAAGGCCGGGACCGGTGAAGACGAGACGGCCAATCAGGGCGCGGCGCCGGGTGGCGCCACGCCCTGACATGGTGGTCTCTGTTGCCATCAGTTAGATGCCGTGACCTCTGTTGCGATCTTCGTGTAGGCCGGTCCGGCTGCACCGAGGTCCAGCAGGCCCTCGCCCTTGAGTAGTTCGGCCGGTGTCATGCCCATGTTCGGGTATGACGCGGCGAGCCCGGCTCCCACAGCTTCCATCGCTGGCTTGTTTGGGACCTTGTACAGGATGTTCTCGGCGACCCAGGTGTGCGTGCCTGCATCGAGGATGTAGTTGATGAGGGCGTGCGCCGCCTCCTTGTTCTTCGACGACTTGAGGATCACCATGGTGTCGGTGAAGAGGTCGCTACCCTCCTTGGGTACGACGAACTTGATTGCGGGGTTCTCGGCGATGCCGTAGTTGCACCAGCCGTCCCATGCCTCCACCATGACTGCCTCACCGGACACTAGGCGGGTGTAGAACGTGGTGTCGTCGTAGGCGAGAAGGTTGGGCTTCGCGGCGATGAGCGCGTCCTTGACCTTCTGAAGTTCGGCCTCATCGGTCGTGTTGACCGAGTAGCCGAGTGCCTTCTGGGCCGGCAGCATGAGCCAGCGCTCGGTGCCGAGCATGGTCACCTTGCCCTTGAGGTCGGCTGGTGGCTGCAGGAGGTCATTCCAGCTCGTCGGCTCGAAGCCGTTTGTGAGGTCGCTTCGGTAGCAGATGCCGGTCGTGCCCCAGGCATACGGAACGGAGTACTTGTTCCCGACGTCATAGGTGAGTTGGGTGGCCTCCGGGTACAGGTTCGCCAGGTTCGGGATGAGCGCGGGATCAATGTCGGCGAGCAGACCCTGCTCCGCGAGCGCCTGCGCGTACTGGCCGGACACGAACGCGACATCGATTCCTGAATCGCCGCCGCTGGTGATCTTGGCGACGACCTCCTCATTGGTCGCGTGCTTCGTCACCGTGACAGCGGCGCCGGTCTTCTCCTGGAACTTGGTCGGCAGGTCCTCGGGCATGTAGGCGTCCCAGTTCGAGACGACAAGTGACTGCGTGCTCAGATCGGCGTTCGGGTTGAGTGTCTCGCTGCTCGTGCTCGTGGTTGTGCTGCCCCCACAGGCTGCGAGGAGGAGTGCGGAACTCACCGCAATCACCCCGAATGCCCCCGTCATGCGCAAACTGCGTTCGGTCCCTCGCATGTGCTAACTCCTATCCGGCGGATGTGGCGCCCGATGTCTGAAACCGAACCCGTTGTCCGGTGCTGTGCGTGAGCGTTGCACACTGAGTCAAAGTTATGCAAGGGATACTGCGTTGGAAACCATACTGTTATGCAATCTTGTTGAATTTGGGTTCAGGGCTGGACCTGCTCGTTAGAGTATGGGTTGACCATGTGAGGTCACCTGTTAGGGGAGGCGTGCGGTGGCGAGGACGAAGGCTGGCGGTGACAAGCGCAGTGAGCGCCGCAGTGATCTCCTCGAGGCTGCCCAGCGTGCAATGGCCGAGCATGGAGCGGGAGTCAGGCTCAATCAGGTGGCCGAGGAGGCGGGCCTCACCTCGGGTGCGATTCTCTACCACTATCCCGACCTGCAGGATCTGCTCATTGACGCGAACCGGGCGGGCATGGAGCGCTTCTATGACGAGCGGATGAAGGCGCTCGACGGGGTCGACGATCCAGCGGAGCGCCTGGTCATCACCATTCGCTCTGGCCTGCCCCTCGATGATGATGACGAGGAGGTGCGGTTGCTCTGCGCCCTCGGCGGTGAGGCGGCACGCAACACGGTGTACGCAGTGCTTCTCACGTCCTTGTTCGACCGGCAGGTAGCGATGTATCAGGCGATCTTGGAGATGGGCCGCGCTCAGGGCGCGTTCACGTTGGCGAGCGAATCCCTGACGATCGCCCGCAACCTCGTCGCGCTCGAGGATGCGTACGGGTACCGCATTATGGCGGGGCACCCGAGTCTCGATCATGACGCGACTGCTGAGCTCATCCTTGACTATGCCCGCCTTGCCACCACCCACCCCCTCGCGAAGGAGTCCTGATGCCCAGCAGCCCGTTGACGGTCCTGTTCATGCCCGAATCAGCCTACGGGCCGACCAATCAGTGCATTGGCATCGGCAAGGTCCTCCTCGAACGAGGTCACCGCGTGGTCTTTGCGGCCGAGGCATCCTGGCAGGGCAAACTCTCCGCGCTGGGCTTCGAGGAGGACCTCGTCGACCTCGCGCCTGCGGCCGACCTCGCCCCCGGAGAGCCGGAGCCAGATGCCGGACAGTTCTGGAAGGACTTCATCCGCGAAACGGCACCGGAGTTTCGCAAGCCCACCGTCGAGCAACTCGACACCTTCATGAAGCCCACCTGGCAGGCGCTCATTGATGGCTCGATGTTCTGCGAGCCCCAATTGCGCGCGATCATCGCTCGAGTGAAGCCCGATGTCGTCGTCGAGGACAACGTCCTGTGTTTCCCCGCGCTCATGACGAGCCCGGCCCCATTCGTCCGCATCGTCTCCTGCAACCCCCTTGAGATGAAGGGCGCGGGCGTGGCGCCCACGTTCTCGGGGCTGCCAGCAGCCGATCAAACGCAATGGGCACCCTTCAGTGCCGAGTACGACCGTACCCATCGTGAGATATGGGAGTCCTTCAATGCTTGGGTGATGGAGCAGGGCGCCCCGGCACTGCCCGACCTCGAATTCATCCACACCTCGTCCGAGGCCAACCTCTACGTCTACCCGCTTGAGGCCGACTACACCGACGACCGCCCCCTTGACTCGACCTGGCACCGGATGGACTCGAGCGTGCGCGAGACCGATGCGGAGTACGTGGTGCCGACCGAGATTGCGAACCGGCCCGATGGCAGCGCCCTCGTCTACCTGTCGCTCGGATCGCTCGGGGGTGCCGACGTCGACCTCATGCGCCGGCTCATCGATGTGCTCGGCCGCACCCAGCACAGGTTCATCGTCAGCATGGGCCCGCAGCACGCGGAACTTGAGCTGGCACCGAACATGACGGGGGCCGAGTTCGTCCCCCAGACGAAGGTCATTCCGCAGGTCGACCTCGTCATTACGCACGGAGGCAACAACACCACGACCGAGTCACTGCACTTCGGCAAGCCAATGATCATCCTGCCGCTCTTTTGGGACCAGTACGACAACGCGCAGCGCATGGATGAACTCGGGTTCGGCGTGCGGCTCGCGACCTATGAGTTCACCGAGGCCCAGATGAATGACGCGCTGGACCGGTTGCTCTCGGATGCCGGCCTCAGGGCTCGGATAGCGGCGAACGGCGAAGCGATCCGGTCGCGCGACGGGCTGCGTGTTGGCGCTGATGTGATCGAACGCGTGGCCGAGGCGCACGCTGCCCGGACGTGACCGTAGACCGCGAGCTCATCGAACGGCTGCTGTCACAAACCGAACCATCCTCACTTCTCCCTGCTCGCAGGTCAGACGAGGCGGCCCGAATTGAGCTGCCCTTGGATTTGGTCGCCTATGTCCGGCTTGATGAGTCACGCTCGGACCTCTGGTACCTCAACGTGCGCGACGCCCGGGGCGTGTCATATGGAGTGCCATGTGTTGCCACGGCGGAGGCCCTGCGAAGGGCCCGACCCGGCGAGGGAGCGGCGGAGGCATTGCTCCACCGCATGAGGGCAGGGCTCCACCGCATGAGGGCAGGGCTCCACCGCATGAGGGCAGGGGGTGACGGCTCGAGCGGTGACGCCTTGGTCATCACCTGCTGGCACGCGGACCCGTGTTCGGGTGAGCGGGGGTTCGACGTCGATCAGACGAATGAACTCGTCGTCGTCGGCGAGCGGGCCGTCGTGAAGTGGCTCCTCCACCCCACAACCGAGGAGCAGCCGGCTCCGAGGAGACTCGCCGCGCTGGCCAAGGCGTCCTTCACGGGAACGCCGAGACCCTGGGGGCTGGTGAGCCTCGATGAAGCGGGTGCCGATGTGCTCATCGCGACGGTCATCGAATATGTCGCCGGTGCCGAGGATGGCTGGGAGTGGGCCGTCGGGGATGTGCGCAGCCTTGCGCTTGGTGAGACGGACGAGGCGACAGCGCTCAGGTCGATTCCCCAGATCGGCCGACTCGTTGCTGAGATGCATCTGGCATTCGCTCCCGGGGGTCGGGCGATTGCGACCGATGCAGAGGCCGAGGGCTGGTCGATCGAGGCTGCGGACGACCTCCGCGAGGCCGACCTTGGGGCACCGACGTCAGGCCTGATCGAGCAGGAGTTTGCGCTCCTCGCCGGCCTCGTCGGCACGATCATCATCGACGTCCATGGCGACCTCCACATCGGACAGGTGCTTCGTACGTCACCCGGCGATGGCCTGTCGATCATCGACTTTGACGGCAGCCCAACGCGATCACCCGAGCAGCGGCTGACCCGGCAGCCCGCTGCCCGCGACGTCGCCGGAATGCTGGCATCCCTCGATCACGTTGGCCGTGTCGTCCTCCATCGAACCGAGGGCCTCGACGACGGGCAGCGGGCGCGGGTTCACGATTGGATCGCGGAGGCGCAGCGGGGCTTCCGAGATGCCTACCTCTCCCGGCTCGCGGAAGCGGGTGAGGAGGCGCTGCTTGACGCCCGACTGGTCCGACCCTTCCAACTGCAACAGGAGTGCCGCGAGTTCATCTACGCCGCGAGGTACCTGCCGCACTGGAAGTACGTCCCCGAGGGCGCCCTCGCGGCCCTGCTGGGCCGTGAATTCGAACGTCCGTCCATCATGATGAGGGAGCGCCATGATACCTGAGATATTCCTCGCTGACATCGAGCGAAAACCCGAAGCCCTTGCCGCACTGGCAGTCAGCCTTGGTCGCGATAACCCATGGACTGCAACGACTATTGACCTCGATGCCCATCTGGTACTTCTCGGCATGGGCTCATCCCATTACGCGAACGGTGTCGCCGCGGCCCGGCTTCGTGCCTCTGGGGTTAATGCTGTTGCCGAGTTGGCGAGCAGTGATCTGCTGCCGCAGGTGCGTCCGAACACCGTGGTGGTCGCGGTGTCGGCGAGTGGTGGCTCCGTCGAGACCCTCGATGCCGTGAGTCGTTTTCAGGGCAGGTGCCCGGTCGTGGCGATGACGAACGTGGCGGAGTCGTTCGTCACCCGGGAGGCGTCTGCGGTGCTCATGATGGAGGCGGAGAAGGAGGAGAGCGGTGTGTCGTGCCGCTCCTTCCAGCACACGCTGGCGCTCTTCCTTGGCCTTGAGGAGCATCTGGGACTCGGCCCGAATCCATCGATGTTGGTGAATCGGGTAGCCGAGGCAACATCAGATCTCCTCGAACGGCGCTCGTCCTGGCTGCCGAGACTGCTCGAGGAGGCGATGGGCCCTGACGGCACATACCTGGTCGCGCCAGCGCGGCGCATGAGTTCGGCCCTGCAGGGGGCATTGATGCTCCGCGAGACCCCGCGCGTGCCTGCCGTCGGCTGCGAGACCGGCGACTGGAGTCACGTTGATGTCTACCTCACGAAGACCATCGACTACCGGCTCGTCCTCTTTGCGGGGTCTCGCTGGGAGCCCGAGTTGGTGACATGGGTCGTCGATCGGGGGTCTCGGCTTATCTCCATCGGCCAGGACATGTCGCAGGCCAGCCTCAATATTCGCTACGCGCACGATGACGACGACGATGTGCGACTCCTTGCCGAGGTGGCAGTTGCCGAACTCCTCGCCGAATGCGTGTGGCGGGCAGCCGGGACGTAGCTGTCAGCGGTGGTCGATGATTCCGCGCTCGAGGCGGCGCATCATCTTGGGCGTAAGGATCGTGGCGAGTTCATCGGGTGATCCCACGACGACCAGCAGGTCGCGAGCCCGACTCATCCCGGCATAAAGGACGCTCCGGGGATCGATCCCGTCATGGAATCCGTTGACGGCGAGCACGACGACAGGTCGCTCGAGCCCCTTGAACCCGGAGACAGTGGAGTAAAACACCGTGTGGTCCGACCATAGGCCGTTCCAGTAGGCGACCTTGTCCTCGGCCTGAAGGAGTTGCTCAGGGTGCCGGTGCTTGGTCGTCAGCAGGGCGATGTGCTCGGGGAGCCAGCCCCCGTGATCGTGGAGGGCCATCACCATCGTGTCGGCCATGCTGATCACGTTTGCATTGCCCATGTCGTCGTCGGGTTCGCACGGGACGTATTGGACTGGGAACCCGTCGCCTCCCATCGCCGTGACGGGCGAGGTGAGCAGGGGCCGGAAGGTGTCGACGATCTGTTTGGCGTTGCGCAGATTCTCGTCGAGGACCAGTGGGGTAAGCGGCAGGTCGGGTCGTCCCTTGCGGTCGCTGAACACGGACTGCTCGTCATCGCGGAAGCAGGCAAGTCGAAAGGAGTCGGACGCTGCTGATGTGAGCAACGCCGTCCACCACGAATCGGCGAAATCCTGGGCCTCGTCGATGACGAAGGCGGTGAACCGAGACGATGGTTCGAGGGTTCGGGCTGCCTCGGTCATCCGGGCTGGAGCCTCAGCGGTCCAGAAGTCATTTGGCTCCGCGGGTCCGGCATGGACGCCCCACTGATAGCCGAGTTGGTGAAAGGTGCCGACATACGCGGGCTGCTGCGAACTTGGAAGCGTCTCGGTTGCGCGACGGGCCATCTCAGCGACTCCGCGTCCGTATGAGACGAAGCAGACACGCTCGCCCATCTGAGCCCACCGACGGGCTTGCTCGATTGCGAGCCAGGTCTTGCCGGTGCCAGCCGATCCGGTGATCTCGATTCGGGGATTGTTGCGGACGATGCGCAGGAGGTTTGCGTGCGTGGCGGTGAGTTCGTCACTATGCCGAAGACGGGCCTCGGTGCGTGCGAGAATCTCGCGTTCGCTGTCGGGGGCTCCGAGGAGCAGGTCGAGCGCGGCTTCGACCCAGCCATCGGCGGGCAGGGGTGTCTGGAACTCAGGGGACCAAAGGCGCTCGTACGTGTTTGCCGCAGCGTCGGGCAGGTCCTCGCGGCCAAGAATGAGATCACGGCGAGCCTCCGGGCCCATCGCTCCGGTCACGGTGAGGTACGGAAAGGCGAGAAGCCAGCCGGCTCGCAGAGCCCCGCGCGACCAACTGGGCTGGGCTTCGAGGTAGCGCTTGAGGGCGTAGACGCCGTTGCGGGCTTGGGTAACCGGGTGGATCTGCCTGCTCCCGGAGGCGTCACTTTGCCGCCATTCCCCCTGGGTGAACGTCACATGGCCCCCCTTAACCTCGATCACCGCCGCGCCGCAATCGGGCATGAGGATGAGCAGGTCGATCTCGACCTCGCCGTGT
>CAMDKQ010000130.1 GCA_945901095.1 Bifidobacterium breve
ACCTCCGGTGCCTCACCGGGAAATGCAGCCGAGATGAACGGCTCCAGGCTGTGACCGGCCCACGCAGTGAACCAGGCATCGGACATCTCGAATCCGCGCTGGCTGAAAACTTGGCGCCAGCACTCTCGGTAGAGACCGAGGGTGTCGACCAAGGTGCCGTCGCAGTCGAAAAGCAGGGCGGTCGTGCCCGCGGGAGGTTGCAGTCCGTCGGTCACCGCGAGAAAGCGCTCGTGAGCACGATCGTCCAACTCAGGGCTCTCGGGATTGTCTTACGCGGTTCGCGAGTCTCCTCACCAAGGGCAACAGCCCCCGCCGACACTCCCTCAAGTCGAAACGCCGACCAATCAACGGTCTGGTCCTGAGGCCCACCGCTCGTCAGCAGCCTGATCAGCGCCATGAACGAGACCACGAGGATGGTAGCCATCGTCAGACCTTCAAGGACGAGCAATGCATGCCCGAGAGTGCGCATGGTGCGACCGGCGAGAAAGGTAGTGACCGGAAGGACGACCAATGCAATGAGGATCGGGAGCCACTGCGGGGTCGAGTTCCAGCCGAACGACTGCAGGAGGGTGGTCGTGAAGATGCCGAAGGACAACGCGGTGATAGCTGCCGACGCGACGTAAGCCCCGATGAGCCAGATTCCCGCTGCTGTGCCGGTGCGTGGGCCGATCTCTGCTCCCACGAGTCCGAATACCGAACCCGCCGTTCCGCGGCGCTTCGTCAACACCACGAAGGATCCGAGGATGAGCATGAGGGGGATGAGCGCAATCAGGAACGTCGTCGGAACCGCCGAACCGACCTGATCTGCAATCGCCTGCGGGTTGAGACTCACCGACATCGTCGGTCCCATGGCCGCCAAGGAAATGGCGATGGCGCCTACCAGTCCGATACTTCGTCTCAGTTCAGGCACCGGCACAACCTAGTGGAAAAGGCTCTGCGACCTGCCCGTGGTGTCAGCTCTGCTTGGGCGGCGGCGCGACGACGACCCCACGGATGACGTCGCCGGCCTGCCCTGCCTCAGGGGTCGGCGCGGTGCCGCCCAACGGCGAGCCACGATCGAGCCACTGCTCAGCCGACGACATGAGGATCGCGACGCACAGGGCCGCGATGCCCACGTCATCGAAGATTCCGAATGGCCCAAGCACGAGCTCTGGCATCAGGTCGATCGGTGACACCACGTAGACCACTCCGGCCAAGGCCAAGGTGAGGCGTCCGCGCGGTGCCTCAGTCCACCTACCGGTGAACGCATCGCGCAGCATGGGCAGCACTGCTGTCACGCGCTGGCCGAGGGGGTGGCGCCCGGTGCTGGACTTGACTGCACCGGTGACGGTTGCCGTGCGCTGGAAGAAACTCATGCTCTACCTCCCGAGTTGGTGAGAATCCTAGGATGGCACACTCAACGGACGATCACGGACTCATTGCCCCAAGGGGACAGGACCTTGGATGAATCCTCCTGGAAGGCTGCGGGAAGGTCCTCGACGATGTGCCAGGTGGCCGCAAGCCTGCCGACCCCCACGAACAGCGCCACCTGAAGGCCGAGTTCGACGATCTCGCCCTCGGTGAAGTGTTCGCCAAGGGCTGAGTACATGGCATCGTCGATGGCGAGGTGATTCGTTGCAAAGAGGTCGGCGTAGCGCAGGGCGATCTGCTCGGCCTCTGATAAGCCATCGGCCTCCGCAGGCTTCTCGAGCGAGCAGACCAGGTCCTCGGTGAGGCCATCGGAGACGGCGTCCTGGTAGCGAATCGCCATGCAACTGCGGCACTGGTTGTGGAAAGCGATGCGCAGACGCACGAGTTCGACAAGCCGCCGGGGCAGGATCCCATTCTTGAGGCTCCGAGTAAAGGCGACGAGGGGCTGAGCCAAGTCAGGGCGGTGACCCACGATCGATGTCACGGCGAGTTCAAGGGGGGTGCGGTCTTGCGCGCCGATAAGAGCCGCCATCGCTGGGTCGAGCTCATCTACGGTCAGCCGGCGGATGCGAGCCACGGATTCCCCTTCGGTCGAGTACTTCCTCTGATGTCACGTGCAGTCACGTCCAGACACCTCTGACGAATGCTACGTCCTGCATCCGCGTATCCACTCGCAGTTGACGACCGTAATGAGGATTGCGCCGATATTGTCACAGCGCAATCTGGCTCGAAGACACCGTTCTCTGCCGCACCATTGAGCGGCCTGCGGCCCCGGGCCCGATTGGGTAACGACATCATGCGCGACCTTGGGGCGGCAAGGCGCACTCGAGTCGAACTGGACGATGTCCATCAGGAGACGTTGCGCGTCGACGAGTTGCTGGAAAATGCCGGCCGGGCATGGTTCGAGATACACGGCGCCGTCGTCGAGTAGCACGTCTTGCGTCCGCTCCGCGACCTTCGCCGGCGAGCCCCGTCACTCGGCAACACGGCTGAGGGTCCCTGAGGAATCAGGGGCCCTCCTCCTGTGCCCGTCAAGGGTGTGAGTGGCCTCGGCGCCTCGTACGTTCAACTCGTGGGAAGGCATGCCCACGGAAAAGGGCGTCAACTGACCGCCCACGGGGATCGCATACTGTCCGTTGACCGGCGATGCCGGGAAAACCAGGCCGACGAGCAGGGCAGGTGCCGGTATCCTCAGCGCAAGGAGGTGCACCGCGATAACCGCTGTGACAATCGAACCCGAGCCGGTTCCGTTGGTCCGAGACCAGGCTGGCCGCCTCATGGTGCCAGGTACCCGCATCTCACTCGATGTGTTCGTGGCGGACTTCAAACGAGGCAAGACACCAGAGTCGATCCACGAGGCCTACGAGACGGTGTCGTTGGCGGACGTCTACGCGATCTTCGCCTACTACCTACGACACCGCACCGAGGTTGATTCCTACCTGAGCGAGCAGGAGCTTGAGGGAACTGCCATCCAGGCACGGATCGAATCGGCCAACCCGCCCGAGGGTCTCCGTGCCAAGTTGCTTGCCCGCCTTGAGTCGTGAGTCCACGGTTCCTCGCTGACGAGAACGTCGAACCAGACCTCGTGCTGGGCTTGAAGAGGCGCGTCGAGGGCATCGACATCAAGACCGTCCCGACCTTTGCCCACGCGCGGGTTGTCGCCGGCGCAATCTTCCTGCCAATCGAAAAGCCACCAGCAATCGGCCCTCGCCTGGGATACGCCAGAATGTGCCCATGATCAGACTCGGCACCTCCGACCTCCTCGTCCACCCGCTGTGTCTCGGCGGCAATGTCTTCGGCTGGACAGCGGACGAAGCCTCTTCCTTCGAGGTTCTCGATGCCTACGCAGACGCGGGCGGCAACTTCATCGACACCGCCGACGCCTACTCGCATTGGGTCGACGGGAACAGCGGAGGCGAGTCCGAGACGATTATCGGTAGGTGGATGGCCGCACGAGGCAACCGCGACTCGATGATCATTGCCACCAAGGTGAGCCACCTGCCGCCCCTCATCGGCCTCGCCCCGGCGACCATTTCGCAGGGGCTCGATGATTCACTGCGCCGGTTGCAGACCGATCGAGTTGACCTCTACTACGCCCATTACGACGATCTGGACACCCCACAGGCAGACACCCTCGGTGCATTCGACTCGGCGATCAAGGATGGGAAGGTTCGCTACATCGGCGCCTCGAACTTCACCGCCGAACGACTCCAATCAGCCCTCGACACCTCCGACAGCCTGGGCCTCGCCCGCTACATCGCCCTGCAGCACCACTACAACCTCGTCAACCGCGGAGAGTACGAAGGGGCCTTGCGTGAGGTCGTCGCCAAGAACGGCCTCGTCAGCCTGCCCTACTACTCGCTGGCCAGCGGATTCCTCACCGGCAAGTACCGCGAGGGCTCGGTGGTCGAGGGTGCGCGGGCGAAGGGCGCGGGCAAGTACCTCGATGAGCGAGGACTGACGATCCTCTCCGTTCTCGACCGGATCTCGGCCGCCCACGGGGTGAGCGTCACCGCGGTCTCGCTCGCCTGGCTCGCAGCCCAGCCCACCGTGGCCACGCCGATCGCGAGCGCCCGCATCGTCGAGCAGTTGCCCGACCTGCTGCAAATGACCGACCTGCAACTCACCGCTTCCGAGCTTGACGAGCTAGGCCGCGTATCCGCCTGAGCGAACCTCTGTCAGACCCCAGCGGGGACAACAGCCTCAGTGACGTCCTGCGGAACTGGGCGGAACATCACGATGCCCAATGAAGTGCACAGGAGTACGGGGACGATCAAGAACGCCTCATGGATCGGCATTCGCTCCGCGAGCGCGCCTAGGACGAATGGGCCCGCGCCGATGGCGGCAGTGCCGAAGGCGAGTGCCGCGCCCGCGGCGCGGTCAGTGCGTCCTCCGCATGAGCGCAGGATCCGAGCCATGCCGAGCGGCCATTGCAGTGAGATCCCAAGGCCCGTGACGAAGAATGCAGCCAGCATGACCGGGGCTGAGGTGGCGAACCACATGACGAAGAACGCCACGATCCCCACAACGGCCGAGATCTTGAGCAGTCGCTCCGCCGGAACCGCGCGCGTGATGCCGGCCCCGAAGGCACGACCGACGAAGATGCCGCCGGTGAGTGCGCCGAGGCCCGCCGCCGCACCTGCCGCGCTCAAGCCCACCTGCTCGCGAAGCAGGTCGACGCCCCACAGGCTCATGCAGAACTCCGCACCGATGTAACACATATTCGCGACGAGCGCCCAGTAGGTGAGCGTTGGCAAGGCCCCTGAAGCCTTGCGGGTGAGCACCTGCCCCGGCTCGCCGAAGACGGCGAGATTGCGTCCGCGCCAGATCTCGACCGCCACGAACGCAACTACTGCTACCCAGATGCCGGCCCGCCAGCCGAGCACCGAAGCGATCGCAATACCGAGGAACACCGGCGCGATGACGCCCATGAGCGCTGCCAGCGCCGTGCTTTCAGTGATTGCTGGTGCACTCGCCGATCCCTGGTGCATCACGATGAATGAGTTCACGCAGACGACGATGATGTTGCCGAAGAAGCAGGCGATGAAGGCTGCTGCGAGGGTGCCGACGACGGTGATGCCGGGGATAGTGAAGATGAGGATTCCGATGACCGCGCCAGCAGCTGAGATCCGCATGACATGTCCGCGCCCGAAGCGCTGGTTCAGCCGCGGTGTCGCGATGGCGCCGATGACACCGCCGAGAGCGAGGGCGGTGCCGTGGAGCCCGCCGATCATGGTCGAGGTGCCCTGCTCCTCGCGGAGGAGCCCAAGGGACGCGCCGAAGCTGTAGACGAACCACGACCAGGCCGCGAGGGATGCGAACACGATGAGGGTCGCCCGATCGTGCAGCGGTCGAAGGTGCAGATGTTCATGCGCATGTTGGGACTCAACAGGGTTCACGATCGCTGACTCTAGCGATTCACTCGTCACAAGGAAACAATTCATCTAGACAACTCCTCAGCCACCCCCCGGTCGTTTGGTCCAGCATCCGGTGGAACTGACTAGAAATGTCGTCAATTGACCACGTCATTGGCTATTTCATCCGGACGACGGCCCAAACTCGGTCACCTAATTCCCCAGTACTCTCATTGAAGTTAGTATCATCAATGTTACTTTCATTGATGATACTTTTATTTATGGCAGTAATGACCTTGAAGGGACCGCGCTGGCTACGTTCGTTGGACGGGCTCGTGAACTCGCCGAGCTACAGGTATTTGTCGATTGTCTGACTGACTCTCGTGCTGGCGACCGACCGGGCAAGGCGCTGCTCATCAGCGGGCACAGGCGCGTGGGCAAGTCCCGGCTGATCGAGGAGTTTCTCAAGCGATCCGGAGTCCCCGCGGTGTTTTACACGGCATCGGCACAGACACCTGAGCGGGAACTGAAACTCTTCGCTGAGGCGGTCGCCTCCTCAAACCTCCCCGGCGCAGACCTGTTCCGTGATGTGACCCCGCAGACATGGGAGGCAGCGCTGCGCCTGTTCGCGTCGGCGGTGCCCGAAGGGGCTCCCAGCGTGCTGGTCATTGACGAGTTGCCGTATCTGATAGCAACCGATCCGTCACTCGAAGGCATGATCCAGAAAATGTTTGACCGGGTCATTTCTCGGCGGCCAGTGTTGATGATTGGCGTCGGGTCGGACCTGTCGATGATGGAGGTCCTGAACGAGTACGGACGTCCGTTTCACCAACGAGCAAGCGAGATGATCGTGCCCGCATTGGCTCCCAGTGAGATGGCCCTGCTGCTGGGCTTGTCCGCGCCGGAGGCACTTGACGCGTACCTCATTACCGGAGGCCTTCCCCTCATTGCTGACGAATGGCCGACCGGGATGCCGATGTGGGACTACTTGGCGTCAGCACTTTCATCTTCGACGAGTGCACTTGTGGTCAGCGGTGAACGGATGCTCGCCGCCGAATTCCCTGACCTCACACAGGCCCGCGTAGTGCTCACGGCCATTGGCAGCGGAGAGACCACATTCGCAAACATCGCGCAGCGCGCCGGAGGCCTGCACTCAACAGCCCTCACGCGGGCGCTCACGACACTGCGCGACAAGCGCATCGTCACAATGGACCAGCCCCTTTCAACCTCACATAGCAAAGTCCCGCGCTACCGGGTTACTGATCCGTATCTGCGGTTTTGGCTCGCATTTATCGGGCCAGCCTTAGCCGAGATTGAACGGGGGGCCCATGCACGCGTCTTGACTCGGCTGCAGACTAGCTGGCCGTCCTGGCGCGGCCGCGCTATCGAACCTGTCCTGCGTTTCGGGGTCGCGCGCATGGGCGATTCCGGTCCGGCAGGAACAACAGGTGTGGTTGGGGCCTACTGGACACGTACGAACAATCCGGAGATCGACTTAGTCATCGCCGACACTCAGCCTGCGAAACGACTCCTTGGGGTCGGGTCGATCAAGTGGCATGAGACCGAGCGCTTCGGTCAGGGCGACCTGGCCGAACTCATCGTTCACCGCTCGCAACTGCCCGGCGCGGACGACTCCACCTCGCTCATCGCGATCAGTCGGACGGGCGTGAGTGTCAGCGGCGTCACCGCCGTAAGCCCGCAGGACATCATCGATGCTTGGTAGCGCTGCCTCGTCATCACACGGACGGACCATTCGCGCGATTTGCCTCCGGCTCAGGTTAATCTGGATAGCATTCTTTGATGCTAATCGAGGCGCAGAGCTCACATGTTTACAGGCTCAGTAACGGCGCCTCCGTTGAGTACTTCATCGACGAAGGGGTGCTCGACAAGAGGGGCCTGCTGATCTACCACCACGGAACGCCGGTTGCCGGTCCGATGCAGCAAGACCTACTCGCCGCCGCTCGAGCAAACAACCTGCAGGCCGTTGAGGTGGTACGGCCCGGCTATGGATCCTCGACGAGGCAGGTGGGGCGCAGCGTCGCCGACATCGTGCCGTCGGTCGTCGAACTCGCCGATCATCTCGGTCATGAGACGTTCGCGACCCTCGGTTGGTCGGGGGGTGGGCCCCACGCGATCGCGACGTTGGCCCTCGCCGGCGGACGATGTCGGGCCGCAATGAGCCTCGCGGGCGTCGCGCCGTACGACGCGCCCGGGCTGACGTTCCTCGATGGAATGGGTCAGGAGAATCTCGACGAGTTCGGGGCAGCGTTGGCAGGGGGCGATGAGCTTGCGGAGTATCTCGCTGCGCAGCGCGAGGACCTCAGGGCGATCACCGGCCCAGACGTCATCTCGGCCCTCGCCACCCTGCTCCCTGAAGTCGATCGTGCCTTCCTCACCGGCGAGCGGGGTCGCGAGATGGCGACCTCCCTACGCTGGTCCGTTGCCCAGGGAATCTGGGGCTGGTTTGACGACGATGTCGCGTTCACCCAGCCATGGGGGTTCGACCTCACCGCGATCGACATGCCCCTGTCGATCTATCAGGGGACGGAGGATCTCATGGTGCCGCCTGCGCACGGCCGATGGCTGGCATCCGCCATTCCTGCCGCCCACTCAGTCATTGCCGATGGACACGGGCACCTCTCGATGGCCAGCGAGTGCCTCGACTCGGGCCTCGCTCGCCTTCGCGAGGCACTGGACCAATAGTGCACGAGCCTCTGTGACATCGGGGCTGGTCAGACGCTCGCTTCGCCGTGCATCAGGCGCCTTGCTCGGATGATGAAGGCCGAGCAGAGGAAGAGCCCCTTCCAGCCGGACGTTTCATGCTCGAGCGCAATCGACTCATCGCGAAACGCCTGCGGGTGTGATGCCTCGAACGATGGCGGCCCGGCGTGATAATGAAATGGCCACGCCTCCACGCCCTCGAACCCAGCAGCGTTGAAATCATCGATGACCTCGAACGGGGTATGGAAACGCGCAGCGTGACCGCTGGTGCTCACCGGTGGAGCCTCCATGTCGAGGCGGCCCCGCAGCCGCTCACCCACCGCCCCCCGCAGCGCCCCGTCAACCTCGCCGAGGAGGTCGTCCATGATGAAACCGTAGGTGTAGCGGTTGAAGGTGAACAGTGAAAAGAGCTTGTTCCGGAACTCGACGAAGACCTCGCCACCCGGTCGCACGAGCGAACGCATGTTGAGGATCGTCTGACGTTCATGCCGGACGTGGGGCAGGACTCCGAGTGAGACGAGGGCGTCGAACGGCCCATCGGCCGCGAGCGGCGCATAGGTGATGGGATCCTCGATATCAGCCCAGATGATCCTCGACGGGTCCTGACCGAGCCCCGAGATCCGCTTCTTGCTCGCATCGACGGCTTCATTGCTCGTATCTATCCCAGAGACCTCGAGACCGAGCCCGGCCAGGAGCGGCAGGGCATTGCCCTGGCCCACGCCGACCTCGATGATTCGTCGGGCTCCCCCATCGAGGAGGGCATTGGCGATTCGCTGGAATGCGAAGTGGTTCGCCGGGTAGCCCCCGGA
>CAMDKQ010000131.1 GCA_945901095.1 Bifidobacterium breve
GCCTTGGTGATCGCCACCCGGGCGAGGTTCGATGGGACCGCCGTATCAATCTCCGGTTCGATGACGTAGGCGCACTCGCTCGGCTCGGCGAGGACCTCGACGCTTATCGCTGCCGAGAAGAGCGGGCTCGGGTTTTCGCGATCGACCGCGAGGATCCACGTTCCGGCCCCGGGTTCGCGAACCACGATGAAACGCGTGCGACGGTAGATTTCCCGACCGGTGAAGTGTTCGATGATCGATGCATGGCTGAGCGGGCCTTCGATCGACGTCACGGCAACCCCACGATAGGCGCTTGGCACCACATTCGACATCTCGCGCAGGCGATCGCGCACACGGTTCGTCACGTTTGGCGACCGAAGGCAACCTGCTCCGCGAGGTTTCTCAGCGCTGTATCCGCGCGCAGGCCGAGGCGCAGGGTTTGTAGGGGAAGAAGATCATCAGGAGCCACGTTGCCTAGGTTCACCTCCGGCCCGTGCATGTTGATGAACCAGGCCTGCTGGTCCTTTCGGGGCGCCTCGAAGAACGTTCGTGCGAGCCCGGCGCCTCGGATCGCAGCGTCGATGATGTCGGGCCGGGGTTTGCCGTCGGCGTCGTAGACACCGACCGTGCCACTTTCGCGACCCTCGGCCACGATGAACCGAGCGCCAGCCTCGAGATCCCCCGTGATCTCTTGGTGCCATTCGGCGGCGAGCAGGATTCGATCTGCGCTCTTGTAGCCCGTTTCGGCGAACACTGTGAAGCGCTGCGCCGCGACAGAGATGAGTTTCTGCTTCTCGTCGGTGCCCATGGGGACCGTCCCACGCGAAACCTCAACAGCCTCGAACCCGACCCCCGACGCCCAATCTAGGCAGGCATCGGACTTCCCTTGCGCCCAGGCGATTTCGAGGAGGGTCCCACCCAAGCATGCGGTCACCCCGTGGCTTCGCAGCAGTTCGATTTTCTTCGCCAGATGTCGCTCGGCATAGGCCGTGCCCCACCCGAACTTCCACACATCCACAAAGTCCACGTGCGATTCGAGGTGGTCGGCCATTGCACCAACAGGGATCCCCTTGTCAAGCACATGAGTCATCCCCCGAGCGCGCGGCTTTTGAGGCAGGTCTGGGAGCCCCAGGAAGTCCGGCATCATGTCTCCTATACTACGCAGGAATTCACTTTACGACACCCTTTAGCCGGACCAGCCATTCACGCGGACCGCTTGCTGAAGCGTACGGTTGAATCGATACCTCGGCACTTCAGCCCGAGTCACTCGTTCCGGCGCTACTGATGCCCAGATCGGAGCAATGCATGTATGAAGGGAGAAGTGCCGCCGAACAGCTCGACGAACTCGTCGCTGCGGTTGCGGCCAACCCCTCGATCGAGGCAAAGCGTTCCATCGGGATGGTGAGTGACGCGATCGGGCCATCTGGATTCCTCGAGGGTCCGGGCGACGACGGCGCTGTCGTGGCCATCGGCGGAACAACCGCCATCGTCTGCGGTGAGGCGCTCTGGCCGCCCTTCGTCAAGGCAGATCCCCGCGGGGCTGGGATCGCCGCAATTCTCGCAAACGTAAATGATGTCGCGGCGATGGGCGCGATTCCCGATGCCATCGTCGACACGATCGTGGCCGACGAGGCGGTAGCCCGGGAGGTCCTTGCTGGGATGCGGTACGCAGCCGACCTCTACCGGGTCCCGATCGTTGGGGGGCATCTCACCATCACGCAGGGGCCGCCTTCGGTGTCGGCCTTCGCACTCGGACACACGAATAATGTCCTCTCCACAACCAACGTCGTAGACGGCCAAGACCTCGTCGTCGCCGCGTGCACCGAAGGCATCATGCGCGAAGACTTTCCTTTCTTTGCCTCCTTTGCCGAGCGCGGGGCCCGCCTCGGCGACGACGTCCGCCTGCTTGCGCGCATCGCCGAATCCGGCTTGGCCGCATCTGCCAAGGACATCAGCATGGCCGGGCTCTTCGGCTCGCTGGCGATGCTGCTCGAATGGGGCTCGTTCGGCGCCGACATCGATCTCGAGGTCCTGCCGACCCCGGCTGGGGTGCCGCTTGCTCGTTGGTGCAACTGCTTCCCCTGCTTCGGATTCCTTCTCACCTGCGATTCCAGCACGACGGATTCCTGCATCGAGGTCTTCCATGGAGCAGGGCTCGCCGCTGCTCGGGTTGGAGCAATCAACACCACCGGCGTCATCACGGTAACGGCCGGATCCGAGTCTCGGGTCGCCTTGGACCTTCGAGCCACCACCGTCACTGGCCTGACGCGTTCGTCGTAACTCCACCGGAGCTTTCTACCGAAAAATGTCGGATTTGTGCATTTTTTTCCGATTTTTCGATGATCTGATCAAGAAATGTCACCAATGTCATTGACGCCCAGCGCTTACCTCTCTACTTTCGTAAATTACGTGTGTCGGATCGGAAAGATCTGACCTTTTATGAGAGGAGCACCCAGTGCCCCCAATCACAATGGTGTTTGTTATCACCGGTTTGGCAGTCTTCGTTCAGTCCATGTTCTTCCTCGGTATCGGAGCCAACGCAGCGGAAGGGAAGAAGAGCCCGATCGTCTCGGCGGGCTGGATCGCTCTTGTCGCCGGTATTGTCGATCTGATCGTCGGCATCTACATCACTGCGGCGCGACCGATCGATGCAGATCCATCACTCCTGCTCGCCGGCCTCATCGCGTTCTACGGCCTCTTCTTCATCGCCCTCGGCCTCACCGAGATCCTCGATCTCGACCTACGGGTCGTCGGCAACCTTGCCATCCCCACGGCGATCCTGCCGCTTGCCTGGCTGAACTTCTTCTCCGGCAGCACCACCTTCACCCTCTTCCTCATCTGGTGGGTCATCGCGTTCCTCAGCATCACCCTTACGACCTACGGCAAGATGAAGCCCAAGGTGCTCGGCATCATCCTCATGATCACCGCCATCTTCACCTTCTTCCTCCTTCCAGTACTCCTCGTGCTGGGCGTAGCGATTCCCTAACCCCCAGCGTGCGGGTCGAGCCACTCAGGTGATTCGACCCGCACGTGTTCAACGTCGTCGGAGCCCCAATGGAAGCCAAGCAACCAACTCCACCCTTCGATCGCGAGTCCGCCGCGCAGAAGGTGCGAATGGCAGAGGATGCCTGGAACTCACGTGACCCTGATCGGGTGGTTCAGGTCTACACCGAAGACACAATCTGGCGAAACCGATCGGAGTTTCCTCGGGGGCGGACCGAGGTCCATGCCTTCCTCACTCGCAAATGGTCCCGTGAACTCGATTACCGGCTCATCAAGGAACTATGGGCCTTCGACGGAAACCGAATCGCCGTCCGCTTTGCCTATGAGTGGCATGACGAGTCAGGTCAGTGGTTTCGCAGCTACGGTAACGAGAACTGGGAGTTCAACGACCTCGGATACATGCAACGCAGATTCGCAAGCATCAACGATCTTCCCATCGTGACGCAGGACCGGGCGTTTCATTGGCCCCTCGGCCGACGACCGGACGAGCATCCCGGACTGGGCGACCTCGGACTCTGAGATGGGTGTCATCTCATAGGGTCTGATGGTGACCAATCTCCCGAACCGCGCCCGCGTCGTCGTCATCGGAGGCGGCATCGTTGGCGCAAGCGTCGCGTACCACCTCGCCCACCTCGGCTGGACCGATGTCGTGCTCCTCGAGCAGGGCCAACTCTCCTGTGGCACCACCTGGCACGCCGCCGGACTCGTCGGTCAACTCCGCGCCTCCGAGAGTGGTACGAGGCTCGTCCAGTACTCTGCTGCGCTTTACCAGTCGCTCGAGGCGGAAACAGGTCTTGGAACTGGCTATAAGGAATGCGGCGGAGTCACGGTCGCCCGAACGCCAGAGCGCATGGTGCAGTTGCTTCGCACGGCCGCGGCCGCCGAGGCCTTCGATCTCGAGTGCGAGATCCTCACGCCGGCGCAGGCCCTCGAGCGGGTCCCGATTCTTGAGACGGGCGACCTGCAGGGCGCGATCTGGCTGCCTCGCGACGGCACTGCCAATCCCACCGATGTCACGCAGTCCCTCACGAAGGGCGCGCGCCAGCTTGGGGTCCGAATCTTCGAGCGGACCCGGGTCATCGGGATGACGATGGCCGGCGGGATCGTCACCACGGTGCGCACCGATCAGGGGGACATCGAGACCGACATCGTCGTGAACTGTGCCGGACAGTGGGCCAAAGCGATCGGCGCCATGGCCGGGGTGAACGTGCCGCTGCATTCAGCCGAGCACTTTTACGTCGTGACCGACCAGATCACCGGGGTCGACCGCATGATGCCGATCCTGCGCGACCCGGATGGCTACACCTACATGAAGGAGGAGGTCGGCGGACTCGTCGTCGGCGGGTTCGAGCCGGTCGCGAAGCCCTGGGTTTCCCCTGACCGGCTCCCGCACCCCTTCGAGTTTCAATTACTCGACGAGGACTGGGAGCACTTCGAGATCCTCATGGAGAGCGCCCTACATCGGGTGCCCATACTCCAGCAGACCGGCATCAAGAAGTTCTACAACGGCCCTGAGAGCTTCACCCCGGACAACCAGTTCATCCTCGGACGGGCGCCGGAAGTGCGAAATCTCTTCGTCGGCGCCGGCTTCAACTCGGTCGGCATCGCATCGGCAGGTGGGGCCGGGCGCGCCCTGGCCCAGTGGATCGTGGGCGGTGAGGCCCCGTCAGACCTCGTCGGTGTCGATATCCGGCGGTTCGCCCCCTTCAACGGCAACAACCAGTGGCTCCGAGCCCGCGTCGGCGAGGTCCTCGGCCTGCACTACTCCGTTCCGTGGCCCAATCGCGAGTTCCAGACCGCACGGCCGTTCCGCCGCTCGCCCGTGCACCACCTGGTCGAGGCGGCTGGGGCATCCTTCGGCTCGCGCATGGGCTGGGAGCGTCCGAACTTCTTCGCGCCGAAAGGACAGAGCCCGGCCATCGACTACTCGTGGGGCAAGCAGAACTGGATCCCATGGGTGGATGCCGAGCAGCGGGCCACCCGCGGCGCTGTGGCAATCTTCGAGCAGACGTCGTTCGGCAAACTGCTCGTCTCCGGTCGTGACGCTACAGACCTGCTCCAGTGGCTGTGCACGGCCGATATCGACTGCTCGGTCGGGCGTGCCGTCTACACCGGAGTGCTCAACGAGCGTGGCACCTACGAGGCCGACGTCACCGTCACGCGGCTTGCGCACAACGAGTACCTGTGGGTCACCGGATCGGCATCCATTAATCGCGACCGCGACTGGATCTCGCGGCACATCGGCCCGGAGCAGCAGGTGAGCGTCACCGACGTCACGGGTGCGTCGGCAGTATTTGGAGTCATGGGACCTCGATCCCGCGAGCTCCTGCAATCCTTGTCGAGCGCCGACCTCAGCACTGATGCCTTCCCGTTCGCGACGAGTCGTGAGATCGACCTCGGGATGAGCACCGTGCGCGCCACTCGGATCACCTATGTCGGCGAGCTCGGCTGGGAGCTCACCGTGCCGGCCGAGTTCGCCGTCGGGGTGTTCGAACTCCTCACCGAAGCGGGGCGCGAGTTCGGCCTCGCGAACGCCGGCTACTACGCGATCAATGCCCTGCGCCTAGAGAAAGGGTACCGGGCATTCGGCACCGAGCTAAATCCCGATTACGGGCCCGTCGAGGCGGGGTTGCTTTTCGCGACGAAGCTCTCAAGCGACATCGACTTCCTCGGCCGCAGCGCTGTCGAGTCGGCCAAGACCGCAGGAGTCAGGCGCCGGCTCGTGTCATTCATCCTTGACGATGCCGGCGCCATGATGTGGGGCGGCGAACTGCTCCTTCGCGACGGTGTGGGAGCCGGGCAGGTCACATCGGCGGCATTCGGCGCGACGATCGGCTCATGCGTGGGGCTCGCCTATGTTTGGTGCCCCGACGGTTTGGTCGTCACTCCAGACTGGATCAACGACGGCACCTGGCAGGTAAACATCGGCGGCACCATCATGGGACTGAGGGTGCAGCTAAGCGCCCCCTACGACCCCAAGTCGGAGCGCGTGCGTATTTAGCCCCTCTTGATCGGGCGAGTGAGGCAGGTCGGCCCACCCTCGCCCTTGTTGATCTCGCTCGCCTCATAGAAGTACACCTCGACGCCACGGTTACGCAGCAGTGCCGCTGTCGCGTCGTTGCCGTTGGCCATGATCACCACCCCGGGGCGAACGGTGAGCACATTGCAGCCGAGCGAGAGGTAGTCCTCGTCCGGCACGCAGACGTATTCGATACCACGTGCGGCGAGGGCCTGCAGCAGCGCGACAGGCGCAAGCCGCTCGAAGACAACCGCGAGGTCCTCGCGCACCGGAGAAATAACCGACATGAGGTGCAGGCAGAATTCGGGACCGAGATCGTGCGGCAGGTCGAACACCTCGATGCTCACGCCATCGGCAGCAAGCATGGGTCGCAGCTGGTCGATCGCGGCCTGATTCGTTCGATAGGAGCGTCCAACAGCAAGCGTCGACGTATCGAGCCAAAACATGTCGCCGCCATCAGCGGTCGCCTCGCCGCTAAGCCGACCCACGACAGGGACACCGAGGGCCTCGAGATCAGCGGTAAGGAGTGGTGGCTCACCGGCCCGCACGGCCTTGGCGCCGCGCAGTTCGATGACGCCCGAGGGGATGACGAATGCCGGGTCGTAGGTGAAGCAGGCATCGGGCATGTCATCGGTGGGGGGCAGAATCTCGACACCGCACCCGAGGCGCTCAAGGAGCGCGACGAAAGCGCCGTGCTGCTCAAGGAGGAGTGCACTGTCAAGGGGTTGCGCCCAATGCGCGACCGCGTAGTCGCCGCGGGGCGACGGCGGCCGCACGGCGACCCTTGTCAGCGGTGCCACCATCGAATTCACGCCATATGTCGTCACGTCAGCCTCGCTTCAGGATCCTCAGTAGTCGGAGCCGATTGTGGCGCAGGACGATCATGAACAATGCGTTGCCCCCCACGACGACCGCCGTGAAGGCCAGCGCCAGCCACCAAGGGTTGAACCACCACAGGGGGATGACGGTGAGGCTTGATGTCCAGTGCACCCACTCGGCTCGACGTACCTCGCGCAGGTATGCCTCGATCGATGTGCGATCCGTGCCGGGGAGCGCGGCCTTGCTTTTGCCGCCGAAGACATTGCCCAACTCGGGCAGCCGTCGGGTGAGGGTCGTGACGCCAAGGGTTCGATAGGTGCGGGGGGTGTCAAGGGCGGTCAGTTGCAGCGGCCCTCGATCACTCCCAAACCACCCGCTCGGACACCGGGGCGCGACAGCCCCAACGGCTATTGAGCCACCGGCGACAATCACAATGTCGATGGCGATGAGAAGGGCCAACGCCCCGGGATCGATCATTGCGGCGAGGGAGGGATTTGAACCCCCGGAGAGTTTCCCCTCGGGCGCTTTCAAGGCGCCTGCATTCGGCCGCTCTGCCACCTCGCCAAACAAAACAAACGGAACTACTAGAACAAACCAAACGAACATATCGAACACGAAGAACAGCAAGAACAGGAAGAACGGTTAGTCAGGACTTAACCGTACCGGTCCCCCTCCCCCGTCGTTTCATCCAGTATCCGGTTCATGTGACCAACTTCTTGGACAGATGACTGTGAATCTGGTCATTTCATCCCAACCGCACATGGCGGTGAGGCTCGGGAACCAGGAGTCAATCGCGTCAACCACCCGGCTCAGCGTCTGCGATGCCCGGCAAACTGTTCAAGATCTTGCGGGGGACACTGGTCGTTGCCAACCTGAGAGGTGCATTGCTGCTTGTTGTTCGGGTTGGTTGATGCCGACGTCTCCGGCGGGCGCGGGGGCGCACGGCACTACATCCCCGCTGGTTGACGTAGCGATTCGGAGGGTCCGTGATCGGGTGTGAGACAGACATGTCAAGATCTTGGATGAAATGACCAAAAACGCCCTCATCTGACCAGAAACTTGGCCAGTTGAGCCGGATACTGGATGAAGTGACTGGGGGGTGGGTTTGGCACTTGGGCTTTTTTTGAGAGGGAATGGTTAATTTGGCACACAACTTCATGAGCGGTTTGACGGCGTCGTTCGCAATGCCTGCAGCCGAAAACCCAACCGTTGCTGTCATGGACGCTGTATTCGCCCATCATCAACTGAATGCGCGCTACATCAATTGCGAGGTTTCCCCCGAAGCACTCGGCGGCGCCGTACGGGGTGCGCTGGCGATGGGCTTCATTGGCTTCAATTGCTCCCTACCGCACAAGGTGAAGGTAATCGAGTTTCTTGACGAACTTGCTCCCTCCGCGTCCATCATTGGTGCGGTGAATTGCGTCGTCATCAAGGACGGACGACTCATCGGCGAGAACACCGATGGGAAGGGTTTCGTCGAATCACTCCTGACGGTCGTGGATCCGGCCGGAAGGGATCTCGTCATCCTTGGCGCCGGCGGAGCCGCACGAGCAATCGCCGTCGAATCCGCACTCGCCGGAGCCTCACACATCACGATCGTCAACACCACTGTCGCCCGCGGCCAGGATCTCGTCGATCGCATCAATGCCGACACCCCTGCCGAAGCCACCCTGGTGCACTGGGATCACACCTTCGAGGTTCCCGACACAACCGATATCGTCGTAAACGCGACCTCTGTGGGGCTCTTCCCCGACGTCGATGCTCGGTTGAACATCGACCCGAACTCGCTGCGGCCCTCCATGGTGGTCGCTGATGTCATCCCCAATCCCCCTAGGACACGGCTCCTCGCAGATGCAGCCGACCGTGGTTGCGCCACGCTCGATGGAATGGGGATGCTTGTCAACCAGGGGCGAGTTGCCATCAAACTCTGGACCGGAGTCGACGTCGACGGCCAGGTCATGCGCCAAAC
>CAMDKQ010000132.1 GCA_945901095.1 Bifidobacterium breve
TGCACATGGTCATCGACAAGCCGATTGCCGCCAGCGCAGCGCAGGCCCAGCTCATCGTTCATGCAGCCGAGAGCGCCGGCGTTCAGGTTCATCCCTTCCAGAACCGGCGCTGGGATTCTGACTTTCTCACCCTTCGGTCCCTCTCGGAACAGGGCGTGCTCGGGCGTATCCATCGCTTCGAGTCAAGGATCGGACGCCTTCGCACGCTCCCGAAGGGAAATTGGCGCGAGTCGTCCGATCCTGAGGACCTCGGCGGCGTGCTCCTGGACTTCGGCGCCCATCTCGTTGATCAGGCACTCGCCCTCATGGGTCCGGTCACCGCCGTCAACGCCTTTGCGCGCTCAGTTCGCGACCCTCAAGCCGCAAACGATGACATGCAAATGATGCTCACCCATGTTGACGGCGCCCTGAGCATCCTCACCGCCAGCCAGGCTGCTGCGTTCGGAGATCCGAGGTTCGTCCTCCTCGGCACGACCGGCGGAGTTCGGATCACCGAATCGGATTCGCAGGAGTCCGCTCTCAAGGAAGGGACCCTGCCAACTGATCCCTCCTGGGGGGTCGAGCCCAACCACGTCACCGCGCACCTGCGCATCGGCGAGACAAGCGGGGAGCTCGTCGACTCCGAGATCGAGTTGGCCCCCGGCAGATGGAACACCTACTACCCGGCAGTTCTCGCTTCCATCGTGGCCGGTTCACCCGCCCCGGTTTCATGTTCGGATGTCATGGCTGACCTTCGCGTACTTGACGCCGCGAGACGATCAGCCGACACCGGCGAGACGGTTCACCTCAGCCCCCCAGCCGCCCACGGATGAGCTGCCCTTTCACGAGTTCCAAGGGCTGAACGTGCGCGTTATTGTCGTCAAATCGACCCCGACGCGCGATTTCACGACAGTAACGCGCATGCAGAAGCGGCAAGGCCGTGATGCGGGGGCGTCACCTACACTCGCGGAGTGCCGACCCCATCGACAGACTCGACAATCACCGGCGAGGACTGGGACGGACGACAACTCGGGGCCATCGAGCGCAGCAGAGTCGCGTTCATCTACGTCGACCTCACCGAGGCAACCACTGCTGGAGCCATGTTCACCGAGTGCTCATTCCGCGGGGTGCGCTTCAACGCCTCGCGGCATACGAACTCGGCCTTCATCAACTGCTCCTTTTATCGCTGCTCGTTCTTCGGCGCCGCGTTCACCGACTGCAAACTCATGGGGAGCACGTTCGAGCGCTGCGACCTGTCGACGCTCGCGGTCACCGGGGGCGACTGGTCATTCGCCGACCTCAGCGGCGCTGACCTATCTCGCGCACGCTTCGACGGCACCCGACTGAGCGAGGCGGGGCTGGCCGGAGTGAAAGCGGGCGGGGCAACCCTGCGCAACGTCGATCTCTCGGCCGCGACGACCGACGGCGCCGACTTCACCGGCGCCGACCTGCGGGGCTCAGACCTTTCCGGCATCAATCCCCTGACGGTCTCGCTTCGAGGCGCCGTGATCACCTGGGATCAAGCGGTACAGGTTGCAGAGTCGCTCGGTCTCCACGTCAGGCCTGACGACGCCTGACCGCATCGGGTCACGCAACTTCGGTCAGGCGCCAAGCACCGTGAGCCCCAGGGAACGGGCAACCGCCGCCTGACGGACATCGAAGGTGATGAAGGTGATCTCCACGTCAGAGATTCGGCGGGCAGACGCAACGTGAATCGAATCCAGACTGCGTAGCCCTGTTTCTTCGGCGATCGATGCAGCGTCCGCGCAGACCAGCGCATCGACCTCGATGATCGAAATCGACTCGAGATCGCGGGCGAAGTTCGCGCGGGTAAGCACACGTTCCACAGCGCTGGCGAGTAACCCGAGGGCGCGTCGCACTTCAACAATGGTGATTCGAGAGGTGACGAGGTCGACGTCTTCGTCGAACAGGCTCTGGCCTCGTTTCGAATCAGGTTCGATCAGGTAGCGCTTGAGCAGCGCGCTGCTGTCGACGTAAGCGGTCACTCGGCGCCACGGTCGTCGGCGAGCAACTGTTCGATGGACATCGATGACGCGATGCGATCGATCGGGCGCAAGGGCCGTCGGCTGCGCCCCGGAGTGATCCAGCCCTCGGCAATTCCGAGCCGCAGGCTCGCTGGCATAACGTCTGCCGAGGTCGGGTCTGGCGCGACGAGGCGAGCAGCGGGCCGCCCGTGATCGGTGATCGTGATGTCGTGGCCAGCTTCAGCCCACTTAACGTAGGTAGAAAGGTGGGCCTTCAGCTCCCGAATCCCAACCTGCTTTGGCACACGTTCCGACATGTGACCACAATATTTGGGTCTCTGTAGTCACACAAGAGCGGCCTCGAGCATGATCTCGAACGGCCCGGCGAAGCGGTTCACCTCAGCCCCCCGGCTGCGCACGGATGACCTGCCACTCATTGACGAGTTCTAGGGGCTGACCGGGCGCGACGATAGTTACCGGGGCGACGATCCCGTCATTGATCCCATTCGGCGGCCCACTTTGCGGCTCGATGCAGATGTAGTCAGGCAACTCGTCGAATACGACGAACCACGGGTGCGAGCTCGACAGTTCGATTCGTAGGTCACCAGGCCACTCGATCCGGCCAGCCCTAGCCTCCACGAGGAAGGCGTCATCGAAGGAACGGCTCGATAGATTAACTGGGGTCATCGTCCCCGACAGCCGAAAGCCCTCCAACCGCTCGGCAAGTTGGGGATCCGGGAGGTGCCAGCGCGCAGCAGGGCCGTCGCCCAACCGACGCTTGAACCAGGGGTGCCAGCCAACGACCCCCGGGAACGCCTCACCCTCAGTTTCGAGCGTGAGCACCGTCGTGACGCAATCGGCTCGCACCCGCCACCTGCTCGTGAGGCGGCCGGACCACGGCCAATTGGGACCGAGGTCGGTCACGGTGGTCGCCTCCGCGCCATCATCGGTCGAGGTACAACTCAGCAGTTGGGAGGGTGCGGCGAGCACTGTGCCGTGTAGTGCCCACTTACCGTAGCTCGCCGGCAAACGGTGGGTGCCCCCACCGTGTCGCAGGATGTTGTCACGGACGCGGCCTGCCCATGGCGCCATGGGGTACATACCCTGCTCAACGGGCTCGCTCGAACCGGAGCGGAGGATCTCACAACCATCGACCAACCACGAGGTGGCCCGACCACCCAGGGCCACATCCAGTGTGATGGCCATTCCCGGCGCAGCGAGTGTGACGAGGTCGGGCATCACTGTCCTTCGTTAGCGAGGGACGAGCGTGATGGACCTCGCCAAGGCACCCAGAGGGTCAGGAAGAAGGGAGGCGAACACTCCCTCGGCCGCACCAATGAGGGTGGAGTCGCGTCCGAGCCCCGGTGCAACCACTGTCACCTGCTCGCGCGACGGTCGGATCGAGTTGCCGACCCGGTCAAAGAGCACACCGCTCACCTGAGGCAGGAGATCACCAAGGTGACCGCCCAGGACGATCACCTCAGGGTTGAAGATGTTCACGAGATTGCCGATCCCGGTGCCAAGCCAGTCACCCGCATCCGCGAGGGACTGCTTGGCCTGCGTGTCACCCAGATCCGCTGCCCGCACGACATCGATCACCTCGGCCGACTCGGCGACCAGTCCCGCGCCCCGAACGATGGCATCGCGTCCGATCATGGTCTCCCAGCAGCCCCTCGAGCCGCATCTGCACACCTCACCGAGCGGGTTCATGACCATGTGGCCGACCTCGCCACCGTAACCTCCCGCACTCGACATGAGTCGGCCGTCAAGGACGATTCCGCCGCCGACCCCGACTTCGCCGGACAGGTAGATGACGTTGCGCGACCCGGCGGCGGCACCGCGGACATGCTCAGCGACAGCGCCAAGGTCAGCATCATTGCCGATCACGGTCGCCGGAGATGAACCGAAATCGATTTCCAGCGCTTCAGTGACCATCTCGCCCAACGGAGCATCGACCCAACCGAGGTTGGGTGCGAGACGAACCAGACCATCGCTTAGATCGACGATGCCGGGTACCCCAACGCCGGTCCCGATCCAGCGAACGCCCGTCGGAACCGCCGCCACTAGCGCATGGGCCATCGAGACCATTTGCTTCACCCCGGTCGATGGCTTGAACCCGGAGCGACGGTGCACCTGCTCCTGACGAGCGAGGACCTGACCACCGAATCCGACCACGGCCCCCACGAGTCGCTCGACGCGAACATCGAAAGCGATCGCTACGGCCGACTCGGGAACGGGTGCAACGACGAGCGACGGTCGTCCGACGCTGCCTGTCGCGCCAGCCTGCTCAACGACGAGTCCGGCATCAGCAAGTTCAGCAACGAGGACTCCAACCGTGCTCCTATTGAGCCCGGTGAAGGCGACGAGGTCCGAGCGGCTTGTTGGACCACCAACGTGCAACCGGCGCAGGATCCGTGCGAGATTGTGGCGGCGGACCTCGTCCTGCGTTGCCGCTGAGAGGGCCTCCATCCGGGTGTCGCTACCTGCCTGATGCCGATGAGCGTCGGCGCGACAGCGCATCGACGCTCGCGGCAACGAGAAGAACTCCGCCGGTGACGACGTACTGGATCCCGGACTGGGAGGTGATGAGCGGCAGGCCATTCGCGATGACCGCCACCACGAGGCCACCAACGATGGCATCCACGACGCGACCTCGTCCACCGAACAAGGAGGTGCCCCCAATGACCGCAGCGCCGACCGCGAATAGCAGGGTCTGCGCCCCGCCTGTTGTCGGCGAAACGGAGTTGTCGCGCGAGGCGAGGAGGACGCCCGCAACCGCGGCGAGGGTCGAGCAGATCATGAAGCAGGTGATCTTGATGCTCGACACCTTGATGCCCGCTCGTCGGGCAGCCTCGGTGTTGCCACCGACCGCGTAGACATGGCGTCCGAAGGAGGTACGACTAAGGAGGAATGTCAGCCCGACAAGGAGCACGAGCACGACGAGAACCGCCCACGGGACACCTTGAATGATCGGGATACACCCGACCGGCTCATTGGGTGGTCCCATAACGACACAGGACTGCTTGCCGACGCGCACGATCTGACGTTCGCCGTTGAGGAGATAGACCGCGACCCCGAGCATTGTCGCGATGGATATGACCTTCGCGGCCCACACCGTCGTCGACGAGCTCACCAAGCCCGCAGATCGTCGCGACTTGATCGACCGCAGAGTCACCGCGGCGTAGCCGACCACAACGACAACCGCGAGGAGCCAGCCCGTCCAGACAGGCATGTTGCGATTCATAATGGCAAGGAGGAAGTCATTTTGGATCGGGATCGTGCCACCCTCACCGATGATGAGAAGCATGACGCCCTGTAGGCCGAGGAACGCAGCGAGGGTCACGACAAAGGATGGGATGCCGAGGCGTGCGACGAGGATTCCGAGAAGTAGTCCGATGAGCGTGCCGGTCAGGAGGCCCGCCCCGAGCGCAAGCGGCCAGGCTAGGCCCCACTTCGTCAAGGTCACCGCGAGCACGGCAGCCGAGGTTCCCGCTGCGAAACCTGCCGAGAGGTCGATCTCCCCAAGGAGAAGGACGAATACCAGCCCCATGGCCAGCACGATGATCGCCGTGCCCTGGTTGAGGAGATTGGCGAAGTTAAGGGCGGTGAAGAACGTGCCGCTCTCGAGCACACTGAAGAGCGCGACGAGGACAATGAGGCCGAGAACTGCCGGGAGTGACCCGACGTCGCCGCCCCTCACCCTTTTGAAGTAATCGCCCAGCGCCCGGCCTATGCCAGCGGTGTCGCCAGCCTCCGGGATGTCGACGTCGGTGAACTGCGGCGCGCTCATGCGACGGCTCCATTCGAGAGGACCTCAGGTTGCACACCAAGGTCACCGCTGCGGCCCGACGTGATGAGTTCAACGACCTGAGCGTGGGTGACGTCCTTCTTATGCACTTGAGCCGCCATCATGCCGAGGTAGAGGCACGCAATATTATCGGCGACCTCGAAGACGTCGTTCATGTTGTGCGAAATGAGGATGACCGCGAGGCCATTGTCGGCGAGGCGCCGAACTAGGTTGAGCACCTGCTCTGTCTGCGCGACCCCGAGGGCCGCAGTCGGCTCGTCGAGGATGACGAGCTTGGAGTTCCACAGAACGGCACGGGCAATTGCGACGGTCTGCCGCTGACCTCCCGAGAGGCTGGAGACCTGCTGGCGAACAGACTTCAGGGTCCGCACAGACAACCCGGCAAGGGTCTCCTTCGCGCGGCGCTCCATCGTGATCTCGTCAAGGACGACGCCTTTCATCTCCTCGCGCCCTAGGAACATGTTGTGAACCACGTCGAGGTTGTCGCAGAGGGCGAGATCTTGGTACACAACCTCGATACCGAGGGCATTCGCCTGCCGCGGTTCGTGAACACTCGCGGACTTGCCCTCGAACAGGTATTCACCCGAATCGAAGGAGTGGATACCTGCCACCCCCTTGATCAAAGTGCTCTTGCCGGCACCGTTGTCGCCGACGAGGGCCGTGACCTGACCGGGGTATGCGTTGAGGTCGACATCGCGGAGGACGTGGACCGCTCCGAAGCTCTTGTTCACCCCTCGCAGTTCGAGGATGGGCTCAGGATTCGTCATGGGGTCACTTTCTCGCAGGTACGGGTGCACGCGGGGGGAAATGCACCAAGTGCGTTGTCTTTGGATGTGCCGGAGGGGACGGGCGACGCGCACCCGTCCCCTCCGTCGATCAAATTAGTTAACGCCGTACTTCTCGCAGGCAGCCTTGAGCTCCTCGGTCGTGCAGAGCTTGTCAGCGGTGGTGAAGCCGTCAGCGATGACATCCTTGACCGTATCGGCAGTGATGCCGACCGGGACGAGGAGCACGCTGGGGACATCCATGCCCGACTCGCTGTCGGCGGTGACGCCGGTTGCGAGTGCATCTGCGCTGGCCTGATCGCCATTGCTGAGCGCGATAGCGAGTGCAGCAGCAGCCTCAGCCTCAGCCTTGATGGCCTTGTAGACCGTCATGCACTGGGTGCCGAGGAGCACGCGCTGGAGACCCTCATCGGTTGCATCCTGACCGGTGACCGGGATCTTGCCGGCCTGGCCGTTGCGATCGAGGACGGCGATTGCCGCGCCGCCGAGGCCATCATTCGCCGAGGCAATGCCGACGAAGTCGCCGTTCGCCTTGGTGTACATCTGCTCGAAGATGGTGCCGGCCTTCGTGTTGTCCCAGTCCGGGACAGCCTGATCGTCAGCGATGGTGTAGCCAGCGTCGGTGACAACCTTCTCGTAGCCCTGCTTGAACAGCGTGGCATTGTTGTCGGTCGGTGAGCCGTTGAGCAGCGCAACCGGGCCGTCCATGTTGCCGTTGTCCTGCATGCACTTGACGAGGCCCTCGCCGATCTTGGTGCCGACTGCCACGTTGTCGAAGGACACGTAGTAGTTGGAGCCGCCACCGAGGGTGAGACGGTCGTAGTCGATGACCGGAACGCCCTGTGCTGCTGCCTTGGCGACAACTGCGGCAGCCGACGGGCTGTCGAGGTTGACGATGAGGAGCGCCGTTACGCCGCTGGCCAGCATCTGGTCTGCGATTGTCGCGAACTTGGCCTTGTCGCCATTCGCGTTCTGGATGTCGAACTCAACGCCGGCAGCCGTGAAGGCATCACCGAGGAACTTGCGGTCTGCAGTCTCCCAGCGAGCGGACGATGCAGCGTCCGGAAGAATGACGCCGATCTTTGCGGTCGCTGCAGGTGCAGCCTCTGATGCAGCAGGGGCTGCCGAGGATGCAGCGGCGGCTGCCGAACTCTCAGTGCTGGTGCTGGATCCGCCACAGGCGGAGACGAGCAGTGCCGCAGCCGCGAGGCCCGCAACTACTCCGTAGATCTTCTTGGACATGTGTATGTCCCTTCCTCGCAAGTTCCCTTGCGCTGTTGGTGGTGTGGTGTGGTGCCTTTGGTGTGGTGGTGCGCGCCCCGCTCACACCCCGACTAGATGCCGAGGATGCGATCGATGACGAGTTGGTCGAGCGCTTCGTTGCCGTAACCGCGATCCGCGAGCTTGGCAGGATCGAATGACTCTTCGAGCAACCGAGCAGCAGCGTCGGCCGAGTACGGCCCCACTGTCGGTTCCGCGAGCTCCGGAATGCTGGCTCTCGCCTGCGCCGCCGAAACCCGGGGATCTTGGTCGAACTCGCGGGCCTTGGCCGCGAGTGCGAGATAGGTGCGCATGCACCCGCGTGCGAACTCCCAGATGCCCTCGCCCTGTTCACTGCGATAAGGGCGGGCGTCAAAGTGCTTTGGTCCGTCGTAGCCGCTGGATTCGAGCAGGCGGACGAGGAAGAAATCGTCCTTGATGCCCTCAGAGCCAAAGCGGAGGTCTTGGTCGTATCGACCGATCTTCTGGTCGTTCAGGTCGATGTGAAAGAGCTTGCCCTGCCACAGGGCCTGAGCAACACCCTGATAGAAGCTGTGGCCCGCCATGGTCTCGTGGGCGACCTCAGGATTGAGCCCGACCATCTCTGGGTGCTCGAGCATCTGGATGAAGGCCATTGCGTGCCCGATGGTGGGCAGGAAGGTGTCGCCGCGAGGCTCATTTGGCTTTGGCTCGATCGCGAAGCGAAGGTTGTATCCCTTGTCCTTGGTGTAGCCGCAGAGGAAGTCGAGGGCCTCCTTGAACCGGTCGAGCGCATCGCCGGGCTCCTTGCTGGCGGCACTCTCGACGCCCTCACGCCCACCCCAGAACACATAGGTCGGTGCACCAAGTTCGGCTGCGACGTCGATATTTCGCATCGTCTTTTGGATCGCGACCCTGCGGACCGAGCGGTCGTTTGAGGTGAAGGCGCCATCCTTGAACATCGG
>CAMDKQ010000133.1 GCA_945901095.1 Bifidobacterium breve
TCATTCGGCCAGTCGCCCATGTCGCCATACAGTTTCGTTGCGAGGACGGTGCGTTCGCGCCGTCCGCCGCCTTGAGCGAACCACTCCCCGACGATGCGCTCGGTCAGACCCTTGTCGCTCCAGCCGTATACGTTCGCCGAGTCGAAGAAGTTCACGCCCTGGGCATGGGCGGCGTCCATGATGGCGAAGGAGTCCTCCTTGCTCGTCACCGGACCGAAGTTCATGGTTCCCAAGCAGATCCGACTCACCGAGAGTCCCGTTCGACCGAGATGCACGTACTCCATGAGCGTTCTCCTTCATCTGGACGTGTCGATGCACCGAGCCTACTGACCACCACGGCTGACCAAACGCGAGTCGCGCGTAGCAGCATTACTCAGCCCGAGAGCGTCACCGAGATAGCAATGAATATGAGCGCGAGCAGCGACTGCATCGACCCCGTAGCCGGAGAGCAGGTAGAGGGTGAAGGCATCCTCAAGGGCAAGGGCCGTGCGTGCAATCATCCGAGTGTCTGCGGATGGTGCGAAGTCCCCTGACGCCACACCGCGATCGATCACCTGCAAATACAGATCGAGTTGTCGCTCGTTCAACTCCGCAAGGACCGGCACGACCTCAGGGTGCAGACCGATGAGGCTGCTCGCCTGGTAAACCACCCGAACGGCATCACTCAGAGAGTCTGGGATACCAAGGCAGATGAGGGCGTCGAGCGCCGATCGAGGGTCCGGCTCGTCATCGATTCGTTCCTGACGACCCGTGCAGTACTCGACGCCGACCGCGTGAACCGCCGCGATCAGCACCTCGTCGAATCCGCCGAAGTAGTAGAGAATCGAGCCCGTACTCAGCCCGGCCTCAATCGCAACCTGTCGCAGGCGGGTGGCCTGAAGACCATCTCGGGCGATCACTGCCGTGGCTGCGCTCACGATCCTGTCGCGCTGTCGCTCGACGTTCACCTGCTCGCGATGACGAGCCATGACTACCAGCGCGCATGGAGCGCGGTGGGGGCGCGGAACTCCCAACCCTTGAAGGTCACCGGCCCATACTCCTTGTCGAACCTGAGATCGGGCATCGCCTCGACAAGCATCTGCAATGCGATCCGCTCCTGGTCACGCGCGAAGGCGTGCCCTGCGCAGAAATGCGGCCCGTAGCCGAAGGCCGCATTCGGCTTGCGTGCCCGTCGGATATCGAAGACGTCGGGGTCATCGAACTCGCGCTCGTCGCGGCAGGCGCTCGACACCACTGCGCAGACAGTCTGGCCTGCAGGAATCCTGGCGCCGCCGAGTTCGACATCGCGCGCGGACTCGCGGGTCTGGGTCCCGATTGGCGCAACCCAGCGCAGGCCCTCGTGGACCGCGTCGTCCCAGCGCTTTGGCTCCTCGCGCAGGAGTGCGAGTTGATCGGGGTTTTCGAGCAGTCCGACGAGGCAGGTGCCTGCCCCGTGGCCCGGCTCCTGCATGCCGCCGGTAAGGATCACTTTGAGCGACGGCATGACGTGGTCAATCGTCCGGGCCTGGCCTACCGGGCAGCCACTGGTGAGCATCGATGCAATCGTCGAGTCGTCTGGGTCCTCCCGAAGCCTCGTCATCATCGGACGCAACTCACGGTCGATCTTCGCGGTGGTCTCGTCGCTGATCGCCTGCTTCACTGGATCGTTCTCGAAGTTGATGGCCCCCATGGCCAGGCCGTGAAACCAGTCCTGGAGCACCTCGGCTGACAGGTGACCGACGCCGAGGACGGAGCCAAGGCTCAGGACACTGATCGGCTCGAAGTAGTCGGCCAGTAGGTCAGCGCGACGATCGGTGCGCGCAAGCAGCGATGCAAGGGCTTCCTCGGCGATCGGGGTGACGAGGTCGTCAATGTAGGTCGCGACGACGCGCGGCTTGTAACGCTCGTCGAGGCTGCGCCGCAACTCAAGGTGCCGCTCGCCGTCCATCGTCATGAGGGTCGGCCCACCGAACGAGCGATCAACTGGGGAGTCAGCAACCTCGGCCGTGAATAGTTCGGGCTTGGTAGCCACGGTCTCAACGTCGGCCGCTCGGGTGACGAGCCAGGCGTTCACCGCCGGAACCCACGCGACGGGTGCCTCTTCGCGAAGCCGACGGTAGACCGGATATGGGTCAGTTTCGAGATCTTCGACGGTAATTGACGTGGCGTAATGGGTCATGACCATATCTTTGACCAACTGATCAAAGAATTCAAGGGTCTCGGCTCGACATCCTGAGACTGGGCCCAATCGAGTCCTCCCTCCCAATCGCGAACGGTGCTGGACGACTGTCGTCCCACATCGATATACTTCGAACACTTGTTCGATCGCCACCCGCAAACGGGGGCCCTGTTCTCGAAGGGAAACACCGATGTCGAAAACCGATCAGATGCGCGCGCTGCGCGAGGCGAGGTTCACCCGGTCCAGCACCGGCGCTTCGCGGCGAGTCTCACCTACTTCCGTCGCCGTGGCAGCACCCCGGTCAGGCGCCCCGACTGCGGCCATCGAGAGGCCGGCGCCTATTGAAAACCAGGCGCCCACCGTCGAACTCGTTCCTGACGCAGTCGTCATTGAAGTATCTGCCGGCCCTCCGCCAGCAATTGATTTGCCGCCCTTCGAGGTCCCCACCCTTGATATACCCATCCCTGCTTCAGTTCCTAGGGTTCGCGAGACGACGAGCCCGATGCCCACCGCGAGATTCAGCGAGGCGCCGCTTGCCCCCGCTCCCGAGCAGATCATCATCCCGGCCCTCGACCTCCCCGGACCGGATAAGGCAATCGAGTCAAGCGAGGTGCCCGAGTTCCCGGTGCCACTGAGTCACGGGATCCTGCCCGGGCAGCCGATCGCCGCCTACTCCCAGGAGGATCTCGCGGCGGTGGTGCGCTGGGTCGGCCGCGATGCCAAGTCGCGTGATGCCGCCGCGTTGGTTGCAGATGTCATGGTCGAACTCGGGTTCAAGCGCAAGGGCACGAAGATCACTGCTGCCATCACTAGCGCCGCCTCGTCGATCGGCGGCCTTCCGGGTGAGCCCGTGACAACCCCATCTCCCCTCGAGGCCATCGCATCATGACATGTGGAGCGATCACGTTCGCTGATCAATCATCCGAAGGCCGCCATTCACCACGGTTGCAACGATAGGTAGGTCACCGACGCGTTCGCCGTCTGCGTAGACCACCGGCCCCTTCGCCTGGACCGTGACGGTTCGACCCTGAAGCACCCGAACCGCCGGGTGCTTCACATGGCTACCGCTAAAAATTCTCGGGAACACCCGCAGAATCGTCGTGCGCGATGCCCGGTCGACCCACGTGATGTCGAGGATGCCGTCAGTCATGCTCGCAGTAGGGCAGATTTGCATACCTCCCCCATAACTGGAGCCATTGCCGATGGCGATGAGGGTCGCCGGGCCGTCCATCGACTCCCCATCAACAGTGACCACGTACTCATACGTCCGAAATGTGCGCATCTCAGCAAGGAGGGCGAGCACGTAGCGGGTTGTCCCATTGAATCGTCGGGTGCGGTTTGCGCGTTCGTTCACCGCGGAGTCCAACCCCATCGAGGTGACACCCAGCGACCACACCTGCCGCGCACCGTGCTCGATGCAGGTGAGGTCAATTGCCCGACTGCGCCCGGCAAGCAGCGAACGCGCAATCCCGCGTGCCACCCCATCCTTGTCCTTAAGCGCAATGCCGAGGGATCGCGCGATGTCGTTTCCGGTCCCCGCCGGGATAATCGCCATCGGAATCGCCGCAGGTGCCACCTCCTGCAGAACGAGATGAACTGTGCCGTCGCCTCCGCAAGCAATGATCCCTGCCGGCCCCGTTTCGATAGCTTCGACGATGCTCTCGCGCATCAAACCGAGATCAGCGGGAACAATGAGCTCGACATCGACTCCCTCATCGTTCATGGCGTCCTGTGCGCGCTCAGCGATACCCCGAGCCCGACCACCACCTGCAATCGGATTGGCGATCAGTACGAGACGGGTCCTACTCATGAGCAGACCCTAAAGCCATTCGCTACCTGACGGTGCTGATGTTCACTTCCTGCCACTGGTAGCGCACCTGATCGCCGTCGGAGAACCCGGATCCCAGCGGCAAGTCGGTTCCGCTCCAAGCGAGCACCGGCCGGAGGTCGAGCCAGTTGCCTCGGCCGCCGGACTTGATACTCAACCCATCCGCGGTCGGAGTGATCGAGTAGTTCTCGCAAGCGGTGGTGCCGTCGGAGTAGATGCCCCCCATGGCAGATGCTGATGTCGGACGAGACCAGATACTTCCATCGAAAAAGCTCACCGCGTTGATCGTCAAGTGTCGAAGTGCCACGTCTAAGCAGGAGGGTGCCTCGTCGCCGCCCCAGTTCTCGACGAATGGAGCGATGGTCCGAAAATCCGGTTGCACGGGAAGTTCGAACGTGGCAATCTCCCGATAGGTGCCACCGTCATCGAGCGAGACCGAACTTCTTACCCGCTGCAAAGGACTGGCTGCACCCGGCAGTTTCTCGACCTTCCAGATGATCCTTCCTCCGGTGCGCCAATCAAGGGCCGCAGTGCACTTTAGGCCTTCGCCCTCGCCTGTGAAGTCTGCGCAAAAGGTCGTGTTCGGCAGATTAACGACCCTGGGCGCCAGCACGTTTCCCGATGCGTCCTTGGCATTCCATGCCGAAAAGATTGCGAGGTGTCCGCGCTGCCGGCCTCGTCCGGGTTCGCAGATGCGGGGCGACATCGTGCTGTTGTCGTCGCCGCAGTCGAAGCTCTGAATACCCCCGTAGAACGAGACCTCGCTCGGATCGGGCTGCTGCCAGGCTGTGATGAATTGGTAGTAGGTGCGAGTCGGGTCGGTATGCGGGGTCGCAGTCACGGTGTAGGCCTGATTCATGCCGGACGACGTGACGGATGCCGGCGCGCTGAAGTACAGGGCAACGTAGCGCCCGACGGTGGGCTTAGTTCGGTCTGCCGCACGCATCGTGTAGCTGATCGTGCGGCCAGTTGAACGATCGGTTGCAGTAATGCGCTGTTGAGGCGCTCGCCCTGCGAAGTACCAGATGCGCGCCCTGCCATCGGCATCCGTTCTGGGCTGATACGAGGTGATGTGAGCAGTGCTGTCGCTCGCGCGCCAGGTGATGGGAGCGCCGGCCACCGGCCGACCCCCTGCGGTAAGACGTACAACAAAGGATGAGTTCAGCGACTGGTCCTGCAATGCCTGCGGGGACCCGTCGACCAACGTCCCCGGCAGCACCGGATTCGCGGAGACGTAGTCCCAGATGAAGTTTGTCGCGCGGACTTCCGGCGCGACTACTGGGTGGGAGGGCGCCGCAATCGCGCTACCAGCGAGTGCGATGACGCAGCATGCGGACAGCACGAGGATGCCCCCCCGCCGATGACTGTTCGACGAGTCCAATCTCAACGTTTGGATCATGTTTGGACGATATTCGAGGAAGGTACGCCCTCGCACGTTGGCCACGGATACGGAACCGAACCCAGTCGGAGCGCGTCCAACGAACACCTACCAAACGAAGTGGAGCTTCGAATGAAACCGACAATGGTGGCTCGAGTGGCCGCCTTGCTCAGTCCAATCGCCCTACTAGGAACAGCGTTGGCGCTGGCAAGCCCGGTACAGGCCCATGGCTATGTCAGTGGCCCGTACAGCAGGGCCGCTGCCTGCAAAATGGGACTCAACACCAACTGCGGTGGCATCGTCTACGAGCCGCAAAGCCTAGAAGCCCCCAAGGGCTTTCCGGTAACCGGACCGGCGGATGGTCGCATCGCCTCGGCCGGAACTGGCTTTACCGAGATGGATCAGCAGGCGTACGGCCGTTGGTACAAGAACAACATCAGCACCGGCCCGATGACCATCAACTGGACGTACACGGCAGCGCATCGCACATCGCAGTGGTCCTATTACATGACGAAGCAGAACTGGGATCCGAACGCTCCGCTCAAGCGCGCTGACCTTGAGTTGGTCTCGACCATCGCCCATGATGGTTCGGCCGCTAACACCAAGCCAGCCCACTCAATCACGGTGCCTGCGAACCGCAGTGGGTATCACGTGATTCTCGCGATCTGGGACGTGGCAGACACCGTAAATGCCTTCTACAACGTCATCGATGTCAACGTGACTCCCGGTGCAGGCGACAGTTCAGCACCCTCGGTACCGAACCAGCTTGTCGGGTCGGGCGCGACGTCAAGTACCGTAGATCTCACGTGGGCCCCATCGACCGACAATGTTGGAGTCACCGGGTACACCGTGCTTCGCGACGGCGCGAGCGTTGGAACATCCGCAACAACCCGCTTCACAGATAGCGGGCTGACGTCCGGCCGTGCCTACAAATACATGGTGCGGTCCAATGATGCAGCGGGCAACACCTCGGCAGCATCAGCGTCAGTCACGGTGACAACGGTTGCTGGTGTGCTGAAGGACACTCAGCCGCCAACGACACCCGGTGGCCTGCATTCCATGGTCGTCACAGAGTCGAGCGTTGACCTCATGTGGTCAGCTTCCACGGACAACGTTGGTGTCACGTCCTACACCGTGCTCCGTGACGGCGTGATCGTGACCCAGACGTCGGCCACGAGCTACCTCGACAGCGGGCGGGCACCGGGAGTAACCCATCGATACGAGGTTTTTGCTACTGACGCGGCCGGTAATGCGTCAACCCGCTCCACACCGCTCACGGTGACCACGAAGGCCGCCGCAACGAGCACCGGTTCAACGAGCACCAGCACTTGGAGTGCAACGGGCCGCTACGTCGTGGGCGATGTCGTCACGAACGATGGTGCAACGTATCGGTGCATTCAGGCCCACCGGGGATACGGAGATCCCAACTGGATCCTCGCGCCTTCCCTATGGACCCGAGTGTCGTAGTTGTTCAGAAGCAGACATTCTTGAATGAGTGTTCGCACAGGACGGGTGCTTCCCGAATCAATGGTCATTCGGGAAGCACCCGCTTTTGGATTCCGGTACCTCCCTCGGTCGTTATCCGTATCGAGGGGCCGGTGATGAACCGGGCAGGAGAAATGCGTGCACAGATCCGAATTCAGTACAGTCCCGTCTATCATTGCGGCGATCATCACAACCGAAGGACACCCATGGTCAACGACACACCTATGAGCCGCAGGGCGCTCATCGGCGCCGGAGCTCTTGGGTTCGCATCGATTGCAGCCGCGGGCTCGCCTGCGTCGGCAGGCACCCGGTCACGTCCTTCAGCTTCTGTGATCCCGACGCCCGTCGCATCCCTCGTCACTCGCTGGGACACCGACCCCTGGTCGAGGGGTGCCTACTCTGCCCTTCCTGTCGGCTCCACCGATGCGGTGCGCGAGACCCTTGCCGAAGCACTCATCGCTGATCGAATCGTCCTCGCGGGTGAATACTGCGACCCCGACTACCCCGGGACCGTGCAGGGCGCGATCGGTTCAGGGAATCGCGCGGCTGAAGTACTGCTCGACGAGGACCTCGGCCCGAGAGTCATCGTCATTGGCGCCGGGGTGGCCGGGCTAACGGCCGCGAAAGACCTCGTGGCGGATGGCGCCCGCGTCATTGTCCTCGAGGCCCGTGACCGCATCGGCGGACGAGTTCATACGAATACATCGTGGGGTGTTCCGGTCGAGATGGGCGCTGCATGGGTCCATGGCGTGAAGGGAAACCCGATAGTCCCGCTCAGCCAGCAGGCGGGCCTGCGCCTGGTCCCCTGCAACTATGACAGCGAGATCATTCGAGACACGATGACAGGCAAGGAGTCCGCCGCGGCGTACCGGGCGGACGATCAGGTCTCGCGTCTCACCGACCGGCTGGGTGACTCTTGGCCGCCAGCCGGCATGTCCGTCGAAACTTGGCTTCGCCAGAAGGGCCTGCAACGCAATCGCTTTACCTCGTGGGCAGTTGAAACGAGCGTCGTGCAGGAGTACGGACTGAACGCGAGCGCACTCGGAGTCAGAGCCGTGACCGAGGGCGAGGACCTCCGCGGGGGTGATGCATTCGTTGCGGGAGGCTATGCCGGCATCGCCAAAGTTCTCGCCGCCGGTCTGGACATTCGACTGAACTCGCCAGTTGCTCAGGTCGACGCCAGCAACGGGCGTGATGTCACCGTCACCCTGCAATCAGGGGCAACGCTCACGGCCGACTCCGTTGTGGTTGCCGTGCCAGTCTCCCTGCTCCAAGCATCGCTCCCCGTGATCACGCCTATGCCGGCGAGCATCAGGGCAGCAATCGGCAGGCTTCGCACCGGCGACCTCGAGAAAGTGATCCTTCGCTATGAGGCCCAATGGTGGGGCAAGGAGCGAATCATTGGGGTCGTCGGCGGCGGCGTACCGGGCCAGACACCGGAATCCGCCCTTCGGTGGACCGAGTTTTTTAACGTTACCGATGTCGTCGGCGCCCCGGCGCTCGTCGGATTCTCGGGTGGGACAGCGGCCATGCGCCGGCCTCCGACTGACGCGGGCTGCGTCAGCGAGGCACTCGCCATGCTGCAGGCGGCCTACACTCCAAAGTGACGGCCGCCTGAAAGCCTCTCAACAACCTCGCTGTGGCATCCATGTGCATGGTGGTTCACTTCACTTGGAGGGTCCCATGAGATCACCGGCCCGATTCATGCACCCTTTGGTCATTTGCACGCTGCTCGGCTCAGTGCTCGCCTCACCATTGCTGACGGCGACCCCGGCATATGCGACCGATGGAGCAAAGACCAGAAGCGGATCCAACGTCACGACGTTCCTGACCATCGAAGGTCGGCAGGTCGTCAACATCGGGGCACCGGCGAGCAGCGCCGGCGA
>CAMDKQ010000134.1 GCA_945901095.1 Bifidobacterium breve
GACGTCGAAGCCCGATCCCTGGACGCCTTCAACAAGGCCGAGGGAACAACCAGCAAATCAACGAGATAACCCGACCAAGAAGTGCGGAACGTCAGCTGGAGGGCTTCCTGCGCAGGCTTTGCCTTTGACGCTCGTCGACCCACCCGCGACGCGGACCCCCTGGCGCTCGATCTCGACAACGACCGTGCGAACGTCGAGGCGAAGATCGGGAGTATCGCGAGCATCGACGTGGCGGACGGCCTCGCGCTGGACGTCGCCTCGGTGACGTCCGAGGTCATTCGTAACCGCCGGCGCCCCGACGTCGCCGAGGGGCTGCCCGAGTCGTTCGCCGACGTGCTGCCCGTTGTGTCAGCCTTCGTTGAACCGCCCTAGTCATGGGATCGCTCACCTGAACGGTGTACGGGGATGACGATTTCGTTGCGTCGCGCGAACGGAGGCTTCCACGGCGGGTCGAATCGGGCCCACCGAGGCTCCCCGGATTCCTGCCACCCGGCTTCGGCCATCACGCGTCGAAGGTCCTGCGTGCGGCGCGCGATATTCGACGAAGTCCAGCGCCCAGACCAGCGAATCGCAGCGGCTGTCTCGCCCGGGACCGCGCGAAGCGACACGCGCGAATTTGTGGGTGTCGGGTACTCCGACAGCGAGCGCCCAGCGGGGAGCACGAAGGAAACGGTCCACTCGCCTGCGCCCGCAGCCTTCTGGATGACCGGTGCCGTCATCGCTAGTCGCTCACTGGTGGGCTGCTGGATCACCGGCGCGGTCATCGCCAAAGGCTCGGCGCCGTGGTTCGCGCCCGAGATGTACTCGAAGAGCGGCCGGAATGCCGCGCTGCCCGCCTGCTCGGCCGAGCCAGACACGACGACGTCGGCAACAACGCAGGGCGCATACTCACGGAGTTCTACGACGCCACGACCCGTCATGACCCGGTAATCCTGCTGCTCGGTCATGTCGGTCCCAACTCGGCGGAGGAGCCGGCAATTCCCCGGAGAACACCAGTTTAAGCACACCGCCGAGGTAGGCCAGCGCGGCGCCCACGGCCCGGATGACTCATTTGGCACCCACAAAGGTGCGCTGGCACACTAGACCCGTTGACAGGCAGCACGTCAAGGTGATCGGTTCTGACCCGATCGAACTCATAATGCTGTGCACGCGGCGTGGCCACCCATATCGGCTCGCTAATCGGCGCCAGCGGTACGCGGTTTACCAGATCGTGCCTGCGCGTTGGCGATGGCGGGGCGCAGCCTGTCGATGGCCGAGTGCAGTGCGCGTTTCTCGATGACGCCGAGAGGCTAGGCATCTCACAGCCAACGGTTGGCATGCTCGCGCATCGAGGCACGCTTGAACACCTAGCCAGGGGCGTGTGCCGGTTTGTTGACCTTCCGGTCTCGCCGGCTAGTCCCAATCTGGCGGTGGTGCTGTGGACTGGGCAGCCGCGGGCGTGCCTGTCGCACGACACTGCACTGAACGAACTGTGCGACATCAATCCAGGTCGCATCCACGTGACCGTACCCAAAGGTCGTCGAATTCGGTGCAAAAGTGGCCGTTTGCGAGGGGATCTCGCGCTACGCGCAACCCAAGAGTGGCAGCCTTGTTTTGTCTTCCGTTACCAAGGTGAACGTTCAACTAGATGAGCGTTCGGTGCGGGTTGCCAGCGCGGAAGCGCCGGAGGCGCCCCATGAACGCATTTGTGCGATGATCGCAAGCATACGCTTATCGAAGCGTAACTGAGATCGAGTTGCACGACGAGGTTGTCGAGTGGCTGGAGACGCTCAGTGCGCAGGAACACGATCGAGTGGGGGTGCTGGTCGACCGGCTGGAGGACCATGGTTCGCGAGCGCGGATGCCGTTCTCACGGAGTTTGGGGCAGGGTTTGTTCGAACTCAGGTTCACCCTGGACCGACGGCACGGCGCATCACCTACCGGTTCACCAAGGACGGACGGAGCGTGTTGCTGACAACGTTCCGCAAGCAGCGCGACAAGGAACGAGCCGAGATCGAACGTGCACGCACGCAGGCCGTGGCCGACGCCGCGAGCAGGACTTCAGCCTCGCGCAGATGATCTATGACCTGCGTACCGAGGTCGGCCTCAGCCAGCGGGAGCTCGCACAGCGCATGGGGACGACGCAGTCGGTCATCTCCCGCCTGGAGGAAGGCGGGGGCAGCGGCAATCGCGTCGATACCCTGGCCCGCGTTGCCACCGCGCTTGGTCGGCACCTGGTCATCTCTTTTCCCGAGACCGTGCCGGCCAAACTCAAGGACGCCGTCCAAGTCGCGTGAGGTCCTCGAAAGTGTGCCAGGGGGGTGCAAGCTTGCAGCCCCAGGGGAGTGCAGAAGGAGGTGCAAAAGTGAGATTTCGTGCGGAGATCTTGCTCTGCACGTAACTCATCGGTCGCACCCTCATCTTGTTCCCCGCTACTGGATAGCTTGCTGACCGCGCAGTCGTGAACTCGATGACTGCCCGGTCTGCGGTTCTCATTCGGCTCGTCGGGCCGTTGACGCGTTCGCCATTACTAGTCATACTTGTGACTATGTCAACGATGCCGCTTGCCGAGGTCAAGGCGCACCTGTCTGAGGTCGTCAGCCGAGTGAATAGCCAGCATGAGCGGGTGACCGTGACCGTGCACGGCCAGGCCTCAGCGGTGATCATGGCCCCTGACGACGTGGAACGCCTCGAGGAAACAATTGCCGTACTCGCAGATGGAGCGCTCATCCGCCAGCTCACGGAGTCCGAGGCGGATGTCGCCGAGGGGCGCGTGGAGAACCTCGATGCACTTGCGGCAGCGATGCGCGCTCGCAGCGGCGGTGCCTAGCATCTCGATATTCGATCTCGTGATCACTGCTACCGCGCGACGCCAACTCGCCGAAGTCCTGCCCTCGTCCATCGCCTTTGCCGCGTACGAATTGATCGTCGGCCCCCTGCTCGAGAATCCGCACAGAGTGGGCAAGCAGCTCATGCATCCGCTGGGGGATCGCCACAGTGCACGTCGGGGGACCTATCAAGTGATCTATCGCATTGACGATGCTGCCAGCACAGTCACAGTGCTCGCTGTGACCTTGCGCGCTGACGCGTATCGAACGACGTGAGGCCGCTGTGTCGCGAGCGCCGGCGACCCTGACAGCTCGATGCGGTTCGGAATCGATGCGCTCATCGACGGCATCCTGGCCGCACAACAGTCACACGAGCGCGTGCGTCGGTAGCGACCTATGGCACTTCTCCGCATTCTGAATTCGGCCAGGCGTTCTAGCGAGTAGTAACGCGATGCGTTATTATTGCGAGAGTGATCGTCTCGTTCGCGGACAAGGAGACCGAACGACTGGCGGCGGGGAAGCGTGTTCGCCGCTTCACGGCCGTCGAGGCGGTCGTGAGACGCAAGCTCAGACAGCTGGAGGTTGCCGGTCGGCTTGATGACTTGCAAGTGCCGCCGGGTAATCGCTTCGAGGCGCTGAGGGGAAATCGAAAGGGGCAGATGAGCATCCGCGTCAACGACCAGTGGTGTGCGTGTGTGCTTCCGGTGGACGCCGGCGGGTCCGGCAGACGTTGAGATCGTCGGTTATCACTAGACAGCGAGAAGGAGGGCGAGAGATGGTGAAGACGGCCGCATTGCTGGAGCCGGTGACTCCGGGGGAGTTGCTGTGGGAGGAGTTCATGGTGCCGATGGGCCTGTCGCGGTACCGGCTGGCCAAGGAGGTCGGTGTTCCCGCCCCGCGGATCGGCGACATCGTCCGTGGCAAGCGAGCGATCACGGCGGACACGGACCTTCGGCTATGCCGGTTCTTTGGACTCTCGGATGGCCACTGGCTGCGCGCCCAGGTGGCGTACGACATCGAAGTCGCGCAGCGCGAGCTGGGCCCTGAACTGGAGAAAATCAAGCCTTGGTCCGGCACGGCGGCCTGACGAAAGTATGCGAGAGGGGTGCAGACGTGGCCGTTTGTGAGGGTAACTCGCAGGGCGAGCAACTCAACGATCGTGCATCCTCAGGTTCTCCCCGCTACGAAATTTGGAACAGGGGCTCCCCACCGAGGTGCCTTGTTCCATTTCGTCCCGGCTTCACGCCCCCTCTCGAAGGGGGTAATCGGTTGTGCATTTGCGATGTATGGACAGCTACGGACGCGTCCACTTGTGCCCGTCATGGCTGAGCGGTGACTCCTTGAAGCGTGGGAGAGTGGGTCACTTCCGTCAACGGTGTGAGTGGCCTCGGTAACTCGCAAGGTCTCCTGGCGGGGAGGGCAACTTCGCCACATAGGCGCGCCTTTCCGAACTGGTGCTTGGAAAGTATCGGTATGATAGATACAGTCCAAGTATGAATATGCAACAGGCGCTGGGGGTGCTGGCGGGTCTGTCGTCTGCCCAGTGGGGACTGTTCACGTCATCACAAGCTGCTTGCCGCGGGGTGAGCCGCCTGGATCTGTCGCGTCTGGCCGAGTCCGGACTGCTGGAGCGGGTAGTCCATGGGGTGTACCGCGATGGGGGAGCGGCGGGGGATGAGTTCGAAGGCCTGCGGTCTGCCTGGCTGGCGATCGTGCCGAAGGTCGATGCGAGTGTGCGCCTGCAGGCTCTGTCTGGCGATGCCGTCGTGTCCGGGGCGTCGGCTGCGTGGCTCCATGGCATCGGGGACCTGCGAGCAGACCGATACGAGTTCACGTCGTCGGTGCGCCGACAGACTCAACGTGAGGGAGTGCGCATTTCCACGTACCCCGTCGCGACCGTCGACGTCACCATTCGTCATGGGCTGCCCGCGACAACAGTCGAGCGCACGATTGCCGACCTCGTAGCCGACCGCATCGATCTGTCACTCGTCGCGAAGGCACTGGGCGATGCGATGCGAAACGGGAGCGTCGACCTGGCAAGTCTCGCGCACCGGCTCGCCCCGCTTGCTGCCCGCAATGGCTGCCGGGCGGGCGACGGTCAGGCGCTGCTCGATCGGCTGCTTCGCCTGGCAGGCCTCGATGCGCAGGCCATGGCCAAGCGATTCGCCGGGATCGAATCGCTGGCCCGTCCGATCGCAGCGCACTATTTCCAGGATCTGGCCGACCAAGCGCGGCGAGCGCAGGAACTGGTTGCGACCATGCAGATCGACATACCGGACGTCACCCAGTTCGCAGCCCAGGCGGACGCGATTGCGAAGGCGCTTCGACCTCAGGTTGATTCCCTGCGCGCGCCTCAGGAACACCGTGCAGGCATCGCCGGGGACTGGCAGAAGGTGGTCGAGCGGCTAGCGCCGAACCTCGAAGCCTTCGCTACTGCTGCGCGGTATGCGTCCGCGGTCGGCATCGAGTCTCGACGCGAAGCGCTCATGGGGAAGGCGGCGCCGTGAGTCCTGAGCCCTTCAAGGATCCCCGCTCCGTAGAAATGGCGATCAAGGAAGCAGTCAGGGCGATGCATGCCGCCGACCCCGCGGTGAGCGTCGGCGAACGCATCCGCCAGGCGCACGTCGACAGACTCCTGTGTCGGGCGTTCTCTCAAGGAGCGCAATCGGATTGGGTGCTCAGGGGCGGTACCGGGATGCTGGCCCGCATCCCAAACACGCGCGCCACCAGGGACATTGACCTTTTCGCCACTGGCTACTCGCTGGACCAGGCACTGGCTGCACTTCGCCAGCTGGCCGCGGTTCACACTGAACCGCCTTAGTGCCGTGGCTAAATGGAGACCCCACTTCCTCATAAAGATGTGACTCGATCCCGGTGATGGAGTGCACACGTTGGGAGCCTGCTCGTGTTGGTACTCCTTGCGAATGCGGCCGCGCCCACGGTACGAAGGGCAAGTGCAGGCGGACCGCCAGCACGATCACCTCAGGGAAACTGGAACCCGTTGTGCGCCGATGTTCGGGTGGACCGGAGTGACGCAAATGGACGAGATGACACTTCCGCCCGATTCCGCGGAGGCGTCAATGAGCATCAATGAGCTGAAGCGTCGCCTGGTCCGGCTCGCCGGCGAAGAACTTGTTGAGAAGGATTTCGAACACGGAGCCGGGCGCCGACACGTGCGCGAAAAGCGTTGCGCACGAGCGAAGCTTCATGTCATCCGGTGCCCCGAAAATCTCGAATGCGGAGAGACCATTGACGTCGATTGCTGCCTGGCAGCATTCCACCAGTCGCGGTCCGAGAACCGGATGTTGGAGGTATGCCTCGGCCTCGGCGACGCTCTTGATCGCGTACCAGCGCGAAGTGGCGCTGAACCCAAGCCCGTCGAACTGCGGGAAAATGAACCATATCCAGTGAGACTGCTTGCGGCCGCCGCGGATCTCTGAGAGCGCCATCCGGTACTGGTTCGCCTGCGCCTGTTCGAAGCGACTGAGGTCGTGAGGGTCGTATCCATCCATATCCGGTGACTCCGTTCTTGAGGATTTCACTAGTGCTTTGGGTATCAAGGGGACATTGGCTGGTGGTTCGCAGAGTCCGGTGAGCGGGAGGTGATGATGTCTGTATCTAACTCGCAATGGGATTTCGAGACGGGCTACGTGGACGGCGGCGGGGCGATAGCGTCCGACCTATCGATGTGTGACGGGGGCGGAAATGACGGCATTGAATGATGTCTTGTGGTTCGAGGTGTTTACGGTGTTCGGTGCCGGGGTGACATTGGTCGAAGTCATCGGCTTCGTGACCGGTGCTTGGTGCGTGTGGTTGGTGGGGCGACAGAATCCTTGGAACTGGCCCATTGGGCTGATCCAGGTTGCGGCCTACTTGGTGCTCTTCTGGCAGGCGGGCCTGTATGCAGACTCGTCACTGCAACTGGTGTACGTGGTACTGGGTCTTTGGGGCTGGTGGAACTGGCTTCGACATCGGCCGATGGGCAGTGCGCTGCACGTGCGGCGGGCGAACCGGATGGAGTGGACGCTGCTACCGGTCGTTGGTCTGATCGGTGCAGGGGTGATGTGGTGGGTGCTCACCAACTTCACCGGCAGCACAGTCCCGGCGGCAGATGCGACGACGACCGCGCTGTCGCTACTCGCCACGTACGGCCAAGGCCGCAAGATCCTCCAGTCCTGGTGGCTGTGGATCGCAGCTGACCTCATTTACATCCCTCTGTATGCGGTCAAGGGCCTGTGGCTCACGGCCCTGCTGTATTTGATCTTCCTAGCGCTGTGCGTAGTCGGGTTGCGTCGCTGGCAGGGCGACGCCGATCGTGGGCCACGGGGCTCGCAGGTCTTGGTCGCGGCGTGACCGAGGCTGCGCTGGTCCTCGGCAAGTTCTACCCCCCGCACGCGGGGCACCTGAACCTCTTGCGAGCCGCGCTTGCGGCGCGGGCTTCGGTGGTGGTGCTCTGTTTGGGTGGCGGCGGCGACTCCCTTCGGCCGCAGGCCCGGCTGTCAGCACTGTTGGAGGATGCTGCGGCTGCCGGCCTGGACGCCCACCGAATCGTTGGGCGATCCGGATTCGACGAAGCCCCCTTCGACCTTGGCGACGAAGTGGTCTGGCGCTCCCATGTAGGGATGTTCTCGGCTCATCTGCGGCAGGCGCCCGTCGTCGACCTGCTCGTGACGTCGGAACGGTACGGCGAACACTTGGCCTCGTACCTCGGCGTCGAGCACCTGCTCGTCGATGTGGACCGCATTCGCGTTCCAATGTCGGCCACGTTGGTGAGAGCCGACCCGATCGCAGCGTGGTCGTCCCTCGGCCCTGGCACTCGTCGGATGCTTGCGGCGAGGGTCGTCATCGTGGGCGCGGAGAGCACCGGGACCACGACTATCGCACGCCTCCTCGCCGAGCGGCTTCGTCGGCGAGGCGGGCCCTGGGCTCAAGTGCAGTGGGTCGAGGAGTACGGCCACCGGCTGACCGAGATGAAGCAGGATCGAGTCGAGGAGCTCACCGGGGTTCGCCCCCTGAGCGTCGAGTGGACGGCAGCCGACTTCGTCGAGGTTGTGCAGCGGCAGTGCGCGGCGGAGGAGGACGCGGCTGGGTGCGGCGGGCCGATCCTGGTGTGCGATACCGATGCCTTCGCAACCCCGGTGTGGGAGCGTCGCTACCGGGGTCGGGCCGCACGTCTAGACCCTTCGAGCTTGGGCCGCGGCGACGTGTACCTGCTGACCCATCACGAGGACGTGCCGTTCGTGCAGGACGGAACTCGCGACGGCGAGGCCATTCGAACGACGATGACGACGCAATTCGAGGATGCACTCGTCGCGGGACAACGGCCTTGGGCGATGCTGACCGGCAGCCTCGAGCAGCGGTTGAACCTGGCCGAGCGAATTGCCGATCAGGTGCTGCTCCGCAAACTGTCGCTCGTGGATCCTGCCTAGCCGGCACCCCGATGATCAGCGCTTCCCGACATCCGCGGATGCAGGGGTAAGCCCAGCGGATCTCAAGGTCCTCGAAATTGCCGCTGCGCTCTCGTGAGCGGCACTCTCCCTCGGGCTCGATAAGGAGCGCGCGAGCGGGATCCCTCCGGTGCTCACTGAAGCCGGAGGCGATATTCGTGTCCGGTAGAGAGATCGGCCCGCAAGAAACGGGCGCCACGTCCTCGGTGGCAAGACAATCACCGTTGGGCCCCGTCCGAGGCCATCGCAAGGAATCCGTCGACGCGAAATCAGGGGCTTCGAGACAGAGGTTGTCGCGACTGAAATCGATTAATTCGGCGCCCACTGGAGTTCCATCACTGAGCGACGGACTGCCTCCGTTGCGTTTCGCTGGCCTTGCGTGCTGCCCGTTCGACTGACGTGGGCGCCTCGCTACAAGACAGGACCGGC
>CAMDKQ010000135.1 GCA_945901095.1 Bifidobacterium breve
TGAAACCTATGAGCCAGCGGTCGTCGAGGCGTGCCTGCGGGCCGGGGCGCAAATTCTCAACCTCACTGGCACGAGCCACCACCGGGAGATCCATGCGCTGGCAGCGGAGTTCGGGGCCACGGTGGTCATGTGCTTCGTCGGTGGAGGCAACGTCCGCGACGTCATTGACGTCACGCTGGACTCTGACCCGATCCCCGGACTCCTCGAGCACTTTTCCATGCGGGTGGATCAGGCGCGCTCGGACGGTGTGGAGCGCATCATCATCGACCCGGGCATGGGCTTCTTCTACGGTAATCTCGTCGATCCGATGACCCGGGTTCGCCACCAGGCCCGGGTGCTCATGAATAGCTTTCGCTTGCGCGAACTCGGCCTACCGATCTGCAACGCCGTGCCTCATGCATTCGACCTGTTCGAGGACCAGTTCCGCACCGCCGAGGGGTTCTTCACGGTGCTGAGCCTGCTCGGTGGGACGAGTGTCGTGCGCACGCATGAGGTTCCGCAGGTCGTGGCCGTCGTCTCGGCCATGGGCATCCTCAGCGCACGATAGGCCAATAGCGGGCGGCCGACCTGCCTCGCGGTCAGGGAGCGTAGGCGGCAGACACGGCGCGAATCCGGGCGCCGAGTGCGTCGTATCGACCGAGTTGCGCGTCGAGGTCGCCCTTCGCTGACAACGCCTCGAAGAAGCCGAGTTTCGACGAGAGCAGCGGCTGGACCTCGTCGATCGTGGTGAGGGCCTTCGCCTGGGCAGTGGTGAATGCAGCTTCTGCGGCCTTGGCCGATCGGTAGACGGTTGCCCGCGGCGCACCCCTGCGGGCGAGCCTTGCCGTTGCGCCGGTGCGGGCCTCGACAATGCCGAGCTGTCTGTCGGCGTCCTTAGCCAGGCCGCTCATCCGCGCACGATCCGCAGAGTCCAGTCGGCTTCCGTAATCAACGAGGTAGCGATTGAGCAGCGTGTTGACGGAAATGCGCAAGGCGACGGCCGAGTCGTGGGCGGACGTCGCGAGGGCGACCGATGATGCGGGGCTCCCAACGACTGACGCCGTGGCCGGGTTCGCCGCTCCCGAGATCAAGGCGAGGAGGATGGTGACGATTGCTGCTGAGCCCTTGATGAAGCGCATGGTGGCCTTTCGGTCGATCCGACTCACGTGGCCGGGTGCCTGTAGGACGCAGACCACCGGCCGACGGTTCCTCCAGCCGACTGACCCACTTCAGGCGGGTTGATGTCGCTGCCAGCGCCTGAATCGGATTCCACGACGACATCGCCCCGCCCAAACGGGTGGTGAGTGCAGGGACGGTAACGTTTCTCTATGGACGATCGCAATATTCTTGGCGGCCCGCTCGACCCATGCGGCCTTGACCCGGTCACCGGGTTCTTCCGCGACGGCTGCTGCTCAACCGGCCCCGAGGACCTTGGATCGCACACGGTATGCGCCGTCGTGACGACCGAGTTCCTCGAGCACCAGCGCGAGATCGGCAACGATCTCATGACGCCCTACCCGCAGTACGGGTTCCCGGGTCTGAAGGCGGGTGACCGGTGGTGCGTGTGCGCGGGCAGGTGGCTGCAGTCGTATCAAGCGGGCAAGGCCTCGCCGGTCGTTCTGAAGTCAACGAACGAGGCAGCGCTCACGATCGTCCCCAAGGAGGCGCTCCTCGAGTGCGCCGCCGATGCGCCGGACGACATCTCAGCACTTATGCCGTAGAAACGGCTCACCCCTCGCTGGAACATTCGGATTGGATACTCTCCTCCTGTGCTCCTCTCCGATCGTGACATCCGAGCCGAGCTTGCCGCCGGCCGAGTCGGACTCGACCCGTTCGACGAGGAGATGATCCAGCCATCAAGCATGGATGTTCGACTTGATCGCATGTTCCGCGTTTTCGAGAACCATCGCTACCCGAACATCGATCCGGCGGTTGAGCAGCCCGATCTCACCCGTCTCATCGAGCCGGAGGGCGCGGAGCCGTTCATTCTGCATCCGGGCGAATTCGTCCTTGGGTCCACCTACGAGGTGGTGACACTTCCCGAAGACATCGCCGGACGCCTCGAGGGCAAGTCGTCGCTCGGACGTCTCGGGCTTCTCACGCACTCGACCGCCGGGTTCATCGACCCAGGCTTCACCGGGCACGTCACCCTTGAACTCTCGAACGTTGCGACCCTGCCGATCATGCTGTACCCGGGGATGAAGATCGGCCAGCTGTGTCTGTTTCGGCTCTCATCGCCGGCGGAGCATCCCTACGGGTCGGCGAAGTACGGTTCGCGATACCAGGGCCAGCGCGGCCCAACTCCGTCCCGCTCATTCGCAAACTTCCACCGAACCGACGTCTGAGCACCAAGTGAGTGCGAACCCTCCACCGGACTCCGACCTAGAAATCCTCACCTAACGAACACCTCACCCACCCACCCACCCACACCTCACCGGCGGTTTGGGCGGATTGATGTTGCTGCGGGGTGGCGCACCGGGTGGCGGAGCGACATGTACCTGCCCAATCCGGGGGCGGTCACACCCAAGGGCTTTACGAAGTTATCCACATTCAGGTACTTCCTGTGGATAACGGGTTGCGTCATGGTGTTGCTCGCCGCAACCTTGGGCACGTGAGTCATCCGAGTCGGCGCCGCGACACGATGGCGGTTGTCGCATCCATTGCATTGGGCGGTCCCGTGTCCACCGTCCGACTGCGAGAGGCAGGTGTGACCGTCGGCCAGATTCGGGCGGCGGTTCACGGAGGCGAACTTCTCGCCCTGCGTCGCGACATCGTGATTTCGGGCGATGTCTGGGCGGAGGCTACGCCTAACGGCCGCGTGCTCCTGGCATCCCGAGCGGCTCTGCTCATCCATCCGCAGGGGGCGATCAGCCATGGCACGGCGGCCCGACTGGTGGGCCTGCCGACTCGGCTTATGGAACCGGAGGCAGATGCGTCAGGAATACCGGTCATCGACATCACTCGGCCCGGACACCGACGGAGAATCGAATGGCTGCAGGCGCACGGCGGGGAGTTGGCTGACGGCGACGTGTCGATCTCCGGGAAGATCCGGTGTACCTCGCTGCTGCGCACCGCCATCGATGTTGCGCGCACATCCTCATTTCCATTCGCGGTGGCCACCATGGACGCAGCCCAGCGTTCGCTGGCAATTGGATTCGCGCAACTCCGTGAGCCGTGGTTGGACGAGCGGGTCGCCGCCTGTGACGTCGCGGCTGGTGTTGAGGCGGCGCGGCGCATTCGTGTGGCGCTTGAAGCCCAGGTTTGCTGTCACGGGATGAGTCAGGCCCAGCGGGCAGCCGCCTGGGCTGATCCTGGTTCTGAAACGGTGCTCGAATCCCTGTCACGCGTCCGGATCCGGATGGCGCGACTGCCGTTGCCCGAGTGCGGGCAACGTGTTCACGGTGCGAGCGGCCGCGCCTATTGGGTCGACAAGCTGTGGCGGGCGCAACGGGTGATAGGCGAGGATGACGGACTGGTCAAGTACGTCACGCGCGACGACCTCATCAGTGAGAAGCTCCGCCAAGAGGACCTTGAGAATGAAGGGCACCGGTTCGTGCGATGCGGATGGCGCGATGTGGTTGACCATCCCGGTCCGTGGTTGGCGCGCCTGCGCCGCGCGTTGGCAGCGGGTCAGCGGTAGCACCATGGCGCGCAGCCACCGATACTTTGGGCGGGTGGATGTCGCTCCGGTGGCGTCAGATGCGCTCTGGAGCGACATCAACCCGCCCAAACCGGGGCCGGGGCCGGGGCCGGGGCCGGGGCCGGGGCCGGGGTGTCGGAGGTGTGGGGCTGGGCTGGGTGCTGGGTGGTTGGTTAGGACTTTGCTGCTTCTAGTAGCAAGGTTGCTACGTCGACTACCTCAATGCCCGCGCCGATCCCTTCCTGCTGCCGGCTCGTTACCGCGTCGTTCAGCATTACCGAGCAGAACGGGCAGGCGACTGCGATCTTCGAGGCACCGGTTGCGATTGCCTCGTCGCCGCGGTTCTTGTTCACCTGGGTGCCGAGTTTTTCGTCCATCCACATGCGGGCTCCGCCGGCTCCGCAGCAGAAGCTCTTCTCGCCGTGGCGCTCCATTTCGACCTTGTCGGCGCCGGTTGCCTCGATGAGGTCGCGGGGCGGGAGGTAGACGTTGTTGTGACGTCCGAGGTAGCAGGGGTCGTGATACGTGACCTTCTCGCTCACGGACTTGACGGGGGTGAGGCGACCAGCCTTGACGAGGTCGTTCAGCAACTGAGTGTGGTGGACCACCTCGTAGTTGCCGCCGAGCTGCGGGTACTCGCGGTTGAGCGTGTTCAGGCAGTGCGGGCAGGTCACGACGATCTTGGTGGCCTTGATCTCGTTGAGCATCTCGACGTTCTGCATGCCCTGCATCTGGAACAGGAACTCGTTGCCAGCGCGGCGGGCCGGATCGCCCGTGCAGGTTTCGCCATCGCCGAGGACCATGAAGTTCACGCCGGCGATATTGAAGAGCTCGGCTACGGCCTTGGTGGTGCGCTTCGCACGGTCCTCGAACGCTCCGGCGCAACCCACCCAGAACAGGTAGTCGACGTCCTCGGGGATTGCGTCCTCGCCGTTCGCGCCCAAGACACGGACCTCGAAGTCGACCTCGGAGATCCAGTTGTTGCGGTCGCCGGCGTTCATGCCCCAGGGGTTGCCCTTTGACTCGATGTTCTTGAACAGGCCGTTGAGCTCAGACGGGAACTCGGTCGCGATCATGACCTGGTTACGGCGCATGTCGGCGATGTGGTCGATGTGCTCGATGTCGACCGGGCACTGGTTCACGCATGCGCCGCACATGGTGCAACTCCACAGGACGTCCTCATCGATGATCGGCAGTTCGACACTGGTCGTGCGGTGTCCGTCGAAGGTGTAGCCGTCGTCGGCTGAGTGTTCGGAGCCGGCACGCGCGCCGATGAAGGGCCGCTCGACCTCGGCGCGCACCTCGGCACTCACCGCAGCCAGAGCCTGCTCGTGAAGCTCGCCAAGGCCGGGATGCTCACCATTCGCTGCGAGCAGGTAGGGCGCTTGGGTGAACATGGTGTCGCGCAGGTTCATGATGAGCAGTTTTGGCGACAGCGGCTTGCCGGTGTTCCAGGCCGGGCACTGCGACTGGCACCGCCCGCACTCGGTGCACGCCATGAAGTCGACGTAGTTCTTCCAGGTGAAGTCGCCGATATGGCCCTTGCCGAAGGTGGCGTCGTCCGGCGGATCCTCGAAGTTGACCGGCTCGCCCTTGTAGATGATCGGCAGCAGCGGGCCGAGGGCATTTGGGCGTCGCGAGGTGTAGACGTTGATGGGAGCAGCGCCGATGTGCAGGTGCTTTGAGTGCAGGACGATGAGCAGGAAGACGACGACGACGCCGATCTGCAGCCAAATACCGATCGTCTCGAGCCACTCGTTCGCACCCTCGCCCAGTGGCGCGAGGAGTGACGCCGTCCACTCCGAGGCGAACGCACCGGACTTGAAGGGGAACACACCGGTGTTGATCTGGGCACCGCGGTAAAGGAAGAGGGTCCAGACGACATTGAAGATCATGAACAGGATGAGCCAGGCGCCCTTCGTGTGACTGCCGAAGAAGCGGGAGTCACGCCCGTGGGTGGCGGGGTTGTTCGTGAGGCGAAGGACCGCGAAGATGACGATGCCGACGAACACCAGGACGCCGAATAGATCCTCGAGGAATCCGACGATCGGCCACGTGCCGATGACCGGCACGGCGAAGTCGGCAACGAACAGGGCGCCGTAGGCCTCGAGGATGGTGAGGCCGAGAACCAGGAAGCCCCAGAAGGCGAACACGTGCGCGAGGCCCGGAATCGTCCACTTGAGGAGCTTCTTCTGCCCGAGCACCTCGATCGCCTCGGCCTGGACCCGCTTGGGTGCGTCCTTTGTTCGTCCGACCGCGGGCTTGCCGGCGCGGGCGAGGGAGAACAGGAACCACCCCCGCTTGCCAGCCAGGGCCAAGATGACGACCGTGATCAGGACTCCGACGACTGCGCGCAGCAGCATGTGTGACTCCACGCGCGCGAGCGTATCGCTCCCCGGCTAAGTGGGCGAGGGGACCGCTATGACGACAAGGTCAGCAAAGATGTCGAGGTCGGTGGCATGCGCGGCCGTCGTCAAAACCAAGGATCGATGCTCGAGTCGAGATCGGTTCGCAGTTCTTCAAAATTCAGCCTGGGAATTTGACCCCATTGAGCAAGAACGCACCACTCGGTTCCGCGGTCACGAATGCTGATGCGCGACATGCGCGAAACGCTATCACCCGTGGTGTGGGGAGACATATTCACGAACTCAGAAGTTTTTGGCATGGATCGGGAATGCATAGCCGGTATCGCCGGTTATCACCTATGAGTCAACCCGACTCAAGTGATCTGAGTTTTGATTTGCATAGATCCCTGAAGCGGTTCACACTCATACCTATAGATGAACCAGCGTCCATTTGGGCGTCACACCAAACGAAGGAGCATCACCACCATGGCCCGAGCAGTGGGTATTGATCTGGGCACGACCAACTCGGTCGTCTCGGTCCTCGAAGGCGGCGAACCCGTCGTCATCACGAATGCAGAAGGCGCCCGGACCACCCCCTCGGTCGTCGCCTTCGCAAAGAACGGCGAGGTGCTCGTTGGCGAGGTCGCCAAGCGCCAGGCCGTCACCAATGTCGACCGCACCGTCCGTTCGGTGAAGCGTCACATGGGCACGAGTTGGACCGTCGACATTGACGGCAAGGCCTACACAGCGCAGGAGATCAGTGCCCGCACCCTTGGCAAGCTCAAGCGCGATGCTGAGGCCTACCTCGGTGAACCCGTCAGCGATGCCGTCATCACCGTCCCGGCCTACTTCTCTGATGCCGAGCGTCAGGCGACGAAGGAAGCCGGCGAGATCGCCGGTCTCAACGTCCTGCGCATCATCAATGAGCCGACGGCGGCAGCGCTCGCATACGGTCTCGACAAGGGCGATATCGAGCACACCATCCTCGTCTTCGACCTTGGTGGTGGCACGTTCGACGTGTCCCTCCTCGAGATCGGCGACGGCGTTGTCGAAGTCAAGGCGACGAGTGGCGACAACCACCTCGGTGGCGACGACTGGGACAACAAGGTCGTCGACTGGCTCGTCACCGGCTTCAAGAACGCGCACGGCGTCGACCTGTCGAAGGACAAGATGGCCATGCAGCGTCTGCGCGAGGCCGCTGAGAAGGCGAAGATCGAACTGTCGTCGTCGATGCAGACCTCGATCAACCTTCCTTACATCACGGCGAGTGCCGATGGTCCCCTCCACCTCGAGGAGAGCCTGAGCCGCGCGCAGTTCGAGTCGATGACCCGCGACCTCCTCGACCGTACTAAGGCCCCGTTCCAAGCGGTTCTCAAGGACGCCGGCATCGCGATCGACAAGATCGATCAGGTCGTGCTCGTCGGCGGCTCAACCCGCATGCCGGCAGTCGCGGAGCTCGTGAAGGCCGAGACCGGCAAGGACCCGAACAAGGGCGTCAACCCCGATGAGGTCGTCGCGATCGGCGCGGCGCTCCAGGCCGGCGTCCTCAAGGGCGAGGTCAAGGACGTCCTGCTCCTCGACGTCACCCCGCTTTCGCTCGGCATCGAGACCAAGGGCGGCGTCATGACGAAGCTCATCGAGCGCAACACGACGATCCCGACCAAGCGGTCCGAGATCTTCACGACCGCTGACGACAATCAGCCCTCTGTGCTCATTCAGGTGTACCAGGGCGAGCGCGAGATGGCCTCGTACAACAAGCGACTCGGCACCTTCGAGCTCACCGGGCTGCCGCCGGCACCTCGAGGCATCCCGCAGGTCGAGGTCACGTTCGACATCGATGCCAACGGCATCGTGCACGTTTCAGCGAAGGACCTTGCCACAAGCAAGGAGCAGTCGATGACCATCTCCGGTGGCTCGGCCCTGAGCAAGGACGAGATCGATCGCATGATGCGCGAAGCAGAGGCGCACGCAGATGAAGATAAGCAGCGCCGCGATGAGGTCGAGGTGCGCAACACCGCGGAGTCACTCGTCTATCAGACCGAGAAGTTCCTCGCAGATAACGCCGACAAGGTCCCGGCCGATGCGAAGAGCAACGTCGATGGCCCGCTGGACGAGCTCAAGAAGGCGATCGAGGAGAACGACATTCCCGCAATGCGTTCGGCCACCGACAAGGTGGCCCAGGCAAGCCAGTCCCTCGGGGCGGCGATGTATGCGCAGGCGCAGGAATCCGGTTCTGCTGACTCCGGGTTCGGCGGCGAGGAGGAGAGCGCCGACGAGGACATCGTCGATGCCGAGATTGTCGACGAGGGCGGCGATGATGCCAATGCCTCGAAGGACGAGAAGTGACTGAGCCGCAAGGTTCCCAGGAGCGTCAGCCGGTAACCCCGGCTGACGCTCCCGGAATCGACGAGATGCTGGATGAAGCGATCGCTTCGGTAATCGCAGAGGAAGGGTTGGCCGCGGCGGCCGTTGAGGGCGACGTCTCACAGGCTCAACTTGCGCTCGCCGAGCTCACCAATGACCTGCAGCGCGTGCAAGCCGAGTACGCCAATTACCGGCGTCGGGTTGATCGCGATCGAGAACTGATTCGCGAGAACGCGGTTGGCGGGGTTCTCACCCAACTCCTGTCGCTGCTGGATGACGTTGACCGGGCACGTCAGCACGG
>CAMDKQ010000136.1 GCA_945901095.1 Bifidobacterium breve
CATTTGGCATGACGGCGGATCTCCTGTCGAAGTTCGGCGGTTATCTGGGAGGCGAGGTCAGCCACCGCGGGAGAGTCAAGTGGCCACGGACCGTGATCTGCCACCTTCCATTCGCGGATGATTCGTCCAGGTCTTGATGACATGAGGAGCACGCGCTGACTGAGTCGAGCGGCCTCACGAACGTTGTGGGTAACGAAGATGACGGTCATCTTGGTCTCGTTCCAGATGCGAGTGAGCTCCTCGTGGAGGAGATCGCGCGTGATCGCGTCAAGCGCGGCGAATGGCTCGTCCATGAGGAGGATTGACCTCTCCTGGGCAAGTGCACGTGCAATCGCAACCCGCTGGCGCATGCCCCCCGAGAGCTCATGCGGCCGCTGATCGTACGAACGCTCGAGGCTGACCATGGCAAGCAGTTCCTGTGCCCGCGCCTTTCGCTCAGTCCGGCCGACACCGTTGAAGAGCATTGCCAGTTCGACGTTCTTGCCCGCAGTGAGCCACGGCATGAGCGCCGGCTCCTGGAACATGAGGCTTGACGGGCCTGAACATTCGATGGTGCCGCTCGTTGGCTTGTCGAGTCAGGTGATGAGATTGAGCAGGGTCGACTTGCCACAGCCCGATGCCCCGACGAGCGAGACGAACTCGCCAGGGCGCACATCCAAGGTGACGTCATCAAGGATGACGGGACCTTCGGAGCTGAATTGCTTCGATACGTGGCGCAGGCTCACCGAATTCGCGGATGGATCCCCGACCGGGTCGATGATGTCCGGGGCTTGATTGCCTGTGTCATGCGTCGGATGTGCGCCGCTGGCGAATGTCATGGTGCGGTTCTCCTCAATATGTGGTGACGAGGTTCGTCAGGGTGGCTCTACTGCTGGCCGAGTCCGCCGGCCGTGACCGTGCGCGCCTTCGACGCCGCGAGCACCGAATTCAGCAGTCGCAGGTCGTATATCCCCGACAGGCCCTTCGACCCCAGCGAGAGCAGCCCGATGCTGACCGCGTCATCTGCCCCTTGCTTGAGCGTGAGGGGAAGCGGATCCCAAGTGAAACGCACGTTTCCCCAGGATCGGTTGATCACCGCGTCGGGCAGCGGCTTTCCGGTCCACTTGGTGATCTGCTCCTGGACGATGTCCTTGGACTTCAGGACGTTGGCAGCGATGTACCGAATGGCCGTGTTGTTCGCCTGGAGGACTGATCGAACGGTCCCTGGGTACTGGTTCAAGAATGGCTGGCTCGCGATGATGTTGGTCGTTACGTACTGTCCACTGGGTGGCCAGAGCGTCTTCTCATCGAGGAGTACCTTGGCGCCCGCTTCGAGGACCAGCCGTGATGCCCACGGCTCTGGGACCCAGGCTCCATCGATGTCGCCCCTCTTGAACAGCGTGAGGCTCTGGGCATTCTCCGTCGGGATGACCGTGACATCGCCCCCGCCTGCGACCGTCGTCTGGAGGCCCTGGGTCTTCAGCCATGAGCGCAGCGCAACGTCCTGAGTGTTGCCGAGCTGCGGCGTTGCGATCTTCTTGCCTCGGAGATCGGCCACCGTGTTGATGCCCGGCTTCACGACGAGATAGGCGCCACCTGACGTTGCCCCGGAAACAACCTTGAGCAGGGTGCCGTTCGTTGAGTTGTAGCCGGTGATCGAGGGGTTCGGACCGATGTACGCGACGTCAATTGCGCCGCCCTTCATGGCTTCGATCACAGCTGGCCCTGCGTTGAACAGGACGTATTCGACCTGTGTGCCTTCGCGATTCAGGTTCTGCTCGAAGAGTCGCAGCTGTTGCCCAACGAGGGCGGGAGCATGGGTGAGATTTGCGAAGAAGCCGATGCGCACCTTGGGTGCGGTCGGCAGCTTCGGCAGTGTCGCGGTCGAGGCGGTCGGGGTGGGAGTCGGGGAGGGCGTCGGCGCTGCGAGCGCCTGGCTCGTGCCAATTCCGACAGTGAGGACGGCCCCGGCAGCACCAATGGCGATTGCCTGCCGCACCGCCCGGCGGACTGGAGTGATTGATAGCGACATTTTGCTGTTCTCCTTCTGTGAGGTTCTTGGATTCGACGGTCACATCACCAGCGAGCGCCTATTTCCTAGTAAGTCAATAGTAAAAGTATATATTGATCGGACGGACGTCAAGTTAACGAGGAGGCAGGCGTGTCGCGAGTGGTTCAGCCGGTCAATGCGGTGAACGAACGGATGACCGGGAACAATGGGGCTGTGCATATTTCTGCCAAGGCCGACTACGGGATGCGGGCGCTGCTCGAGCTCGTGGCGGCCTACCGAATCGATCCGCTGCAACTGATCAAGGGCGAGGCAATCGCGACAGCGCAGCAGGTCCCGGTGAAGTTCCTCGAGGGAATTCTTCGCCAGCTGCGACAGTCAGGCATCGTCGCGAGCCAGCGCGGGGCCGAGGGCGGTTACCGCCTCGACCGCGACCCCAGCGACGTCACGATCGCCGATGTCGTCCGCGCCCTTGACGGGCCGCTTGCCGCAGTACGTGGGAACAGGCCCGAGGACGTCGAGTACCCGGGGGCCAGCGAGCATCTCCGCGAGGTCTGGATCGCCGTGCGCGCAGCAATGAGGCATGTCCTCGAGGGCATCAGTCTCGAAGATGTGGCACTCAACAAGCTTCCGAGCGACGTCACTGAACTCCTCGCCGAGCCAGGGGCCTGGCAGCGCCGCAAGCCCTGAAGGGGCGAGGGGTTGCTTCGCTACCTCCCGGACCCAAGACTGGGGCATCGTGCACAATCTGGCCGCTGTTGGCTTGGATTCTGCACGTTCTCCCAGCTCATGGGACAAACGGGGATTAGGTCATGGGACAAACGGTGATTAGGCGAGGGATTCGGCTGCTGCGTAGGCATCGAGGTCCCCAGCTAACACGTCGTCAGCCAGCGCCGACAGTTCATCGCGGCGTCCCGCGAGTCGCTCGCGCACTGCTCCGAGGAGCAAGGCCGTAATCTCCTCGCGCACCCTGCGATGCCGGCGCACCCGATCCTCGCCACTTTCGGCGAGCCAGGCCCGGTGCGCGTTCATCGCATCGACGACCTCGTCGATGCCCGTGCCCTGAGCAGCGCTCGCCTTGAGCACCGGCGGCTTCCAGCCGTGCCAGGTTCCGAGTTCGACCATGTGACGGATCTCGCGGGCTGTCGCGTCAGCCCCGTCACGATCCGCCTTGTTCACGACGAAGATATCGCCGATCTCCAAAATCCCCGCCTTCGCCGCCTGAATACCATCGCCCATTCCGGGTGCGAGGAGCACGATTGACGTATCGGCCGTTGCAGCGATTTCGACCTCCGACTGACCCACCCCGACCGTCTCGATGATGACGATGTCGAAGCCTGTCGCGTCGAGCACCCGGATCACCTGAGGCGTGGTCGCCGAGAGACCGCCAAGGTGACCCCGGGAGGCCATCGAGCGGATGTAGACGCCTTCGTCGCCCGAGTGACGCTGCATGCGAATCCGGTCGCCGAGCAGCGCGCCGCCAGAAAATGGAGAGGAGGGATCGACCGCGAGAACCGCGACGCGATGGCCGTCCGCCCGTAGGGCCGTGACAAGCGCCGACGTCGTCGTCGACTTGCCGACCCCTGGAGCACCAGTGAGTCCGATGACATGGGCTCGACCTGAGTAGGTGGCGAGCGCCCGCATGACCTCGCGTGCCTCGACGCCGCCGTCCTCGATCTTGGAGATGAGCCGGGCGATCTTGCGGACGTCGCCGCCCTGCGCACCGGCGATCAGATCGAGGAGTGCAACCGGGGTATCGGGCATGTCGGGCTCCTCTCGTGCGTCGTGGATCAGGAAGGTGACACGATATCCGGCATGCATCCCTTCCTGACGCGCATAGACCACGTCGGCATCGCCGTCCCAGACCTTGACGCAGCAATTGAGTTCTACGGTCGGGCCTTCGGGCTCTCCGTGGTGCACGAGGAGGTGAACGAGGAACAGGGGGTCCGCGAGGCAATGCTCGGCGTCGGCTCGACCGGCAGCTGCATCCAGTTACTCGCCCCGCTCTCCCCTGACTCGACCATCGCCAAGTTCCTCGATCGGTCAGGTCCGGGGATCCAGCAGATCGCCTATGGGGTCGATGACGTCGTTGCCGCCGCCGAGCAGCTCGCCGCTGCAGGCGTCCGCATGCTCTACGACGCACCGCGGCGTGGCACGGCCGGCTCGCTCGTGAACTTCGCCCATCCAAAGGATTGCGGCGGAGTTCTCGTCGAACTGGTCCAGGCCGCCCCACCCGGCGAGGCGCACGGCGCATCCGACGGTGAACCGCTGCTCCACTGATCGAGATGCCCGACATCACGATCCTCGGCTGGACACCGACTGACGATCAGGTGACGGCCAGTGCGGCCGTGCTGTTCGGGGCAGTCCTCGCCCTTGCCCTCCTCACCACGGCCCGGCGCGCGAGCAGCATGTTCATCGTGTTCCTTGTCACCTCGGCGGTGGGGATCGCGTTGTGGTCGGCAGCAAGGTTCGGGCTCTTCACCGGAATCCTCTCGCAATTCACGAGATAACTGCGACGTCGCCTAGCATGATTCCGTGACCGAACCGGCCGTGGGCGACAAGGTGCCATGGAAGCTCGATCGCGGCCCGCGTGCCAACGAGATGGGCTATCTGCCGGGCCTCGACGGCGTCCGTGCACTGGCGGTCATCGGCGTCCTGCTTTATCACGCCGATCTCTCGTGGCTCCCTGGCGGCTTCCTCGGCGTCGATGTCTTCTTCGTCCTGAGCGGATTCCTCATCACCTCCCTGATTCTTGAGGAGTTCGACCGCTCAGGACGCGTCGATTTCCGCAAGTTCTATCTCGGACGCGCCCGACGACTGCTCCCCGCGCTCCTCCTCGTCCTCGTCGTCGTGTCGCTCGCCGCCGCACTCGTCTACCGCGACGCCGCGCGCCAGACTGCCTCCGACGTACTGGCGTCGATCTTCTATGTCAACAACTGGTGGTACATCACCGCCGACCAGTCCTACTTCGAGTTCATCGGCCGGCCCCCATTTCTCAACCACCTATGGTCCCTCGCTGTCGAGGAGCAGTTCTACCTCATCTGGCCGGCAATCGCCTTCCTCGCGATGCGCAAGTTCGCACGCAAGGGTGTATTCACTGTCGCCGCCGTCCTTGCCGTTCTGTCGACCGCCTGGATGCTCCAGCTATCCGTCTCGAACGGCTTCCCGGACTTCGCGGACCCGAGCCGAGCCTATTTCGGCACCGACTCCCACGCTATGGGCCTGCTCGTCGGGGCTGCGATGGCGACCTTCTGGCGACCGGGACGGATGCGCCGGGACCTGTCATCGGGGGCCGCCGCGATCATTACGGGTATCGGACTCGTCGCACTCCTCGCAGTCATCTGGTTCTTCGCCTTCGTCGGAGAGTTCACTCCTTGGCTCTACCGCGGGGGCTTCCTGGGACTCGCCCTCATCGTCGCGACACTCATCGCCGCGGCGAGCCACCCGGGTGTGAAACTCGGCCCGGCGATGGGCACCCAGCCGTGGCGCTACATCGGCCAGCGCTCCTATGGCCTATATCTGTGGCACTGGCCGGTATTCATGGCCACCCGCCCCGTGCTCGACACGCCACTTGACGGCGTCCCCCTCGTCATCTTGCGCCTCGCCCTCACCGTAGCCATCGCCGAGCTGAGCTTCCGACTTCTGGAGATGCCTATCCGGCGCGGAGCCATCCAGCGCTACGTTGCGCGAGTCCGCGAATCGAAGGGCGCTCGACGCAAACGACTTCGCTTCGTTGGGGCGGCGATGGTCGGGGTCACGCTCGCTGGCATCGTCACCGTGGCGCTTCTTCTCGCCGCGACAACCCGCGCAACAGTCGACTTGGTCGTCGCACCCGACGTCGCAGCTGCGATGGGCATCACGTCCGGCGGACCAACCGAGGTCGCCCTCGATGACGAAGCAGACGCCGCTGCGCCGACAGATTCAACGGCAGATCCGACCCCAGAAGCCAGCCCCAGCCGGGACACCGGCACCGTGAGCGCGATCGGAGACTCCGTCATGCTCGGGGCCAGATCAATTCTCAAGGAAACGATCCCCGGGACGAAGGTTGATGCCGCTGTCTCTCGGTACCCGGGTGCCTTCATCGGCAAGCTCAAGCGATACGTCGCCGGAAATCGGCTCGCACCCATCGTCGTGCTCCACCCGGGCACGAACGGGGTCCTCCCCGAGAGCATGATGCGCGAGATGCTCGAAATCCTCGTCGACAGCCCCCTAGTCGTCGTCGTCAATACCAACATGCCCCGCAGTTGGCGCGGCCCGAACAACAAGGTCATCGAGGACGTCGTGCCGGATTACCCGAACGCAGTGCTCGCCGACTGGCGCGCTGCATCAATCGAACATCCCGAATACTTCGCCTCCGACGGAATCCACCTCACGCAGTCAGGCGCAAGGGCCTACGCCGGCCTCATCAAGGAGACTGCCGGCCTCTAGGACCTGAGCTGGGCGCTTTCGAGAAACTCGATCATCCGCCGGCTCACGGCCTCGGGGCGCTCCACTGCAGACAGGTGCCCCGCTCCTGGGATGCACGCGCTAGTAGCGTTGGTGAGGGCCTGCAGCATGGCACGCTGGTCGGCCTCAGGGCTTAGCGTGTCCTCCTCGCCCCACAGCACGAGAGCCGGGATCGACGCAGCCGCCAATGTTGGGATCGAGGTCGGCCTCGCGGCCATCGCCCGCTGGTACCAGGCAACGGCCTGCGGGCGCGCCTCGTCCAACCATCCACCCACTTCTTCCACCACCGCCAGTCGCTCGGCGAACGTCGTGGCGCCGAGGAGCACCGGAAGTAATGACCCGCGCAGGATCCGGCCGCATTCAGCCGGTTCTTCCACGACAGACTCGGCCAGTCGGTGGCGACTCTCCCTGGCCTCTGCGGTGTCGGCCGACGCCTTCGTGTCACAGAGCATGAGCGCGGAAAAGCGTTCCGGCGACTTGCGCATCATCGCCATCGCGACATAACCGCCAAGGGAGAGACCCGCGAGCACAGCGCCCTCGATCCGCTGCACGCTCAATTCGCGCAGGACCACATCCGCGACAAGATCCAGGCTCGGCTCTGCCTCAAGGACGTCGCTCGCTCCAAACCCCGGTAGATCGGGAATGATGAGGTCCCACCCGGCCTCGGAGAGCGCATCAGCCTGGGCGGCCCACATCCGGCCATCGCAGGGGAAGGCGTGCAATAGTACGACGCACCGGGCAGGTTTCACAGGTCGCTCCATCTCGTCATCTCGCCCGACCACGTCGTGGGCAACGGTGCCTTTTCCGGGGCGACCCGGGCGACGATCTCCCCCAGCACGATAGAGACGGCCGTCTCCCCCACCCATAGGTGCTTGGCTCCGTCGACTCCTACGACCTCGGCTTGCGGGATGACCGCGAACCGCTCGCGGGCCGCGTCGGGCCTGAGGTAGTCGTCGAGTTCGGGCACGAGGCAGGTGAGCGATCGTCCACTCGCCGCCCAAGACTCGAGGTCGTTGTCGGTCGAGAACCGCAGTGGCGGCGACAGGAGGATCGCACCAACGATCGGATCGACATTGCCGTGGCGAAGAATGACGTCGGTGCCAAATGACCAGCCGACGAGCCAAGGATCGGGAAGCCCGCAGGCGCCGACCTCTGCTATCGCGGCGAGGAGATCGAGGCCTTCGCCCCGCCCCTCGTCGAAGCCACCCTCGCTCGTGCCCGCGGCACTCGTCGTTCCGCGTGTGTTGAAGCGCAGAACGGCGACGTCAGCGAGGGCGGGCAGGCGCCAGGCCATCTTGCGCAGGACGTGGCTATCCATCATGCCACCGTGGGTTGGCAGCGGGTGGACGCACACGATCGTTGCTACCGGCGCCGCATCGGCGGGCAGCGCGAGTTCGGCGACAAGGCTCAGGCCGTCACTCGTGCGCAGCCGGAGCGACTCCCGACGCGCAGGAAGTACTGAGTTCGCGACGATGCGTTCGGCATCAGGCATCAGTACCTCGGCCCTCTTGACGACCGCTGAGTCCGCGGTCCGCGGTGGCCGCGCGCCTGCCAGCACGGGGTATGCCAGTGGCGTCGATCCTCGACGTTTCCGTAGTCATCGGCCGGAAATGCGACGACGTGAGGAGTTGCCGGACGTATCTCCTGATCGCACCCAGGGCAGCGATAGGTCTTCGTCGCGCCCGAACCGGTCACCCGGCGAACGACCCACTCACCGTCGGCATGCTCCTCAGTGCTCTGCGGGCCATACGCCCCGGGACCCCGCACGGAGTCCGGCGGATCCGGCTGCCTTCGGTTCTTTCGCCCCATGTCCGTCTCCACCATCCTCGCCGGTCAGGCGTAGGTGCGAAAACCGCGGCCGGTCTTGCGCCCGAGGTAACCCGCGGTGACGAGGTGCTCAAGGCGCGGAGCTGGAGCGAAACCGGGCTCGCGGAACTCTAGGTAGAGGGTCCGCTGGATGGCGAGTGAAACATCAAGGCCCACCGCGTCGAGGAGCTCGAACGGACCCATCGGGTACCCGCACCCGCGCTTCATCGCGAGGTCGATGTC
>CAMDKQ010000137.1 GCA_945901095.1 Bifidobacterium breve
GCGTGACGTATCCGGTGTCAGTCGGCACTTCGTTGACATCGATGCCGGCCTGTATTGCATCGCGTCGGGCGAGAGGCGACGTGACCTTCGTCGCCTGCACGCGGGCAGACTCCTCGACATCCTCGGACACCACCCGTCCGCCGGGACCGGTACCGCGCAGCGAGGCAACGTCGATACCAAGTTCCGAAGCGACGCGGCGAGCGTTCGGGGACACACGTTGACGGCCGGACAGAGGAACCGGGTCGGAAGAAACCGTCAGAGCGGATGCGCCTCCCGGAGCAACCTCCCCCGGAGCAACTTCCCCCGGGAGCAAGAGCCATCCGAGAACAGAGCCGGGCGCGAGCGTCGTGCCGTTCGGCACAGCCTTGGCGATGATGCCTTCAGACTCGGCCTCGACGTCAACATCGATCTTGTCCGTCGCTAGGCGCAGGAGCGGTGTGCCGACGGAGATGACATCGCCATCGTTGACGAGCCACTCATCGACGGTGCCCTCCTCCATCGTGAGGCCCAGCTTGGGAAGCAGCACTTCAATCGCCACGACTAGCTCCGTTCGACGAGTTGGCGTGCGGCTGCCACAATTCGTGCGGCGTCGGGCACATAGGCGTTCTCAAGGATCGGGGCGTAGGGCACCGGGGCAAAGGGTGCCGCGAGGCGGGTAACCGGCGCATCGAGGTAATCGAACGCGGATTCCTGAACCTGCGATGAAATTTCAGCACCGATACCGCCGAACTGCACAGCCTCGTGGACGATGAGGACTCGGTTCGTCTTCTTGGCCGAGGTCACGATCGTGTCGATGTCAAGGGGCTGGACCGTTCGCGGATCGATGACCTCTGCCGAGATTCCCTGCTCCCCCAGCGCCTGCGCTGCCTTAGTTGCCTCGATGACCATGCGTCCGATTGCGACGATAGTGACGTCATCGCCTTCACACACGATATTCGCGACACCGAGGGGAATCGAATACAACTCCTCCGGCACCGGGCCCTTGACCCCGAGCATCTTCTTGTTCAGGACAACGATGACAGGGTTGTCGTCACGGATCGCGCCGACGATAAGGCCCTTCGCGTCGTAGGGGCTCGCCGGCATGGCCACCTTCAACCCGGGGATGTGCGCGAGCCACGCCTCAAGGCTCTGGCTGTGCTGGGCGGCCGCGGACATCCCGGCACCACCGGCAGTAGTGATGGTCAAGGGCACAGAGACCGCGCCCCCGAACATGTACTTCATCTTGGCTGCCTGGTTGAAAATCTGGTCCATCGCGACGCCGATAAAGTCCATGAACATCAGATCACAGACGGGGCGCAGGCCACGCGCGGCAGCACCGACGCCAAGGCCGATGATCGCCTGTTCGGCGATCGGGGTGTCCTTGACCCGCTTGTCACCGAAGGTGGTGAGGAGTCCGTCAAACATGTGGAACACGCCACCGTAGCCGGCGACATCCTCACCGATGAGGAAGACATCCGGATCCTCGGCCATGATCTGGTGCATGCCCTCGTTGAAGGCCTTGACGTAGGTAAGTTCGCGCGTGTTCACGGGGATTCCTTCTGGCTCAGACGGTGTAAACGTCGTCGAGGATGTCGGCCGGATCCGGATCTGGACTGCTGCGAGCGAACTCGATGGCGTCGGCGATGTCGGTCTCTGTCTGCGCCAAGATTGCCGCGAAATCCTCGGGAGTGGCGAGGCCTCGCTCAGTACCGATGACCTCGAGCAACCTGATGGCGTCGCGCTCCTTCCAGGCCTCGACCTCAGCTGGGTCACGGTAGGGAATGCGCATACCCTTGATGCCCTGATGGTCGAAGTAGCGGTACGTCTTGGCCTCGATCAAGGTCGGGCCCTCGCCTCGCTTCGCACGATCAACGGCAACCTTCGCCACCGCGCGGACCGCGAGCGCATCCATGCCGTCGACAACAACCCCAGGGATGCCATAAGAATTCGCTCGCTCGGCAATGTCGTCGAGGCGCATGTGGTTGCCCTGCGCCGTGAACTCTGCATACCCGTTGTTCTCACAAATAAATAGGACGGGGAGATCCCATACCGCCGCCATGTTCACCGACTCATGGAAGGCACCGATGTTGGTTGCGCCATCACCGAAGAAGCTCGCGGCCACCGAGCCGTCGCCCCGATACTGTGCCGCGAACGCTGCGCCGATGGCGATCGGGATACCCCCTCCGACGATCGCGTTCGCGCCGAGCATCCCGCGATTCATATCGACAATGTGCATGCTTCCGCCGCGGCCCTTGCAGTAGCCGGTGGTCTTTCCGTACAGCTCTGCGAACATCGGGCGAAACTCCGCGCCCTTTGCAATGGCGTGCCCGTGGCCGCGGTGGGTCGAGGTGATCTGATCGACATCGTCAAGGACCGACATGACCCCGGCCGCCACAGCTTCTTGGCCCACATAGAGGTGGAGGAACCCCGGCATGTCGCCTGACTCCACGAGTTTGCCAGCGGACTCCTCGAACATGCGGATGCGCACCATTCGTCGGTGGAGGTCCAACACGAGCTCGCGAGTGACACCCGCGGCATAGCCCTCAGGAGGCCCGTATGTCACATTGGGGGCCAAGGTTTCCGTCATTCAGATGCTCCTCACAGTTATAGGAAGCAGACTATAGTAACTAGTGAAACCCCGTAAGCCCCCTCCGAACATGTGACCCCGTCACTCCCCGAACCGCCTCCATGGCAGGACTTCCGATGACTGCAAACAAGCGAATCCTCGTCGTCACAGGCGGACATCGCGTGGCACTCGATGATTTCCTCGGTGCAATCGCCGAGATCTGCCACGATCGAGGGTGGGTGTGGGCGCACGCAACCCAGCCGACCGCACAAGCCTGGCTCGACCCCGCCCACGCTGGCTGCTGGGATGCGATTCTCCTTCACGACATTCCGGGCCTTTCACTCGCGCGCGGGTCGGAACCCATTGCGCTACCGCCCGGTCCGGGGGTCGCCGAGGCGCTCGTGGGACTGCTCGACTCAGGTCAGGGAGTTGTCGTGCTTCACCACGCGATTGCTGCCTGGCCCGCTTGGGAGGGATGGGCCGAGGCGATCGGTGGCCGATTCAACTACCGTCCAGCACGGTTGCGCGGTGAGGACATTCCGTCATCCGGCTACCGGATGGGCGCGTTCACCGTTGAGGTGGCTGACTCCTTGCATCCCATCTGCGCAGGTATCAAGGATTTCGCCATCGACGACGAGTTGTACTTCGCGCCCGTCCTCACCGATCGCGTCACGCCCATCCTCACCCACGATGCCGACATGTCGGGCGAACTGTTTCAGGACACTTTCGACGTGGTCACCAACGGCTCGTCGACGGGTGTCACGTGCGCCGGCCACAAGGCCGACGGCGGGCTGCACGGGGGCCACCGTCTCATGGGCTGGACCACCACCGCGGGCATTAGCCCGGTGGCGACCCTACTCATGGGTGACGGGCCGTCGACCTTCGCGAACCCGATGTTTCGGATCTTGCTCGGCAACGCCCTCGATTGGGTATCGAGCACACACGCCAAAAATAAGGCAGCGGCACAGCCATTCGCTGTGCCGCTGCCGTAAGCGGTCTCCTGACGCTCCCCACCTGCTATTTGCGGCGGCTTGCCGTTCGGACTGCGAGTGAGACGGCCACGATGAGCGCAAGTCCGTTGAACAGGTCGGTGACGTACGACGGCGCCCCCGCGAGTTGTAGGCCCGAGACACCCGTCGCCAGCAGGAAGATCGCGACGAGGGTGCCGAGCACATTGACCCGGCCTGGGCGAATCTGTGTCGCACCGAGGAACACTGCGGAGAAGGCAGGCAGCAGGTAGCCCTCACCAACAATCGAGGTCGCTGTGCCGATCGTGGCAGTGAGCGCGATGCCGGCAAATGCTGCCACTGCGCCTGAGGTAACGAACGCGATCATGGTGACTCGCCCGATGCGCACACCCGAGAGTCGCGCTGCGACCGGGTTGCCGCCGACTGCGTAGAGGTAGCGTCCACCGGGGGTGTATTCGAGAATCCACCACATGAACAGGGCGATGACCGCTGCGTAGTAGACCGTGTACGGCAGTCCGAGGAATTCGCCGCGCGCAAAGTCGAGGAAGGGGGCATAGCCCTCGGTGCTCAGGACGATCTGCGATTGACTGCTGATCATGGCGGCAACCGCGATGAGGATCGAACTCATACCCAGTGTGCCGATGAACGAGTCGACTTTGAATTTCACCACCACCAGCGAGTTGAGGAGGCCAACCGCAATTCCGAGCAGAATCGAACCGACAACCGCGACGACGACTCCGTGGTGATTCACCAGTGCCCACGCCGTAAAGCAGACGGAGACCGACACCACCCCTCCGATGGTCAGGTCGAAGGCGCCCGCCGCTACCGGGATGATGAGCCCGAGTGCAACGATGGTCGCGATCGCCTGGAAGGTCAGCACCTGCTTGAGCGTGCTCACCTGAAGGAACAAATCAGGGATCCACAGGGCGAACAGCACGATGAGTGCAGCCCATACATACAGACCGCTGAACCTGTCGAATCCCAGATTGATTCGACGACGCGGTGCCGCTTGAACTTCAGACATGGACGTGACTCCGGATCTCGTAGGCTGATGGATCAGTGCTGTGCGGTGGTTCAGGCAGCTGGCTCGCTTGAGTCGCGGCCGATCGTTGCTGCGGTGATGCTGTCGTTCGTGAGGCGAGGGCCGCTCAGTTCGTCGACCGCCTTACCGCGACGCAGAATGATCACACGGTCACATACTCGAACGAGTTCCTCGTGATCCGTTGACAACACGAGAACGCCTGCCCCCTGCGCCGCCGCCTCATCAACCATGCGGTGAATATCCGCCTTGGCGCCGACATCAACGCCCTGGGTCGGCTCGTCAAGGACGAGGACCTTCGGCTCCTGCCGAAGCCACCGAGCGATGATGACCTTCTGCTGGTTGCCGCCCGAGAGTTGGGCCATCGTGAACTCCGACTGCGCCGGACGGACATCGAGGCGCTCGAGCCAAACGGTGACATCAGACTTCTCTGACCGATGACGCAGAATTCCCATCGACATGTGCCGTCCGGGGTCAACGATCGTGATGTTCTCCCGAAGACTCTGCGACATGAGGGATGCGTTCTGATGCCGCTCCGCCGGGACGAGGGCCATCCCCCGATCGATGGAGATATCGGGTCGGGACACCGGGAGCACCTCGCCATCAAGCACGACCTCACCTCCATGACCGTGGCCGCCGAATACGAGTGCCGCAACCTCCTCGCGGCCAGATCCGGTAATGCCCGCTATGCCAACTACCTCGCCAGCGTGGACCGTGACGTCAATACCTTGGACGGCAGCACCGCTGAGGTCCTTGAGTTCCAAGATGACTTCACCGTGCTGGCGCGAGTGCCCCTCCTTGTCGTACTCGTCGAGCTTTCGTCCGACGACATGCTCGATGAGCTCATCCTCGGTCAGCCCCTCAACTGGACGCGTGATGACATGCCTGCCGTCACGAAGGACCGTCACGGAATCCGCCATCTCGAACACCTCGTCGAAGTGATGCGAGACGAACAGCACGGCCACACCGCTGTCTGCGACGCGACGTACCAGTGTGTAGAGCCGCTCCGCCTCAGGCCCAGGAAGGTTCGCGGTCGGTTCGTCGAGAATGAGCATCTTTGCCGGAGTTCCACGCGTCGACATCGCGCGGGCAATCGCGACCGCCGTGCGCTCACTCATTGCGAGTCCACCCACCGCCCTACGGACGTCGATGTCGTAGCCGAGCGCGAGGAGGGCCTCACGGGCCGCGATGCGCTCCTGCTTCCACCTGATGGTTTTCGTGATGCCGGTGAGGTAGCCCTGGCCGATCGCAAGGTTGTCGACGACGTCGAGATTTCCGACAAGTCCGAGGTCCTGATGCACGAATCGCAGGCCGATTGACTCACTCGATGCCGGGTCAGAGAACTGGAGTTCCTCGCCGCCGACCGTGACCTCAGTGCCCTGCTCGGGCTGATGGAACCCGGCGAGAATCTTGATAAGGGTTGACTTTCCACAACCGTTCTGACCCACGAGCGCGCGGACCTCACCGGGCGCGACGTCGATACTCACGTGGTCGAGCGCTACTTGGCCACCGAAGATCTTCGATGCCTCTCGAACCGAAAGCGCGGTCGTCATTGTGCCTCCTTCTTCATCCCATGAACACTAGTGGCACGAATCTGAATTGCAAGGTCTTCCATGCACATTGTTCGCCAGCTCATGACGGATCACGGTCGAGGACGGCATGGGCTGCGGCCAACCTGGCGACCGGCACCCGACTAGGCGAGCAGGAGACGTAGTCAAGCCCGAGGTCCTCGCACAGGGCGATGGAGACGGGGTCTCCTCCGTGCTCACCGCAGATACCGAGCTTGATATCCGGCTTCACCGATCTGGCCTTGTCGACCGCGATACGCATGAGTGCTGCGACACCCGGGTCGTCAAGCTCGGAGAAGGGACTCACGGTGAGCAGACCCTTCTCGAGGTAGGTTCCGAGCATCCGCCGCTCGACATCGTCGCGCGAGAAGCCATAGGTGAGTTGAGTGAGGTCGTTGGTGCCGAACGACAGGAACTCTGCCCACTGCGCAAGTTGGTCGGCCATGAGCGCGGCCCGGGGCGTCTCAACCATGGTGCCGATCTTGAACTTCACGACGATGCCGGTCCGCGACGCCACCTCCTGGTTCACCCGTCGCATGAGCCGCACCATCATGAGCAGTTCTTCGGGGATCGACACGAGCGGCACCATGACCTCGAGCTCAGGTGAGATTCCGTGCTGCGTCGAGACATCAATCCACGCATTGAACAGACCCTCAACCTGCGCGGGGTAGAGCCCTTCGTGGAGGAGAGCGAGGCGCACACCGCGTACCCCCATCATCGGATTCTCCTCATGGAGGTGCTCAACCATCCGTGCCTGATCCTCGTCCTCGGCCTCCTGCGGGGTCGCCGGCAGGAACTCGTGCATCGGGGCGTCAAGGAGCCGGATCGTCACCGGGCGATTGCCTACCGCGAGGAGCAGTTCGCGGAAGTCCTCGCGCTGGGCCAGGGCAAGTGCAGCGAGCGCTGCCTCCTCCGACTCGGGATTATGGGACAGGATGACGCGGCGAATGAGGTGAAGTCGCTCGCCGAGGAACATGTGCTCCGTTCGGCATAAGCCAATTCCCTCAGCGCCGTTGTCCATCGCAAGGGCTGCATCGACGCCGGTATCGGCATTCGCCCGGACCCCGAGGCGCCGGACGTCGTCGCCCCACGACAGCACCGTTGCAAGGCTCGCCGAAGGCTCGGGGCGCTCGATCGCGACGGCTCCGATGTAGACGGAGCCGGTATCGCCGTCAATCGAAATGATGGAGCCCGCGGGGAGCACGTGCTCGCCGCACGTGATGGTCCCCGCTACCCGGTCGATGCGCAGGCCACTTGCGCCGCAGATCGCCGGGAGACCCATACCGCGTGCGACAACCGCCGCGTGCGAGGCCGAACCTCCGGTGACCGTGAGGATGCCTGCCGAGGCCATCATCCCCGGGAGGTCTCCGGGGGATGTCTCGGCTGCGACGAGGATCACCGACTCGCCGGTCTCCGCCACTTCGACGGCTTCCTCGCTCGTGAGCACGATGCGCCCGACAGCTGCCCCAGGGGACGCGGCCAGGCCAGCGACGAGGAGCACCTCCTGACCGGTGAGCCGAGGCTGCGGGTGGAGGAGTTCTAGGACATGGTGCGGCCGAATGGCGCGGACGGCAGTGCGTTCATCGGTAATGCCGCGGGTCGCCAGATCGACAGCCAGACTTGTCGCTGTTCGGGCGCTCGTGCGCCGATACTCCTCTAGCCCGACGAGGACCAAGCCCTCAGGACCGTACTCGAAGTCGACGAGCGCAACACTGCCGAGGCGGCCCTCAAGTTCAGCGAGCACCCCGGTGAGCATCGCGACGCCGCCAGGCAGGGAGGACAGGGGATGGCCGAGCATCTGGCGCTCCCCGGTCGAGCGCACGCCGTGCCGGAAGGCGCCGTTCGGAGCGAACAACCCGGACTTGAGGTCGCGGGAGATCGCATGACCGTGGCCAGCCTCATTGTGGTCTGTCACGGTGACGGTTTCGATATGCAGGGCCAGCGGGAGGTCCACCGGCAACTGCTGCGTACGCCGAGCCCGTGCAGCCCGGGGAGAGTTCCAGCGTGCGAGCATGGCTGCCGCCCCTGCTGCCAGTTGGCCGCTGATATCGACAGGGAATGGGGTGATACCCGTGGTGTCGCACAGGGCAAGGAGTGGCTCGATGCGGTTGGCAGGGTCATCGTGATCGAGACCGAGGGATGCAATCTCGTCGGCCGGTACTGCAAGTGAGTACTCGGCAATGAAACTAGCGGTCTTCCACCAGGCTGCGCTGAGATCCGCGAGCATCTTGGGTGGAAGGCCCGCGGGAATCCGTGCTCCAGCGACACCGATCGCCACGA
>CAMDKQ010000138.1 GCA_945901095.1 Bifidobacterium breve
CGCAGGACGGAACCGACATCTGCTGAAGGCAGCGCGAGTGAGCGCCGATTATCACGCAACGCATTCGACCCGAGGGAGGCGCTGATTTTCTCCATCGCCGGCGATGGCTCCTCATCGTCAAGCGGAACTTCGAGAACTCAAGACACCGCCGCAACCAACGACTCCGACGAAATGGTTGGGCTAGTGGTGGTACGGATTCTCGCACTATCAAAGAGTGGCCGTGGCTGTCACGGCAAGTGAGGCACGCGCACGACTGTTCCCGCTCATCGAGCAAGTGAACGCCGATCAGGAGCCGGTGGAGATCGTGTCGAAGAAGGGCACGGCCTTCCTGGTGTCGGAGGCGCAGTACCGCTCGATGGCCGAGACGGCGTACCTGATGCGGTCGCCCGTGAATGCCGAGCGGCTGCTCAGGGGCGTTGCCCAAGAGTCCGAGGGCAAGGTATCCGAGCGGGCGCTCATCGTCGAATGAGGGTCACGTTCACCGACGACGGATGGGCCGACTACTGCTCGTGGAGCGATGATCGCAAGATGCTCGCCCGTATCAACCGGCTGACCGGCGAGGCGCTCCGCGAACCCGGGGCCGGCATCGGCAAGCCGGAGCCGCTCGGTCGGAACCTGTCCGGACCTGTCCGGCTACTGGTCGCGGCGGATCACGGACGAGCATCGGCTGGTCTACGCGGTCGACGGGGACCCCCTCATCATCTAGGCGCGCTACCACTACTGAGGTATGGCCCACATGCTCCGGCGCACCGGCGTTGGGAGTGCATTCAATAACTGGCGCAGAGCGAACCCGAGGCTCGCGCACTTGTTGCCTGACCTGACCTAGAGACTCTTGCGCTGCCAGCCCCTCGGTTCGCCGAACTTGCTGCCCGCGCATCGGACACTTCCCAGTGCGCGGCAGTAGCCCGATTCCCGGTAGGTTCCGTAGTCTTCCGCGGCTATGCCCTCTCGCCTGCGGCGATCGACGTCCTAGGCGAATGCGGACCGCCAGCCCGATGCGGTTTCCGGATCCGGGAATACCGTGGCGGAGGATTCGGCAGATCGAATACGGCATCAGCGGCGCCGCGGTATGGTCAGGCCAGTTAAGTTCTGGAATCGGGGGATTCAATGGTTCGCATCGTGATCGGCATCATTCTCTTCCTCGTCGCCTTCAGCGGGTTCCGAAGCCTGAGCCGTCGCTCGACCCGATAGCCGGGATCACCGTGAACGAATACTCGACCTCTGCTGCCCGGCAACGACGGGCTCTCGAGATGCTCGGGTCGTATCAGGTCAAGGCAGCAGGCGGAATCATGATCGCCGACCAAAGGCGAAACCTCGGCGGGTGGATCTACGCGAGCCATCTCTCGCTGCTTTTTAGGGCAAACGAGCCTCTCAGGACACTTTCCGCGCGGTTTCCCGGACTCGTCGACGCGCAGACAGTGCTCCTCGGGGTGAAGGAATCGGCATCGGCAGCCGAGATCCGAAAGGCCCACCTCACCCGTTCGAGGCCTCTCGACCCCGATCGATTCTCCGGCTTACCGGCAGAGGACATACACGCCGCAACTGCGGCAATGTCCCAGATCAACGCCGCATACGAGATCCTCTCGAATGAGGACGCCAACCAGGCGACGGACCCCGTGGCGCTGATCGTCCAGTGCGGCACGTGCGGGCAAAGGAACCGGGTCTCGACGCCCGGGAGAGCCGTGTGCTCCATCTGCGAGGAGGACCTGAGGCCCAAGCAGCAGGTTCGGGGCGCCGAGCACGCCGACTCAGGGTTCCCCCGATGGGGCCATGGCGAGTCGTCATGCGCGATCTGCGGCTGGGGCCCCGCCCGGCCGGTGAAGTTCAATTCAGTCACTGGTTGGATCATCTTCTGGCGGTGGATCACATTTGAGGCCGCCTGCGACGACCCGTCCGCGTCGTGGATCGCCTACGCGGAAGAACCACGGCAAGCGGACCAGACCACGCTGTGCTCCGTCGGCCCGGGGCGATATGCGCTCACGATCAACGAGTGGGATCTCTTCATCGCCAGGACGGCGCTCACGCTCTACATGACCGTCCTCGCGGGGGACAAGGGCGAGTTGCACGAGTTCATGACCGGACCAGAGTCGGACGACGACGGAACCGCTGGGGCGCTCATGCTCTTCTGGGCGATCGCCAGAGAGGTGCCTTCCGTCCGAGCCCGGCTGGGCGAGGCCGCCGCGGCCACCGACCCGAAGTACCAGCGGTCATTCACGACCTCCCTGATGGTCATCGGCACGATCCTCTCCATCATCGCCAATGATCTGGAAGGGAGCGAATCGATCGAAGATGAGATCAGCGTCGTCCTGAACTAGTCACCGCGCCATGTCGGCGCTCACGAACAAACAATGCACGGGGGAGAGACACATGAAAGCGCTATTGGGTGCTGCAGCGGGGCTGGCGATCTGGGCCGTCCTCTTCCTGCTCCTTCCACAGGAATTCCTCGGAACGGTCGTCGGACGTCCCTTCGAAATCGACAACGGGCAGATCATCATTCGCTACCCATGGGGAATGGTCGTCGCCGCAGTCGCCCTGATCGCACTCCCGATCTTCGGCGCGAAGGCCGTCGGGGACAAGCGATGACGGTGATCGTGCGTCTCTCGAGGATTGCTGTCGCAGCCGTGTGCTTGACGGGTGCACTTGCGGGTTGCGCCGGGGTCAGATTCGACAAGGCAGGGGAAGCGGATGCCAAGTCCGCCTGCGAACAACTGCACGGCATCCAAGAGGGTGGCGATGCCCTGAGCCTGGGTGACGGCATGATGCTGATCGCCTCTGCGGAGCAGCTTGCCAATTCCGCGGCTCGGGCCAATGACGACTACCAGCCTCTCGCCGAGGGAATGGCGGCGTTCGCGGACAGCCTGATGAGTGGCACCGAGTCGATGGCAGGGATCGCGTGGGCCAACCTCGCCCAGCAGTGCAACGACCTGTGAGAGCACTGTTGCATTGACGGATTGACGCGAGAAGGTGAGGTTGGTGTGATGGAGTGCAATTGTGGCAGTCGGGTCTTGAGTCGGCGGTGACGCTTCATCCCGCAGTCCTCACCGAACCGAGGCGATCCGACAACGCAACAACACAACATCGAGAAGCCAAGTCGCGAGCGTGCGCGAGCCCGTCGAACCTTCCTCAGGATCCAGAGGACACGCAGGGCACACCTTGCGGTATGCCTTGCGGGACATTGAAGTTCGCGAGCGCGATGAGCTCCCACTTTCCTTCGGCACTGCGTAGGTACGTCAAGAGTCTTGGCGCGGCCGACGTCCGGTACGCGTTGCCTTCCAGCACAAGGCCGGATTCGACAGCGTCGTATGACGCTACCAAGAGGTCGCCATCGCGGGTAACAGCAAGATCGTCAAATTCGTAGGCAGAGGCAGGTGACCACTGGATCAGCGCGCCATCGAGGGACTCGCCCAGCGCGCGGTCGCCAGAGCTGGTCTTCGACGTTTCCTTGGTGACGACTATCGGCTCCTGATCGAGCAGCCTGCCAGCGTGGTGACGCGCTACGAGTCGAGGAGCGGGACGGTGACGACGTCGAACGGCAGGCTCCCGACCTCAGGATCGAGGACGCTCAGGAGCGGGATTCCGAATCCGGTGGAGAGTGCAACGTGCACCCGTGCGGCCGAAAGGGTTGATGACCAGTTGGGATTGGACGCTGACTGCTGCTGGACGAAGGCTTCGAACTGCTCCTCCTGCTTGTGCAGGAGCGCGTCGTTATGCCACGACACCCGCAGTTCCTCGAAGTTGACGGCGCGCTGGTGGCTGAACTCCGGGCGCAGGATTTCACGAATCATCACGGCCTCGGTGATGCCCGCGCCGTGCTCCTCTTCCATGCGCTGCTGGAACTCGGCGTTCGCGGGGAAGCCGTAGGCCTGGTGTCGGGCGGATGCGTCGATAAAGAGGTCGAGCTTGGATGCGTGCCGCAGGAAGATGTTCGCTTCGGCAACCTTCGCATCGCGTGCGATGCGGGCCGTGCTCGCGCCGTCGTAACCAGACGTGCCGACGAGCCGCAGTACCGAGGTGAGCAGGGCATCGTGGATTGGGTCGCCGGTGTTGAAGGGGATGTCGTCTGCGAGATGTGGGAGGTGGGCCTTCGGCAGGGGCTGTGGGCTGGTGTCGGACTGGAGCGCGCGAAATAGGGAGTCGAATTCCTTGGTGAGGTCGACCTGCTCGGAGCCCGGACGCCGCGCGACGGAGACGAGACCGAGGGCCACGATGAGCAGGTAGGCGCGACGGGCCGCCTGCGCTCGTGTCGTCTTGCCGCGCTGTGGGGTGCACCAGCCGTGGACCTCGGCAGCCACCCCCTGCTGGACCTCTGCAGCCAGGGTTGGGTCGAAGTTCGACATGATGAGAAGTTCAATCGCGGCTAGCAGGGCTTTGCCTGGTCTGGCCAGGTATTCCATTGCCGTCTGGAAGCCGGTTGCCGACGATTCTCCGGCGAGTAGGCCGGCACTCAAGAGCGCTTGCTCCAGGCCGGGGAGCAGGATGGGGGCAGCGCGCTCGCTCCAGACCGCCGCCGCAAGGTCTGATCGGTCAGCAAAACGGTTCGCGACCGGGCGCTGCGATAGGCCAGCGCGACGGGCGACCGCTGTCAGGGCAAGGCCGGACCAGCCATCCTGGGCTGTTGCGTCCAGGGCGGCGTCAAGAATCAATGTGTCATTGCGCAAGACCCGCGACTGTGCCACCGACGTCTCCCTGTGCGCTTGTTTCAGTGACTCCTGCGGCGGAAATCACCGAGATGACCTATCGGCTAAATCCTAGAGGGAAGAGACGCCCAAGCCGAACTACTGGATGCGGCGGAGTACAAGGAATCTCACATGCTTGCGGTGTTGGTTGCAGTGTTAGCGCCCGCATGCAATGTGAGGTGTGGGTCATCGGGGCTTGACCGAGAGCCGTTAGGCCAGTTAAATAGGTATTAGATACTTATAAAAAGCAATCACCACTAAGTAGGAGTTTGCATGCATTTTCTTGATGGCAGGTCCTCGCGAGGAATCGCAACGGAATTACTGGCGAGAAGGTCTTATCCGTACCGGAGGTTGAGTGCCACAATCGCCAAGTTGACCGTCGGGGCGATGGTTGTATGCGCTTCCGTCATTGGCCTGTCTACACCGCTGCAAGCGGTGGTGAACACCCCACCGGTCAACAGTCCGATTGCAGTGACGAACTGCCAGCTGACCCTGTACGACAATTGGGTGAATTTGGGTGACACGTTCACATTGACCTTTAACACCGCCACTTATGCGGGAACCAGTTTCTGCGTTGCAGGAAACAATACGGCGTTGGATTACACGATCGCCACGATAAGTCCTGCGATTCCAGCCAACTACGCTGCTTGGCCAACGGGTACGTACACGGTCACCGCACTGCGCGCAGGGTCATTCAATTTGTCCCTGTGCGACAGCACCGGCGGCTGCGGAGGGATGTTGCGATTTGATGTTCGGGTGGTGCCTGGGACTCCAACGACACCTACTGTGAGCTTGTCGGGCACGACTGCCACAATTTCTACAGCTCGCAGCGGTATTGACGCATACACCTCTCCAGCCTCCTTTTTGGTGACGGCTACACCTGGGGGCGCCACCTGCTCGATGTCCACGGGGAACTGCGCCATTAGCGGATTGACACCTGGCACGGCCTATACATTCAGAGCCACGGCCACCAACTCAGCGGGCACCTCTGATCCATCGGCAGCCTCGCTGGGAGTCACCCCCGAATCGCTTCCCGTGCTGACAGCAGGCACGCCTCCCACCACCGCCACGGTTGGTGCCGCTTACTCCTACACCTTCGCTGCATCGGGCTATCCGGTCCCGACCTATTCAGTGCAATCTGGAGCGTTGCCGACAGGTCTGACGCTCAACTCAACGACGGGGGTGCTCTCGGGTACGCCAACGGCTGTTGGGTCGTTCACGTTCGTGGTCCGTGCGACCAACACCGCTGGTGGTGTAAATTCTGCGTCGATCACCGCAGCGATCGCGTCTACATCGCCTGCGCCAGCGCCCGCTCCAGCACCCGCTCCAGCACCCGCTTCGGAGCCCTCGCCGACTGCGTCCGCTACCTCGACACCCACGACTACTCCGACTGCGTCGGTGGCGACGGTGCTCGGGCCGGTGACGAACGCGGCGAACAGCGGCGTCCCGGCTGGCGGCGTCGCGCAGGGTACGGGCATCTTGATCGTCAATGGCGAAAAGGTGTTGGTGACGGTGAATCCGGACGAGCGGGACGTCAGACTGCTCGAGGTGAGCGGTCCGGGGTTCACGATGTCGCTCGCAGGGCTGAACGCACAGGGCAAGCCGCTGGGGCTGACTCCTGATGGGGCGCTGATTCTGGAGCAGGATCGCACGGCCGCGGTGGCGGGCACGGGCTTCCAGCCGAACTCGCTGGTGTACCTGTACCTGTTCTCAGAGCCGCGGTTGCTCGGCACGGTCCAGACCGACGCGAACGGCACCTTCAAGGGCCAGGTGCCATTGCCGGCCGATATCGCCGATGGCCGTCACACGCTTCAGTCGAACGGGTTCACGCCCGACGGCACGGTGCGCAGCCTGTCGCTGGGGGTGGTGATGGCGACTCCGGTCGTGGCGTTGCCGAAGCAGGCGACGACGATGGTGTACTTCGAGTCGCTGTCAAGCGTGCTGACCGACGAGGGCAGGTCAACGCTCAAGGCGCTGGTGAAGAAGACCGGCAAGAAGGACGTGCGGACGGTGTCGATCGGCTACGTGCAGGGCACGACCATCACGGCGAACGACGAGGCCCTGTCGACGCAGCGTGCGAAGAATGTCGCGGCCTATCTAAAGAAGCTCGGCCTCAAGGGCCGGTTCGTGGTCCGGGGCGACGGCATCGCGAAAGAGTCCGGCCCGACGGCTCGACGCGTGAACATCTCGGTGACCTACCTGAAGTGACCCCCCGGCTGCTCCCGCTCCAGATCGACTGGGGCGGGATTAGTCATCCCCGGCCGGGACAAGGAGTGGATGGATAGGGCTTGCATTGCTTAAACAGCGAGCGGGGCTCAGGTTTCATGAGGGGCCATTCGGGTCTGCGTTCGACCTCGTGTTCGACGAGTCTGTACGAACGAATGACCACCGGTCACGATGCTGGCTGTCCCGTGAGTCTTCAATCCGAACCACCGGAACACCGTCGAATAGGCCCCTCCAAGTCCCGGTACGAACATCCCCAGCGCAGATACCAACGGACCGCCAGCAGGATCACGTCAGGAGGAAACCAAAATCCGGTGAACACCGGCGAGGGCCGCGATTGCGAATATGTCTCTGAAGGCATAGGGCGGTGCGGTGTCGCGGATGAAGGTTCTGCGTGAGGAGGTCGTTGCCAGGCTTTGGGGCGTCCTTTCGTGGACACCGTGAAGGGCTCTCGGCGCGCGAATATGAAGGGCCTTCGCCCGCGGGGATCTGGCCCGCACCGAGGTGGGCAGCCTCGCCGCCTACGCCGAAGCCATGGGTGGCACCTTGGAACTCGTCGTCCACATAAGCGGCAGGCCTATCCACCACCAGTCGGTGCCACCCTAGGAACCGAGACCGGGAGCAAGGAGTCGTCGCCCGCGAAACCCACGGCCGGCAAGAGGGCCGGGCAGAAGCCGGCGAAGCCCAGCATGGGATGGTGACGGTGTGGAGTTCGGCTTGGCGGAGCACGGGTGAGTAGTCGCGTCGGACGAGGACGTCGTCTCCTTGGTTGAGGATTCCGCTGCTGGTTCCATACCCGACGATGCTCACCGTTTCGCGGGCATTCCTACGTGAGGCACGGAAATGGCGGCGCCTGCATGTGAAACGCCGGTGATCAGTGTCGCTACGAAGCGCGTACACGCCTACTCCCGATCCGGCGTTTGGTTCCGACGTGGATTGGGCTGGATCTTCATCCTCGTCGGCACCGCTGGCTGAGATAGGGACGTCCGGGGCGGGTCATCGAAAACTCACCCACTCACCCGTGGGAGTTTGATTCAGCATTCAATCCACAGCAATGCTCGCGTGCTCACTGGGCGGTCCCGACGCGAGGTCTTCTCGATCCGTCGTGGACCTTGATGCAGCCAAGTAGATGCCGCTCGTGAGCGCCCGGCCCCACTACGGCAACAGGTGGCCCTACTTGCGAACAAAAATTGCCGCACTGAGAAACCTGTGACTCCCAGCGGTGCCACCACACCGGGTCGTGCGTTCGCCACCTGCTGTTAGCTCGAGTTATGCACTACTGGCTTTAACGTGCCGAATCTCTGATTTTCTCCATCGTGTGATTGGCGTTTGCCCGGGTGTCTCGCCGTGTGCACTCTTTGGAGACGATGGATGCCACGATTCCGTGGTCGCGGTGGGTCGGACTGATCGAGCCGTTTTTGCTACTCAGGTCGTCGGGGTAGCAAACCGAAGTCAGTTTGAGACCGACCCGAATCAAACCAA
>CAMDKQ010000139.1 GCA_945901095.1 Bifidobacterium breve
GCGAAGGCGATGAGCACAGCGGCGGGAATGGTGAGTAGGGCCCACCAGGTCGGTACCAGTCCGAAGACCGCGGTGACCGACATGAACCCGACGGCGTAGGTCGCGCCGCGCAGCATCGCCCAGCCGATCTCGCCGAGCGCGACATCGAGCGGGCCGAGCGAGGTCGAGAGCATCCCCTGGTAGATGCGCCCGTAGTGCATCTTGAAGTAGACGTTGTAGGTCGAGTCGAAGATCGCGCCGTTCATCGCGCTCGAGGCGAGGAGAGCCGGCGCGATGAAGGCGGCGTAGCTGAGGTCCTGACCCTGCGACTCGATGCCGCCGACGAGGCCACCGAGCCCGTAGCCGAAGGCCAGAAGGAACAGCACAGGCTCAACGAAGCCGGTGAGGAACGCGAGCATGTTGCTCGTCTTGAGTGCAATGAAAGCCCGCTGCATGACAGAGTGCGGCCGGCCCGCGTAGACGCCGGCGCCCGGGTAGGTGCCTCGTCGCTCCGCAATCTCGACGGCGACCGAGTTGGCGACCAGTTGCGTGATCATGAGGTGAGCCGGCGCTCGAACCTGCGCCGGGCGAGAACGATGCCGACGACACCAAGGGCGAGCAGGTAGGAGGTGCTCACGGCAACCTGCCAGGCGGGCATCGTCATGCCGTACGAGAGCCACCGGCCGAGCTCGGTGGCGTGCCACAGGGGCGAGATCCAGCCGATCCACTGCACCGTGAGCGGCAGGGTCGAGAGCGGGTAGAAAGTCCCGGAGAACAGGAACATCGGCATGATGACGATGCGCATGGCGAGGGAGATGAAACCGCTGTCGTCCTTCACGTTCGCGGTGGCAGCGAGCATGACTGCGCCCCAGCTGACCCCGGCGACGATGGCGATGGGGATGAGGGTGAGCGCGGATGCCCAGCCGACGGCGCCGAAGGCAAGGAGGACGAGCCAGTAGACGACCGTGGTGAACACGATGCGGGCGGACGCCGCAAGGAGGAGGCCGTCGGCGATCTGCCCACCGCTGATCGGGGTGGCGCGCATCGCGAAAAAGCCCTTGTCCCAGAGAAATCCTGCGAGGGTTGGGAACATGATCTCGTTCATGACGCCCTGCATCGCTGCGGCCGCGATGAGGGCGGGTGCGAGAAAGACGAGGTAGGGAACGCCGTCGATACCGGTCGGGCCGAGGTTCGCGTTGACGAGGGATCCGACACCGAGGCCGATCGAGGTGAGGTACAGGATCGGATTGCCCAGACCGTCGGTGATGATCGATCTGCGCCACTTCCACATGCTGCGCAGGCGGTATTCGGCGACAAACAGCGCACCGCGCCGGGCCGCCCGGCGGTCGACTTCTGGGCTGTGCGCCGGGGCCCGGGTAACAAGGCTCATTCGTCCTCCAGCGTTCGCCCGGTGAGACGGAGGAAGACGTCCTCGAGGGACGACCGGCGCACGAGCGAGGTAACCGGCGAAAAGCCGCGGGCGACAATCGCCTGGAGGCTCTCCTCGCCGGCCTCGGTGTAGACGAGGATTCGGTCGGGCAGGATTTCAGCGCGCTCGCCGATGTCGGCGATCAGTGGCGCGATCTCGGCATTGCGATCGGAGCCGAACCGCACTTCGACGACCTCCTTTGAGGCGTACTCGCGAATGAGTGAGGCCGGGGTGCCCTCGGCCACGATGCGCCCGCGATCCATGACGACGAGTCGGTCGCACAACTGTTCGGCCTCGTCCATGTGATGGGTCGTGACGACGAGCGTGGCCCCGTCCTCCTTGAGCCGAAAGAGTCGATCCCAAAGGATGTGACGGGCCTGCGGGTCAAGGCCAGTGGTGGGCTCATCGAGCATGAGAATCTCTGGGTCATTCACGAGCCCGCGGGCGATCGTGAGGCGCCGTTTCATTCCGCCACTGAGGGCGTCGATCTTCGTGTCACGCTTGTCCTCGAGTTGCGCAAACGCGAGGAGCTCCTCGATGCGCGGCTTCAGGTAGGAGCGGGGCAGACCGAAATAGCGGCCGTATACATAGAGAGTCTCGCGGACGGTGAGCTCGGCATCATTGTTGTCCTGCTGTGGGACGACCCCGAGATGCGCGCGGATCGCGGGCCCCTCCTTGCTGGGGTCCTTGCCGAGGATCGTGAGGTCGCCCGAGGTGCGCAGCAGGGTGGCGGCGATCATCCGCATGGTGGTCGATTTTCCGGCACCGTTCGGCCCGAGAATTCCGAAGGACTCGCCCCGGGCGACCTCGAAGTCGATGCCGTCGACGGCGGCGAAGTCGCCATACCGCTTGGTGAGTCCACGGGCCGTGATCACGCTCGGCGCTCAAACGATTCATAGACATCCTTGCGATCACCTAGGGCGAGGATCAAGATCAGCAGTCGGGCGTCAACGATGGTGTAGACAATTCGATAGTTACCAATTCGGACTCGCAGGTAGCCGGGATGACCAACGAGCGCCTTCATTGCGGGCGGTCGTGGCTCGGTCTGCAGCACCTCTAGTGCTGTGACGATGCGCAACTGGGCAGCGCTATTGAGTTTGCGCAGTTGCCGTGCGGCAGCACCCGTCAACTCGACCGTGTACGCAGGGGCCACCGCTACAGGCCGAGTTCGCGGCGGATCGCATCAAGGGTGACAGTCTCTTCACCCTCGTGCATGGACTGCTCCGCCTCCGCGGCGCGGGCCGCGTCCTGCGCGTCCTCGAGCGCCTGCAAGGCGCGGTGCGCGACTTCGGCGTCAAGGAGAATGACGGATTCCCGGCCATGCTCAGTGATGCTCACCGGGCCGCGGTGCGCGTCATCAATTGTCTGCGCCCACTGTTGCCGCGCTTGGGTTGCTGGAATCTGCTTCACCGCTAAATTGTACGTTATTGCGTGATCGCACTGCGCGGCGGCGGTCGAAGTCCCTCTGCACGCAACTCGAGGGCGGCGAGTGCATCGACGATCTGACGATCACCACGCCGCCACGCCCCGGCCGGGTCGTCGTCGATCCGAGCGAGGATGTGTAGGGGCTGACGGGCCAGAGCCCGCAGTGCGAAGAGGTCGAGGTCGGCGTCCGCATCGACAAACCTGCGCGCGGCCGTCGCCCGGCGCATGAATGCGATTCGAATCGGCAGCCAGATTGCGGCGAACGAGGTGAAGGCGAGCACGGCCAGGGTGACCGACAGGAACATGGCGAGCAGGGTCACGGCATCGACCTGTGCCTGGCCCGCTGCCGCCATGACCCGGGCGGCCGCGCTCATGCCATCGAACGGCAGGCTGAGCCCGTCGCCGACAAGCGGCACGCCACCGATGGCATCACCCGCGGAGTCGATGCTCGTCGCGAGATCCGTGGCCCCCTCCGCGATCGCGATGCCCGGCGCGGCAAGTTTCATGATGAGCCCGTGGAGGGTGAATGCGATCCAAATCCAGCCAGCGGTCCACACCACCAGCCACAGATCGCCGGCGAACTGACGGGCCCGCCGAGCGGGCAATTGCGAGTACATCTGCACGGCTCCTCCTCCTGTTTCCCTCATAGGATTTCAGCCAGCCCCCCATGTCGCCATAGAGTCACCGGGTGGAACTTAGAAAAGACCTTCGTAATGTCGCCATCATCGCTCACGTCGACCACGGCAAGACCACCTTGGTCGATGCCATGCTCTGGCAGTCGGGCGCCTTCCGTGAGAATCAAGACGTCAATGACCGCGTTATGGACTCGATGGACCTCGAGCGCGAGAAGGGCATCACGATCCTCGCGAAGAACACCTCGGTCCACTACACCGGCGACGGTGCCCCAGAAGGGGGGGTGACCTTCAACATCATCGACACCCCCGGCCACGCTGACTTTGGCGGCGAGGTCGAGCGCGGACTCGAAATGGTCGATGGCGTCGTGCTCCTCGTCGATGCGTCAGAGGGCCCACTGCCCCAGACCCGCTTCGTGCTGCGCAAGGCCCTGCAGAAGAACCTGCCGGTCGTCCTCGTCATCAATAAGGTTGATAGGCCCGACTCACGCATCGAGGCCGTCGTTGACGAGACATATGAGCTCTTCCTCGACCTTGACGCCACGGAGAAGCAGATCGACTTCCCGATCGTTTACACGAGTGCCAAGGCCGGACGCGCGTCGCTCACACGAACCGCTGATGGCGGAATGCCGGAGGAGGAGAACCTCGAGCCCCTTTTCAAGACCCTCCTTGAGACGGTGCCCGCACCGCAGTATGACCCGGAGAAGCCGCTCCAGGCCCATGTGACGAACCTCGACGCCTCGCCCTACCTCGGCCGGCTCGCGCTCTGCCGCGTCCACCAGGGCTACATCAAGAAGGGTCAGCAGGTCGCGTGGATGAAGATCGACGGCACCGTCGAGCGCGCGAAGGTCGTCGAACTGCTCATCACCAAGAACCTCAACCGCGTGCCTGCTGACAGTGCAGGTCCCGGAGACATCATCGCCGTGGCCGGTATCCCAGGAATCACCATCGGTGAAACCCTCGCCGACATTGAGAACCCGGTGGCCCTGCCGGTCATCACTGTCGATGAGCCGTCAATCTCGATGACGATCGGTATCAACACCGCACCGCTGGCCGGCAAGAGCGGCAAGAAGCTCACTGCGAGCATGGTCAAGCAGCGCCTTGAGCAGGAACTCGTCGGTAACGTCTCGATCCGCATGAACAACACCGAACGCCCCGACACCTGGGAGATCCAGGGCCGCGGCGAGCTGCAGCTCGCAATCCTCGTCGAGATGATGCGGCGCGAGGACTTCGAACTCACCGTTGGCAAGCCTCAGGTCGTCACGAAAATCGTCGACGGCAAGAAGCATGAGCCCATGGAGCGGCTCTCGGTCGATATCCCAGAGGACTATCTCGGCGTCGTCACCCAGCTCATGGCGCTGCGCAAGGGGCGCATGGAACAGATGGTCAATCACGGCACCGGCTGGGTTCGGATGGACTACATCGTCCCGGCGCGCGGCCTCATCGGCTTCCGCACTGAGTTCCTCACCGAGACCCGCGGCACCGGTCTGCTCCACCACGTCTTCGACCGGTACGAGCCGTGGCACGGCGAGCTCCGGACCCGTCCGACCGGCTCGCTCGTCGCCGACCGCACCGGCCCGACCACGGGCTTCGCCCTCGCGAACCTGCAGGAGCGCGGCACCTTGTTCGTCGGTCCCGGCACCGAGGTCTACGAGGGCATGATCATCGGCGAGAACTCCCGCCAGGACGACATGGACGTGAACCCGACCAAGGAAAAGAAGCTCACGAACATGCGCCAGTCCTCCGGCGACATCCTCGTGCCGCTCATCCCGCACAAGCAGCTCTCCCTCGAGCAGGCCCTCGAATTCTGCCGGGAGGATGAGTGCGTTGAAATCACTCCGTCGACCGTACGCATTCGCAAGGTGATCCTCTCCGGCCCTGAGCGTGCACGGGCGGGGCGCAAGTCCAAGGACTGACGCCGCCGCATTGGGAAGACTTCTTGGCTTGGGAGTGCGTCGATTCGGTCACGATGTTGATTCACTTGTCAGACCGGGCTCGTCGACGGCGAGAGTCAGGTAACCTCGGGCCAGCCCTATCCGGGGCATGTGTTCCGAGTGGTCGAGGGTGGGCATGTCACTGACCGTGGTCGATGCGCCGGCGGGCGCTGTTGATTCGGTGCTCGGCAGAAGCCTGCGGCAGATCGTCTGGGCGCGCGTCCGCCGCGACAAGGTGGCGATGACGTGCCTGTTCATCCTCATCGGGCTCTATCTCATCGCTATCTTCGCACCGGTCATTTGCGCCGTGATCGGCGTCGACCCCTACTCATTCGACAGCCCGGCGATCAGCGACATGGGCGGCGGACCAGTCGGCCCCTGGGGCGGGATCAGCCGCGAGCACCCGCTCGGGGTCGAGTGGGGTACCGGGCGCGACATCTTTGCTCAGTTGCTCTTCGGCCTGCGAATCTCGCTCCTCATTGCGACGAGTGCGACCATCATCACCGTCGTCATCGGCACGGTCATCGGTATCGTTTCGGGCTACTCGGGGGGCAAGACCGATGCGGTCATCGGGCGCGTCATGGACCTCACCCTCGCCTTCCCGTTCCTCCTCATCATTCTGGCCCTTTCCGGAGTGCTGACCCAGCGGCTCACGTCGCTTGGCGTTCCGGAGGGAAATCCGTCGCGCATCGTCTACATGATTCTCGTCTTCAGCGTCTTCGGCTGGCCGTACCTCGCACGAATCGTCCGCGGGCAGGTCTTCAGCCTGCGCGAGCGCGAGTTCGTCGAAGCCGCGGTCGCCATGGGTGCGAGCAAGTCGCGGATCCTGTTCATCGAGATCCTCCCGAACCTGTGGGCGCCGATTCTCGTCTACGCAACCCTCACCCTGCCCACGTACATCGGTACGGAGGCGGCGCTGTCGTTCCTCGGCATCGGCGTGCTCCCCCCAGACACCTCCTTCGGTGCGATGCTCGCGAGTTCGGTGAGCTACTTCAGCGTCGTGCCGTCATACCTGTTCATTCCCGGCGTACTGCTCGTCACGCTTGTCGTCACCTTCAACCTTGTCGGCGACGCTGTTCGTGATGCACTGGACCCACGGGCTGGTCGCCGATGACGTTTTGGATGAAACATCGAGATTTCCGGCAACCGGGGCCAATGCCTCGCTGTTGTCGGTTGTCGCCGGGAGCCTCCCGGTGACGTTGATAGGAGGAACAATGGGGATTGCTAAAACTGGCTCCCGCATTGCCGTGCTCGGTGCAGTCGCTGCACTCGCGCTCGCGGCTTGCGGCGGGTCATCGAGCAGTAGCAGCAGCAGTAGTAGCAGTGGAGGAAGCGGCGAGCCCCAGGCGGGCGGCACCCTGTACTACCTCACCAATGCCGAGCAGTTCGACCAGATTGACCCGCAGCGGATCTACACCGGTGAGGACCTTGCATTCTTCTCCGGCACGATCTACCGCACCCTAACGGCGTACAAGTTCTCGCCGGACGCAGCAGAGGGCACGTCGATCGTGGCGGATCTTGCAACTGACACCGGTACCGCCACCAACGGTGGAAAGACCTGGACCTTCACCCTCGTCGATGGCGCAACCTTCCAGGACGGCTCACCGATCACCTGCGCCGATGTTGCATACGGCGTGTCGCGCACCTTCGCGACCGACGTCATCACGGGCGGCCCGACCTACGCGATCTCCATGCTCGATATCCCGAGCGATGAAGACGGCTCCTCGTCATACAAGGGCCCGTACGTTGGCACCGGCCAGGAGCTCTTCGACAAGGCCGTTACCTGCTCGGAGGACAACAAGACGATCACGTTCAACCTGAGCCGTCCCGTCCCCGACTTCAACTACACCACGACCCTCACCGCGTTCGCGCCCGTTCCGAAGGCTTCGGACACTGGCGAGAAGTACGGCGATGCACCCGTCTCGTCCGGCCCGTACATGATTCAGTCGAATCAGAATGGCAAGGGCGGCAAGATGATCATGGTCCGCAATCCGAAGTGGGATCCGGCCAGCGACACCTATCGCAAGGCCTACCCGGATACCTGGCAGGTTGACTACGGCCTAGACGTGAAGGTCATCGATCAGCGCATGATCGCGAGCTCCGGCAACGACCAGACTGCCCTTGCAAACGGAGTTGAGCCCGAGCAGTTGGCTGTCATCTACAAGAGCCCGACCGAGGTGCAGCCGCAGTTTGCTGGCCGTGCGATCAGCGAGCTCGACCCGTATGTGCGCTACTTCGCCATCAACACCAAGAAGGTGCCGAACCTGAAGATCCGTCAGGCAATCGCGGCGGCCCTCGACCGTGAGGCGCTCCGCAAGAACGCGGGCGGCGACTTCTCGGGTGACTACGCCGATGGCGTCATCAAGCCGAACATGGGCGTCGACTACGCACCGACCGGCATGTGGGACACCCTGCTCGGGCAGAAGATCCCGGATACGGGTGACCCGGAGTACGCGAAGAAGCTCATCGCCGAGTCAGGCGAGCCGGCTCCGTCGCTCACCTTCGACTACCCGCAGTCGCCGACCGCCGACAAGGCTGCGGCAATCGTGGTGGCATCGCTCGGCAAGGCCGGCATCACGGTCACGCCGAACCCGATCGAGCCGGGTCAGTACTACGGCGTCGTCTTCGATCCTGAGAAGGCGCACGAGATCATCAACGCAGGCTGGGGCCCTGACTGGCCCAACGCCTCGACGATCATCCCGGAGCTGTTCACGCCCAATGGTGGCTTCAACCTCTCGCAGTATGACAACGCCGAGTACAACGCGGCGTCGGATGCAGCGAAGACTGAGGCGGATCGTGCGAAGCAGGCCAAGATGTGGCAGGACCTCAACACGAAGGCCATGGCCGACGTGGCTGCAGTTCCGACCCGTTTCGGTCGCGAGCAGCGCATCACCGGCAACAAGATCGGCCCGGTCTACCTGTGGCCGGCATACGGCTCATGGCCCTACGGGGAC
>CAMDKQ010000140.1 GCA_945901095.1 Bifidobacterium breve
GGATCGACCCGCTCGGAGTCCTCGGCAAGAAACCGGGCGACGTGAAGATCCTGCGAAACGCAGGCGCACGAGTGACCGATGACATGTTGCGAACGCTCATCCTCGCCACGTACCTGCTCGGTGTCACGCGGGTACTCGTCATGCCGCACACGAACTGCCGCATGGCCGGCGGTTCCGAATCGCAGATCCACGCGGCAATCCTTGCGGAGCACGGCATTGATACCCGCAGCGTCGAGTTCCGCACGGTCGATGACCAAGAGTCCGCCCTTCGCACCGACCTCGTGCGTATCCGTTCGCATCCGCTCCTGCCGCCCGAGCTCGTCGTCGGTGGCGTCATCTTCGACGTCCACAGTGGGGCCATCCATCCGATCGACGCCTAACCCGCCAAAGAACAACACTCATCTGACCCAGAATCCGGGCCAGATGAACGGAAAGGGCGCCGCGCTAGGGTTTTCTGTTCATCTGACCCAGAATCCGGGCCAGATGAACGGAAAGGGGGCCGCGCGAGGGTTTTCTGTTCAGGTGACCCAGAATCCGGGCCAGATGAACGGAAAGGGGGCCGCGCTAGGGTTTTCTGTTCAGGTGACCCAGATTCAGGGTGAGATGGTGGCGGAGACTGGCTGGCCACCGATACCCCAGGCGTCGGGGCTCACTTCGTAGATGACAACCCTGATTCGCGCCGGGTCCCCGCCGAGCGCCCCAGCCGTTGCATCGGTGAGCCGTTTGATGAGGTCGTGCTTCTGCTCGATGGTTCGACCCTCGAGCATCGTTATCTGGACGAACGGCATGGGCCCTCCTTGGTGGACGTGGATGGAGACTAGCGATCGAGCGTGCCTGCGCACCTCGCGGGCGTAGAAGATGTGAGTGCCACTACATTTGCGCGGGGTCCGTTGATCAACCCTTTGCCTGCTTCACATGACGAGGAGTGACGAATGACACGTCCGCTGCGCATTGCGATAATTGGATCGGGACCATCTGGAATGTATGCAGCCGATGCGCTTGCAACCCAGATCGATATCGAGGTTTCGGTTGATGTCATTGACCGACTTCCAGTGCCGTTCGGACTCGTGCGCTACGGCGTGGCACCGGATCACGTGAGCATCCGTTCGGTCCGTGACACGCTCGACAAGGTGCTCGACAAGCCGGGCGTGCGCTTTATTGGCAATGTGGAGGTTGGTCGCGACATCTCGCTCACCGAACTTCATTACTACTTCGACGGCGTCATCCTCACCTACGGCGCATCACGCGATCGGCGGCTGGAAATCGAAGGTGAGGACCTCGATGGAAGCGTCGCGGCGACGGACTTCGTCGCTTGGTATTGCGGGCATCCGGATGCGGATCTGGCGACCTTCGAGAGGCTGGTCCCGTCGAGCACCTCGGCGGTGGTCATCGGGGTCGGTAATGTTGCGATCGACGTCACGAGGGTGCTCGCTAAGACGGTCGCCGAGCTCGACGACACCGACATGCCTCAGCACGTTCTTGACACCCTCGACACTTCCCGCATCACGGACATCCACCTGCTCGGCCGGCGCGGTCCGGCCCAGGCAACGTTCACGACGAAGGAACTTCGCGAGCTTGGCGAACTTCTTGACGCCGACGTGATCGTCGATCCGTCGGACCTTGCGTTCGACGCAGCCAGCGACGAGGTGATCAAGACTGACAAGGCCATCGCGAGGAACGTCGAGGTTATCAAGGAGTGGTCGACCAGGGTGCCGGCCGGACGAAACCGACGCGTGCACGTGCACTTTCTCGCGCGCCCGGTCGAATTGCGCGGCGACGAGCGCGTGCGCGAGGTGGTCGTCGAGCGGACGGTGCTCGACGGATCTGGGGGAGTCACCGGCACGGGGGAGCTCATGATCATTCCTGCCGATTTCGTCGTTCGCAGCGTCGGGTATCGGGGCACTGGTCTCGGCGACGTGCCCTTCGATACGAAGCGCGGTGTCATCCCCAATGTCGAAGGCAGGGTTCAGGATGACGGGAAGGCGGTTCCGGGTGAATACGTGGCGGGGTGGATCAAGCGTGGGCCCACCGGCATCATCGGAACGAATAAGAAAGACGCGAACGCGACAGTCGCGTCACTTCTAGCCGATGCCAATTCAGGAGCCTTGACGACCGCTCAAGCCGGGACTGCCCGCGAGTTTGACGACCTGCTGGCAAGCCGGGGAATTGCAGTGGTGTCGACCGCGGGGTGGAGGTCAATCGATGCGGCGGAGCGAGCCCTGGGCGCGAAGGCGGGCCGGTCTAGGACAACTATCCATGAGACCGACGCACTACTCGCTGCGTCGTCCGACGAGGAGCCGGCCGACTAGGTCCAGCGGGTTGCCTCGCTTATTCCCGATGAGCGCCAGACATGGGCGTCGAGCAGATCACCTCCGCAGGACTCTGCTCGACTGGTGGGGAGGGCTTCTCTGCACACGGTCACCTGCCACGCGCGTCCGTCGACATGACGGACTTCAAGCTGCAGGACCTCGGAGTCCGGCAGTGTGCCAGCAGGTTTGACCGGGATTGCTCGGCCTTCACGGAGGAGCAGCACATCGAGGGCGTCGCGGTCGAGCACCCCGGCCAGGTCGCGGACGGCGATCTCTGCGACTTGTAGCGGCTGGGGGAAGGCCGTCCGCCCGCGATAGTTGAGAGTGGAGACGATGCGGCGGGCATCCTCGTCGCGGATGCGCAGGACGTCATCGACGCTTAGCCGGCCGTATGCACCTCCGGAGGGCAGGCTGAGGGCGGTCGGCGCGAACCGATGGCCGCCGATATGGCTCACCTCCCACACGGTCGACCGGTCACCTGAGGGAAGTTGGTCGAGAGTTGCAGCCAGGAGGGCGCGGCCGTGGATAGCGCAGCACTGGTCGCGGCCGCTATGCGTGCAGATGAACAGGGTGGGGTCCTTGACCGGCACGCCGAAGGCAGGCAGGCTCCCATGGGCGATCGCGGAAAGGTCCCATGAGCCGAGCTCTCGTAGGTCCCTGGTCACACCGTGACGCATGCGTGTATCGCCGGGAGCAGTGTGGGCGACCCAGATGTTGAGGGAGGCATCCTTTGGGTCCTTCAGCAGCGCAGCCCCGTGCAGATCGCGCACGAGGCGATCCGGATGCCGCGCGAGGAGCACCGTGGTCCCGGAGTCTGCAGAGGCACTCTTGAGCGCCGCGCCGATCTCGGAGTCAAGTCGGCTGTCGGTGAGTGCATGTCTGCCCCATGGCCCGGGTTGCTCGATGATGATCCAAGACTGGGCGACGGGCGCCGTGCCTGCAAGCGGTTCGGCCGCGGCGAGCGAGCCGGCCGAGCAGCTCAGCGTCACAGGCGGCCGCTCACAGAGCCGACCGGACTGGTGAGCGGGATGCCCGCGGCATCACGCTTGCCGGCTTCGGAGGGGAGTTCTGCGGGTACTCCAGAGGGGCTTGCGGCACGGACCGGGCCATTGCCGACCCATGCCAGGGTGATGAGGTCTTCGCCCGCTCGGAAACGATGGCAGCGCACGCCACCGGTCGCGCGTCCCTTGGTCGGATACTCGGCGAGCGGCGTGATCTTTATGCTGCCGCCGTCAATGCCGGGGAGGGCCGAGGAGGAGCCGGCGATTGTGAGGACGACTGCCTCCACGGATGGGGTGACAGCACCAAAGAACACGACGTTCGCCCCAGGGCTCAGCTTGATCCCCGCCATTCCCTGAGCTGCTCGGCCCTGCGGTCGCACGGACGCTGCTGGGAATCGCAGTAATTGCGCGTCGGAGGTGACGAGGATGAGCTCGGCAGAGGTTGCGGCCGCGTCATCGAGTCGGGTGGCGCCGACGACGCGGTCGCCGTCGTCGAGCCGGATTATCTCCCAGCTGTCCTTGTTGCCGAGGCTGTCGGGGACGACTCGCTTCACTGTGCCGCCCGCCGTAGCAAGTGCGATGCCGCCCGTGTCGTCAAGGGTGGTGAGGCAAAGTGCCTGCTCGTCGCCAGCAAGGTCGAGGAAGGCCCCAATTGGGGCCCCAGCGGAGAGCGCTGGGATTCCCATCACGGAGGGCATCGATGGCAGGTCAAGGACCGAGAGCCGCACCACTCGCCCCGCTGATGTGACGAGGCCGATGTTCCCCCTCGTCGTGGCGGGTGTCGAACTCACAATCACGTCGTGCGCAGCGCGGGCGACCTCCGCCAAGGGATCGAAGGCGGATTCGGAGCAGCGGGCGAGGAGCCCTGTACTCGACATGAGCACGACGCAGGGCTCGTCATGCACCTCAAGGGGGACAGCGGCGCTCACTGGCGAGGCATTGCCCTCGAGGAGCAGGGTGCGGCGAGGTGTCGCATGCTGCTGGGCAACGGCAGCCAGCTCGTCAGAGACGACATTTCGTAAGTTACCGTCATCGTCGAGGATCGCGGTGAGTTCGGCGATTTCGCGCTTGAGGGTGTCGGACTCCTTCTCGAGTTCGAGTCTGGAGAACTTCGTCAGGCGCCGAAGTGGCATGTCGAGGATGTAGTTGGCCTGCACCTCGCTGAGGTCGAAGATGGTCATGAGGCGGTCCTTGGCTGCAGCGGCATCATCGGACTCTCGGACGACCTGAATCACCTCGTCGATGTCGAGGATGGCGATGAGCAGTCCCTCGACAAGGTGTAGCCGATCCTGGGCCTTCTGGCGCCGGTAGGTGCTGCGGCGCCGGACCACCTCGAAGCGGTGATTGAGGAACACATGGAGCATCTGGAGGATCCCGAGCGTCTGCGGCTGACCATCGACGAGGGCGACCGCGTTGATGTTTACCTGCTCCTCAAGTGGCGTCATCTTGAACAGCGACTCGAGGACCGCTTCCGGATGGAATCCGTTCTTCACCTCGATGACGAGGTTGAGTCCTGAGTCGCCGTCCGTGAGATCGATGACGTCAGCGATGCCCTGGAGCTTCTTGCTCAGCACGAGGTCCTTGATCCGCTCGGTGACCTTCTCGGGACCGACGTTCATCGGCAACTCAGTCACAACGATGCCCCTGCGACGGGGGCTCACCTGCTCGACCCGGGTTCGGGCCCGAACCTTGAAGGTGCCGCGGCCGGTCTCGTAGGCGTCGCGGACGCCGTCGAGGCCGATGATGACCCCGCCACCGGGGAGGTCAGGACCGGGGATGAAGCGCATGACGTCAGTGAGCGAAGCGTCTGGGTGCCTCACGAGATGACGCGCTGCTCCGATGACCTCGCCGAGGTTGTGCGGGACGAGATTAGTGGCCATACCGACGGCGATCCCGGCCGCGCCGTTGACGAGCAGATTAGGGATCGCTGCTGGGAGGACGGCGGGCTCGGTCTCGCGGCCGTCGTAATTCGGGCTGAAGTCGACGACATCCTCGTCAAGGCTCGCAGTCATGCTGAGTGCCGCTGCGGCGAGCCGAGCCTCGGTGTAGCGCATGGCGGCGGGGCCGTCGTCCGGCGAGCCGAAGTTGCCGTGACCATCGACCATGGGCAGGCGGAGGGAGAAGGACTGCGCCATTCGTACGAGAGCGTCGTAGATGGCAGTGTCGCCATGCGGGTGGAGTCGGCCCATGACCTCGCCCACAACTCGGGCGCTCTTCACATGCCCTCGGTCGGGGCGCAGACCCATCTGTGCCATCTGGAACAGGATTCGGCGCTGCACCGGCTTGAGTCCATCGCGCGCATCGGGAAGGGCTCGCGCGTAGATCACCGAATAGGCGTACTCAAGGAACGAGGATCGCATCTCGTCTGAGACGTCGATATCGACAATCCTGCCGTCGCCGGGCGACGCTGATGCAGTGCGCGAGGAGCGCCTGGCCATGATGGTCCTTCCGTGGGGGTGGTGTGACTATTCTCTCGGCGCCACGGAGCCGGGTCCGGCTCCGACACGGGCCACTGCGCGCGCGGCGGAAAGCGATGCCTGACCGAGGCACTCCGCGAGGTCTCGTCCGAGAATCCACGGCGGCAGGAACCCCGCAGCGAATGCGTCGCCGGCGCCCGTTGTATCGACGACCCTGACTGCGATGGCATGGGTCTCATGCTTGGCCCCGGCGCGCTGGGCGATCGAGCCGAGATGCCCGCGCTTCACGACCACGGTCGGCACCCGTCCGGCGAGTGAGGCAAGTGCTAGGTCGGGGTCGGAGATTCCAGTGAGGACTGATGCTTCCGCTTCGTTCGCAATGAGCAGGTCGATGAGGAGCAGGGCGGCATCGAGCACGGCGGGGTCGTGAGCGAGTGGAGCCGCTGACGCTGGGTCGAGGCTGGTCGTCATACCGGCCTCGCAGGCATGGTGAAGGGCGCTCATCCCAACGGCACGAGTGCCCGCGTTCAGGAGGGTATATCCGGATAGGTGCAGGTGGTCGCCTGGACGAAATGACGACGTGGGCAGGTGTTCGACTGCGAGGCCGACGTTCGCGCCGGGGTCCGGCAACATCGTGCGCTCGCCGCGCTCATCGACGATGACGATGCATGCTCCGGTGGTCGATCCTTCGATCGTCGCCAAGGCGCTGCTCACGTTGAATGTTGCGAGGTTATCCGTGACGAGGTCTCCGAATGGATCATCGCCGATGGCTCCGATGAGTGTGGCGTTCTCGCCATTATGGGCGAGCCAGCAGGCCGTATTGGCCGCCGCACCCCCTGGCTGGATGGTGACCTTGGCGGGAGTGTCGCTCGCGTAGTTGAGCGGCTCGCCGACGATCGCCGTTACGTCGACCATCACGTCACCGAGGAGGAAGAACCGGGCGGTCATACGGACATTTCGCTCCGAGCGACCGCAATCTGAGCGGCGAGGTCTGCATTGTGGACGATGATGCGCTCGTTTGCGATGAGGCTGGCGCCGTGGGTGGCCCGATGGAAATGATCGAGGAGAAAGGGTGTGACGCCCTTGCCTACGACATTTCTCGCCGACGCGAGTTTCAGACCCTCCTGCAGCACCCGGTCGTGGAGGTCGGGGTCGAGTTGATCAGACTCTGCGAGCGGATACGCGACGACAAGTGCCGACTCGATGCCGAACGCCCGCCTCGCCTCCATGATTTTGGCGACCTCAGCGGGGGTCGAAACGGCCCAGTCGACGACGTGGCCGCTGTCGCTGAGATAGAAGCCGGGAAAGACATTCGTTCCGTAACCGAGCACTCCGACGTTCAAGGTCTCCAGACGCTCGAGGGTGGCGCCGACATCAAGGATGGACTTCACGCCGGCGCAGACGATCGTCATCGGGGTTGTGCCCATGGTTGTGAGGTCGGCGGACTCATCCCAGCTCTCGCGCGCCTCCCTATGGACGCCGCCGAGCCCGCCGGTGGCGAAGACCTCGATCCCTGCGCGCGCCGCGATTTGACTGGTCGCCGCGACGGTGGTGGCGCCGTTGCCGCCTCGAGCCGCGACGGTCGCGATGTCTCGGACCGAAACCTTGACGACGTCGTCACGATTGGCAACCTGCTCAAGGAGGTCCCTCGAGAGACCGATGTACACGACCCCGCCCAGCATCGCAATGGTCGCAGGGACCGCACCACCTGCCCGGACGATGTCCTCGACCTCGATGGCGACGCGAAGGTTTTCCGGCCGTGGGAGGCCGTGGCTGATTATTGTCGACTCGAGGGCGACAACCGGCCTAGATTCTGCGAGGGCGCTCGCCACCTCGTCGGCAACGCGAATGAATGGGGTCACGAGGATCACCGTAATCGCTCGGATCGCTGAGTGGAACGAGGAGGGACCAGTGCCTGGGTGAGGATGCGTGGTGGTAAGGAGATGGCCCACAAATGCAGGTGACAGGATGGGTCCATGGCAGAGCTTGACGAGCAATTGCGCGGCGACATCCAGCGCAGTGGGTACTACCCGGATCTGGTGGCCGATGCATTGAACACTTCGCTCGCTGGCGAGCCCCTCAAGTCCTACCTCGTCCATCATGAGGCGACCTTCGATCACGATGAGCTTCGCCGGCATGTCACGGTTCTCGCCCTCACTCCGACCCGCCTCATTGTGGGCCACACCGACGAGCACGGGATAGACGAGACGACCCCTGTTCCCTTTGCGACCGCATCAACCGAGGCGGTGCGCCTCGAGCGCGTCGACTCGGTTGTGGTGACTCGCGTCGTGAGTGATCCTGCGAAGCACGAGCCGGGTGGGCGGACCGCCGAGGTAGTCATCACGATCGGCTGGGGCGCGGTGAGTCGAATTGATCTCGAGCCGGCCACGTGCGGGGATCCGCAGTGCGATGCAGACCACGGCTACACGGGGACCTCGAGCAACGATGACCTATCGGTGCGAGTCTCGGAGGTCGCCGACGGCGCCGAAGTCGTGGGCCAGGCCCTCGCTTTCGCGTCGGCACTCTCGCAGGCAACCGCAGCACG
>CAMDKQ010000141.1 GCA_945901095.1 Bifidobacterium breve
ACGAAGGCCGGCAACGTCACCTGCAACTTCACCAAGGGTGGCAAGCCGTTCGTAGTGCTCTACACCGACAGTGGTGCACCGAAGACGTTCACGGTCTCGGGTTCCTACTCGCAGGCGTGCTCACTTGACGGCACCTGCACCGCGCAGTCTGGCAAGTCGATCGTTACCAACGGACCAGTTCGCCTGAGCAACTAGCAGTATTTGGCAACCTGCCCCAACCGGGCTGGCAGGACCCCCTCGAGAATCCCGATTATGGGAGGACCGAGGGGGTCCTTCGCATTCGGCCAAACCCCTCCCGGCGGCGCAAACTGTCTGGCTCAAATGAGTATTATCAACAGTTACACGCCAAATCAAGCAGCGGCACTGTTGGGGGTTTCGCGCCGCCGCATCGTGGCCGCATCCGAGCGATCGGGCATCGGCTCCATGACTGGGCGACGGCGCTTGGTCACGGATGCGGACGTCTCCCTCCTGCGCGAGCAGTTGGGTACTGCGCCGATAGTTGAGTCACTATCCCGCAATGAGGTCGTGGTGTTAGCTGAATTGTCTCGTCGCCCATTCGGCCTCATCTCATCGCGCGCCGTCGCACGTGCCTGCGGCCTATCCCCCGCGACAGCCGCCAAAGCGATTCGTGGCCTCGTGTCCGTCGGGCTTGTCGTAGAGCGTGATGAAGTGGTGCCGTTGGGGCGCGCGCGGCAGGTCCGGACATTGCACGTCTAGGTGCGCCACCCGCAGTGGATTGCCCTACTCCCAGTGCTGCGTCAGGTGGTGAATCCGGCGATGCCGGCGCCGTCACCCTCAGAGCACGTGCCTAGGCATGTTCGGCATGCCTTTTGGAACGTCGATGACGACACGCTTGCCACTGTTACGGGCCTAGGGCGCGGGCTGACCCATGGACAGCGGGCACTAGCCAACAGCCTCGCTGCCAAGGGCTCGTGAACAACGGGTTGCCGCGCGGCCTGTTCGAGATACTGCCCGTTGACACTGCCCTTGCGGCGCACCTACACCATCGAGTGTCGCGCGACCTCGACTTCTTCGCCGCCGTGGATCTCGACGTGCCCGAACTTAGGGGCATGCTCGACTTCATTGGGAACGTTCGCCGCCACGAAACTGACGACCATCGCAGACCGGGGAGAGTTGCGCGACTACTTCGACCTGATGACAATCGAGCAGCGCACCGCCATCACTATGGAGCCGGCGCTGCAGGACTACCAGGAGCGCTACCGACGATCCTGGCATGCCTATCACTCGCGCTACCATCGAGCGATACTGGACCCGAAGGGTTCGCACCCTCGCGTTCAGTATCGACACCACGGGCACAGTCACCACCCACCCTTCCCCGGTCGCGCTAACGGGGTCAGCGGTGTCTCCCGATCGGATGGCTGCCCGACCGGTTCAACCGGGCGCGGGGAGCGTGTGGGTCGATGCCTACGAGCGCAACGGCCGCATCGTTCATGGCTACTGGCGGCGCCGCTGAACTGCAGTCTGTTCACATCAGACGGTCAGGGGACCAGTTCCACGACCCGTCCGCGAAGGCGTGCCTTCTCCGAACTCGGACTCCCCTTCACCTTCACCGTGATTCGCGTGCGGTCGGCACGGAAAAGGTCATGCGAATACTCGAAGGCAATGCCACCGGCGTCGCGTGTGGTTCGAGTAATCGAGATAAGTGGCGCGCCCGGTTCGGTCGCCAAGATCGCCGCCTCATCAATCGATGCCGCGACAACCTCAATGTGCTCGATCGCCTCCTCTGGGCGTAGGCCGTACTCCGTGTCGAGCAACTCATACAGTGACCCACTGAGATCACGTTCAGGGAGACCGGGGACAAGCTCGGCCGGGAACATCGCATGCTCAAGCGAGATAGGGACACCATCGGCAAGGCGGATGCGCACAAGCGCGATGACAAAGTCGGAGGCACTGATTCCCAGGGCCTCACCAGTGACCTCGCCGGCAGTCGCGACACCAACACGCACCACTCTTGACCCGGCGGTGAATCCTTGGTCTCGCAGGAGCATGGGCACACCCACAATGCGCGAAAGATCACGTTCGACTTTCGGCGCTGAAATATAGGTGCCGCCTCCCCGTCCCGGGACCCGACGAACGACACCCGACTCCTCTAGGGCGCCAAGAGCCTGCCGTAGAGTTGACCGGCTCACCCCCATCGTCACAGCGAGTTCGCGCTCAGCGGCCACCTTCTGCCCCGGCTGAAGGATGCCCCGCTCGATCATTCCCAATAGGCGGCGTCGCACCTCGTCAGCGGTCGCCCCGATCTGACCGCGATCGGCGGCTCCCGTCACGCTCATTGGCTACATCTCGTCCAGCGCGGCGAGTGACTCAGGCAGTACCTGACCGCCGTCGACAACGAGCGCCTGACCAGTGACATATGCCGCCTGATCCGTCGCGAAGAACAGGGCCGCGTATCCGATGTCCTCAACCTCCCCGAGGCGTCGCTGCGGGATTGACATCTCCATCGACCGCCGGTACTCCTCGCCGTGATCGGCGAGTCCCTCGGTGGCGATGTTTCCGGGCAGCACCGCATTCACCGTGATGCCATGGGGTGCCAGTTCAATCGCGGCGGTCCGCATGAAGCCGAGTTGCGCCGCCTTACTCGCCCCGTAATGCGACCAGCCGGGGAAACCGGTGATCGGGCCGGTGATCGATGAGGTGAGGATGACGCGGCCACGACCTGAGGTGATAAGGGCCGGCAAGCACGCCTGCACCGTGAAGATCGTTCCCTTGACATTCGTGTCGAGCATGAGATTGATATCCGACTCCGACATCACAGCGAGGTGGGCAGCTGGGAAAATACCCGCGTTCGCACACACGATGTCGATACCCCCAAAGCCATCGATAGCGGCCTTCGCCATGGCCTCACATGAACTGCGGACTGCCACATCGCCAATGAAGTAGGCCGCCTTGCCGGACCCTAGACCCTCAAGCTCCGAGACCGTGCGCTCGGCATCCTGCTCATTGCGCCCGGTGATGAGAACATTCGCACCCGCCTTCGCTAGTACCTGGGCGATGCCCTTGCCGATGCCCTTCGTACCGCCCGTGACTATGGCGGATCGTCCCTCGAGTGACGTAAACATGCGAACTCCTCTCCTAGAACGAACGTGTCAGGTATTCCTCTGCCAGCCGGCAACTCGTTGTCGTGTACTCATCGCCCATCGCTTGGGCGGTTTCGGTGCTGAGATGCGAACTAATCCACGCCACGAGCAGCAGGCGCCTGAGCATAATGAATGTCGGCAATTCAGCCTCCTCCTCAGCGCTGAGCTGCCCAACCCCCCGATATCCGGTAACCCAAGCGTCGACGAGTTCAGGAACATACGGTTCGTGCTCGATGAACGAGAGTGACGACCCGAGGTCATACATGAACCAACTCAGTCCGCAGTCGTCGAAATCGATGACGGTGACGTCCTCACCGTTGACGAGCAGGTTTGCCAGCCGCATGTCGGCGTGCACTAGACCGAATCGGTCAGCACCCTTGCCGTAGCGGTCAAGTCGCTCCTTGATTCGGCCCGAACACCGACTGAGGACTTCGAGGGCCTCGGCGTCCATCGCCAGCCCGTCCTGCCAACGACCCCAATGACCATCCTCGCCGAGTGAGGTGTCAAAGTCCCACACGAAACGGCTGAATCCAGCGGGACGCGGCCAGTGTTTCGCGTGCTCATGCAACCGCGCCGCGATCGCGCCGAGTTGCACGAAATCTTGCTGGAGTCGATCCTCCGTCGGCTCGCTGCCTTCTACCCACGCGAACCGGACGACAAATCGCTCGTCGCCACCAGCGCGCCGCGCGGTCACGATGGGCTCGCCGCTTAACGCAGGAAGGTGCGCCGGGGTGTTGACGACCCCGTCAGCCCGGAGCGCCGATATCCAGTCCAGTTCACCCAGAACCGCCTGCCGGGTGTGGTAGTTCGTTCTGTGCACCCGAATCACGGACCGACCCTGCACCGGATCGTCGATCCGAAAGGTACCGTTCTCCGAGATGTTGAGCAGGGTCACCGCGGCGTCCGGACTGATCCCGTACGAGGGCAATGCAAGCCTTGCAAACTCCTCGAACACCATCGCCTCCCCGCTCATCTCACGTCACTGCTCCCGGCCAACCACCGCAACCAGCGCATTTGTGATCGCCTCTCGTGCGCGTTCCACCGCTTCGGTCTGTCCACCAATGTAGACGCGCCCGGCGGCGCCGATCATCTGGACATCGACGAGTGTGATGTCTGGGGATGCCTTCTCTGCCTCGTTCGCGGCCATCGCTGCGAACAAGGCCGGAGTCATCTCGAATACCAAGAGACTCTCGCCGGGTAGGAGCATCGAACCCTGCCGGTTGCGATTGATGATCACCGCGTGCTGATCAGTGACATCCTCGATCACATCGGCGTAGAGAATCCGCGGACGCAACTGCTCCTCGGCCTTCGCGCCAATACCATCGAGCACAGCCTGCCCGGCCCTCGACACATCGTCCAAGGAATCCGCATGCACCTCGAGGACTCCGAACTGCCGCTCAACAAAGAGGATGCCGGGTTCGATACCTGGCACCGAGCGCAGTGCGAGGTCTGTGACGCGCTCAATCGCGAGACCCGGCGCGACCTCGATGATGAGGGCGTGCTGACCCGCGAACGGGGGGTAGCCCCGGGCTCGTGTCGGCGTGCCGAGGTAAGCGGCGAACTGCGGTTGCAGGTCGACGAGCGGAAGATAGACGCGGAGCTCGGGCCCCGCCAAGGGCGGGTGCTCGGTCACGCCTTCTTGTCGCCTGACACCGCGAAGAACTTGGCAAGCTCGGTATGCGGACGCGGGATGACGTGCACGCTCACGAGCTCGCCCACAGCGTTCGCGGTCTCTGCGCCTGCTTCGGTCGCTGCCTTCACGGCGCCGACGTCACCGACAATCGTGATCGCGACGAGACCGGCCCCGACCTGCTCACGGCCCACGATGGCCACGTTCGCTGCCTTGACCATGGCGTCAGCGGCCGCGAATGCGGCGACATAGCCCTTGGTTTCGATGATGCCGATCGCATTATTGGACATTTCGTTCCTTTCGTTGGTGCCCCGTGACCGGTGCCACGCAGCGTCGTTGCAGATCCGTTCGTCGTGTCAGTCGTTGGTATTCGGTTCATCGATTGACCCGATGATGAGGGCATCAATCGGTGGGCTCTGGCCGGTGAACCAGCCGGCGGCCACTGACCCTGTCGAAACGAGGACGAGTTCTCCGATCCCAGTACCAAGAACATCGAAGGCGATGAGGCGGTTACCCGGAGCGACCTCGACCTCAAGGAAGGCTCCGTTCGGGATCTCCGGCAGTCGCTTAGACGACCAGACACTTCCGATCACTCGGGCTCTCAGCATGGTTCCTCCTACGAGTCTTTCCTGATGAGCACGCCCATTGAGCGTGAGCGATCACGGGCCAGTGGTGTGATGACAACTCGACGGGCCGTGACGATGACGGCCCCTGCCTCGGCTGCGGCTCGTACGTGTCGCTCGGTCACCGCGCCCTTTTCAACTCGGTGGACCACGGGTGCCTGTCCCATCTCCCGAGTAGAGGGCTCAGCGACGAGGACGAAGGCGAGGTCGCCTCGTTCGATGGCGGAGCGACCTGCTGGATCCTGCGCTTCCTTCAGAATTCTTTGGACCGCACGGTCAAGGTCCGCTTGCGAGGCGATCGTCACGCTCTCGCGCTTCGCACGGGGCAGGGTGGTCCCGCTCGTTGAACCGACGCGGCCGTCGATCTCCTCGGCGATGACCTCTGTGAGAATCTGCCGAACCATTTCGCGCAACGCTTGCGCGGAAACCGATGTCGTCATGTGATCCCCCGAAGCGCTTCCTCGGCCGCGTCAGCTGCCTGCCGGACATCGGCTTCCTTACCGGAGAGGTACACGCGTCCGGTCGCCCCGAACATCCGATAGTCGACGACCTTTATTCGCGCCGCCTTCTCCGCCTCGTTGGTGGCCAGGATGGCGTACGACGCTGGCTGCATCTCGAGCACGAACATGGATTCGCCTGGTAGCGCCATCGAACCGACCTTGTTACGGTTGATGAGGAAGGCGTGCTGCCGGTCAAGCATGGTGACGATCCTCGAGGCAAGAATCTGGGGCCGCATCGCGTCACGAGCGGAAGCGCCGAGCTGATCGAGCACCGCCTCGCCAGCGGCTTTCACCTGCGAGGTGGGCCCGTGGATCTCCAGATAGCCGAACTGTCGCTCGACCATGAGGATCCCCGCCGACACCTCGGCGTGCTTTAGGGCCACGTCGGTGAGCGGCTCGATATCCAAGCCCGGGGCAACCTCGATGATTTGCGCAGCCACATCGGCCCGCGGCAGCGCACCACGGACCCAGCTGCCGAGGTAGCACATGGTCTGCGGCTGCAGCCGGTCAAGGAAGATGAAGGAGCGAAGTTCAGCCATGGGTCAGCCTTTGATGATCTGTCGGAGTTCTTCGATGACCATGCGCCGGATCTCCTCGCGGAGCTCATCGGTCTCCGGGCCCGAACCCATGGCTCGTTGACGTTGTGGCGCTCCCGTGTCATGTGCATTGGACGGGAGGGGGTAGGCCGGCACCGGGCCGGCCGGTGAAATCCACGGGTCGATGCCCGCGAAGCTCGGCATGGCCACCGATGCGTCGGCGTTATAGGCGATACGTGAGCAATTGATGAGGTGCCTCGGCTCGAGGTTCTCGCCAAGGGAAGAGCGTCCGAAGAATCCGGTTCCAATGGTCATGGTCGGAGCGAGATTCGTCTCAATGCCTGAACTCCCGAGGCTGCTGCCCACGTTCACGGAGACCCTTAACACCCGCACTGCGGCCGCAAAGTCCATGATCGTCTGTGGGTTCTCGCTGTGAATTGCGGCACTGTGACCCGCGCCAGAGATTCGCAGTACGGCCTTGGCCGCGTCGATCCCTCGCGCTGCCGTCGGCACTCGGACCAACCCGAGGACTGGGCAGAGTTTCTCGTGCGCAAGCAACTCCTCTGGAACAACAAGATCGATTGGCGTGACGAGCACGAGTGTCTTCGGCGGCACGCGAAAGCCAGCAGCTTGGGCGAGGGTCACCGCATCGCGACCCACCTGATCGGGGCGGAAGTGGTCTCCATCGAAGAGCAGCGCCCTAAGGGCGGCTGTCTCATCGGGGGAGGTGATGTGGCCGCCCTCCCGCTTGAGTGCCTGCGTGAACTGGTCGGCGATCACCTCCTCCACGATGACGACGCTCTCATTGGTGCACAGGATCGAGTTGTCGAAGGACTTACTCGCGATGATGCGCCGGGCGGCAGCCTTCAGATCCGCTGAGGCGTCGACCAGGACCGGGACGTTGCCGGGCCCGACGCCGATCGCGGGATTTCCACTGCGGTATGCAGATCGCACCATCGGGGATCCGCCAGTAGCGAGGATCACCGCGACCCGCTCATCGGTCATCAGGGCATTGATGAGGGGGATTGACGGCGCCTCGACCACCTGGATGCAGCCATCCGGAGCACCTGCGGCAACGGCCGCCTCACTCATGACCCGCGCCGCATCCGCACTCACCTGCTTCGCGAACGGATGGGGGCTGATGATCACTGCATTGCGAGTCATGAGGCAGGCGAGGATCTTGAAGTAGGTCGTTGCGACCGGATTGGTCGAGGGCGTGAGGGCGAGCACCACCCCCGCTGGTCGAGGGATTTCGACGAGCTTGCGGCCCTCGAGTACCCGTGGGCTCACGAAGTCCTCGCCGCCGTACACGGTCCACAGGCCTGATGAGCAGGCGATGTTCTTCAGGTACTTGTGCTCGGCGACGCCGAACCCCGTCTCAGCTACCGCCTCCTCTGCGAAGCGTCGGGCACTTGCAGCCCCTGCCTCAGCAGCGGCCTTCGCAATGCGGCTCACAGTCGCGGCGTCGTATCGCGCGAACGCGCGTGCTGCCCAGTCGGCCCGCTCAACCATCGCCCGACCACGGGGGACCCCCGCCGGCTCAAGGGGCATGTCGGTCATTGTTTGCAGGCTCATCGTCGACCCCTGTTCGCGCCCATCGCCTCGTGGCAGGCCTTTCCGATCGCGACCTCGGTCCGATCGAGCAGTTCCTCCGCGAGTTCAGGCTTCATGAGGATCCCCGGCTTGTACTGCAGCACCTGCGGATCAAGGGTCGAAAAGATGGCCCAGACCCCGTTCTCGTATAGGTGCCGCATGACGAGCTTGGCGCCCTGCAGATCGTTGAACTCCAGACCGAAGATTACGCCGTTTTGTCGGATTCCAGTGAACCAGTCCGGGTAGGTCTGCTGGATCTCGCGCAGTCGCTGTCCGATGAAATCC
>CAMDKQ010000142.1 GCA_945901095.1 Bifidobacterium breve
CCAAGCGATCGCCAGCGACGCGTCGAGGATGAACGCCTTCACACCCGACCCTGAGTGATGTCGTCCTTGATCTGCTCCTGAGTAAACGCGATTCCACCCGCACCCAACACTTCGCGGCGCTCATCGACACGGGCCCAGAAGTCGCCCCAATCCCGGCCGCCCCGGACCTCATCCATCGGCACAAGACGAGCAACCGGACGGCCATGCTTGGTGATGGTGATCGACTCCCCTCCCTCGACGCGAGCAAGGAGTGCTGCGAGGTACGTCTTGGCTTCAAAGGCGCCGACGGTGCTGGAGGGGGCCATACCCAGACACGACCGTTCCAACCAGTCGGCAACCAGTTGCATGGCCCGATGCCTACGTCCACTCCCCGCGACGTCAGTCACGAGTGCTCGTCGCACAGCCCACGGGCACGCAGATAGTCGCCGACGAGGAGGGCCACGTCCTCGCGCAGCATCCCCGCCCCCCAGACCTCATCGACGATGTCCCAAACTTGTTCAAGCCGGACGAGTTCGAGCACCTGGCACAGGATCCAGATGTCCTGTAGGTCGCGGTCATAGCGCCCAGCACGGACCTTCATCGCGAGGAGCCTGCGCGGCGATGCCACATTCACGCTCAGACCCGGCCAGGCGAGCGCCTCAATGCGATCAGCGTCGAACGACCGCGGTAGCAACGGCATCACCCGGGCACTGAGCCAGTCGGACGGGAGGTCGCGATGCACGCCGGCCATCTCCCGGGCTTCAGCTTCAATGGCCGCCATCGGCTCACCCACAGCGTCGATATCCCGCGTGACTCGCAACCGGTCGTATGCCAATGCCATGGCCGTGCCACCAACAACATAGAGATCGGCCTCGAGCCCGCGGGCCTCAAGTCGACCGGCCAGCTCACCGAGCAAGGCAACAATCCGCTCACGATCCAGGAAACCATTCATGTCGACTCTAGGATCTGGCGGCCCATCATCACTCCGCGCGCACGGAAGGCCGGCGGACTATCCCTGAACGCGAGGGCTCTCAAGGATTCCACTTCACCTGCGGCACCCACCCACCACGTCTCTTTGAGATAGCGGTCCGGTTGGCGCGTCCATCTGGGGGTGGTCTCGAGACCGTATCGACGACAGAGTTCGACGGCCAACGCACCGAGGAGCGCGTCCCAACGCTCCGACCCCGTCGCACCTGGGCACGCAAGGAAGAACCTGCGATCGTCTACCGCGCTCAGGCGAGCGAAGTCGTCAGCGGCCTGGATGATCAGGCGAAGCATGTCAGCCTCGTCAGCGAGCACCGAGACATCTGTGTGCAGGGCCGCGGCCGTGCTCGCCAACGTTGCCGGCCACCCTTCGGCATAGGACGAACCGGCTCGCAAGCAGGTGAAGGATTCGATGCGATCGCGCACATCTTGGCCGATAGTCAATCGGCCACATTCAAGGGCACGCACAGTCGCCTGCCCGGTCCCGAGGAGCCCAGCTGCCTCGGCCTGGGTCATCCCGAGTCGGTCGCGCGTTCGCACCAGACTCTCGGCCACCGACATACCTCGAATATATCGAGCCGATCGCGATTTCGGTGGCGTCATCGATCTAGGCTCCGGACGGAATTACCTGACCCGGCCCAGGAAGCCGAAGGAGCGCCTACTCGTGGCCCTTTGACCGCCGGCCGGTTGCCCGATCGGTCTCGCGCTTCGACTCGCGCTCGGCAATCGCTTGCCGTTTGTCGTAACTCTTACGCCCGCGGGCCAGGGCGATCTCGACCTTCGCGTAACCGTCCTTGAAGTAGAGCGAGAGGGGCACGAGCGTCAGGCCCGTCTCCTTCGTCTTCCCCGCAATACGCCGGACCTCCTCCTTGCGGAGCAGTAACTTTCTCGGACGTCGCGGCTCATGATTCGTCCAGGTTCCCATTGCGTATTCAGGAATATGGACGCCTCTCAGCCACACCTCGCCATCCTCGATCGAGGCGAAGCCATCGACGAGGCTCGCACGGCCCGCGCGCAATGACTTCACCTCGGTGCCCATGAGAACGATGCCTGCCTCGAAGACATCCTCGATCGAATAGTCGTGCCGGGCCTTCTTGTTCTGGGCGATCAACGTTCGCCCCTGCTCACGCGCCATGATGCAACTCCGGATTCTGCTCGTTCGAGTGAGATGCCTCCACATGAGCGCCCGCGGCGTTCAGTGAATCACGGGTCTGATTCATCCATGCAATGACGTTGAGCGTCGCCGCGATGACTGCCATCACGATCACCCAGAGGTAGACGAAGATATCGATCGACGCCCCGACCGGCGGGCTGTTCGGGAAATAGTTCCGCAGGAGCGGGAGGGCGAAGAGAAGTGCAGCGGTCCACGACATCAGCCCGACTTCGGCCTTGCGCCGATTCGTGAACGCAAGGACTCCGACGACAAGCGCGAACGACGACAGGATGACCGCGAGCGACAGGAGCACCAGAGCAAACACCTGCGTCGAGAACGCCCGATCGAAGGTCAGGTCCATTCCTTGAAACTCGCTCAAACCCGCGCCTAGAGCGCTCGTCGTGTCCCATCCACTCACGCCCCCGGTGGACTGGACTCCGATAACGAGGGGTCCGGTGGATTGGATTGATCCGTCGGGCGCTGTCCTGTAGGTATCGGCGGTGAGGGTGATCTCTCCGTTATGGACGTCGAACGGATAGTTGGCTAGCTCACCATCAATCCCGATCGTGGTCTCGAGCCGGCCGAGCGAATCACCGGCGGTGAACTTCGCCTCCTGAGTACCCACTGAGCTGTTGATGGTGACACGGGTGTTCTCGCGGAGATGCCCATCCGCGTCAACCATGTCACCGCCCTGCCAGCCCATCGACAGGTCAACGGTCGCCTGCCCGATGAGCGGGTTGACCGCAATCGGCTCGACCGTGATGATCAGGCCAGGCTCCGCTGTCGCGCCGATCCCCCCGGTCATCTTGTTTGTGCCCTCGGAGTTGTAGAAGGCCACAACAAGGACGTAGAGCAACCCGACGAGAGCCAGAATCACCACGAGCACCCGACGTCCGCGACTCGACAGCGGCCGTGGACGGGGCGTGGCGGCCGCGCGATTCCTGCCGATCGACGCGGACACCGCTAGACGCGCAGGTACTTGCGAAGTGTGAAGAACGCGGCGAGGCCGGCGAGCAGGATGCCAGTCACGAACATGATCGGAGCGATGGTGATGACAGCGTCCCAGCCGACGAACGTGGTGAACTGGAAGGACGGAGCAAGGATCTGATCAATGACAAGCGCCTTCGTGATGACGAGGCCGACGATGGCGAGCAACGCACCGACACCCGCCGAGAATGCAGCCTCAAGAAGGAATGGCAGCTGGATGTAGAAGTTCGAAGCCCCAACTAGGCGCATGATGCTGGTCTCACGACGACGACTGAACGCCGCCACCCGCATGGTGTTGACGATAAGGAGCACGGTCACGACAAGCATCGACAGGGCGATCAGAAGTGCGATGAGCTGCAGACCACCGAGCAGTCGGAAGAACTTGTCGAGGATCTGCCGCTGATCGTTCACCTGCTCAATGCCGGGACGACCGGCGAATGCCGACGCGACGACCTGATACGCCGTGGGATCCGACAATTTCACGCGGAAGGACTCCGGCAGTGCTCCCTCGGTAACGTTGTCGGCAATGGGAGAGTTCTTAAACTGCTCCTGGAAGCGCTTGAACGCCTCGGCCTTCGACTCATAGAAGATCTCCTGCACGAGCGGCCGGAGCGATTCTAGGTCTGACTTGATCTGTGCACGCTGTGCCTGCGTGACAGCCTCGCCACTGCACGAGGGGGTGTCACTGCCCTTGCTGCACAGGAAGATCGAAACCTCGACCTTGTCGTACCAGAAGTCCTTCATCGTGGTGACCTGCGCCCGCACGAGCAGGCTCGCCCCGAAAAGGCCGAGCGACACGGCAACGGTGATGATGACCGCAAGGGTCATGGTGAGGTTGCGGCGAAGGCCGCTGCTCACCTCGCTGGCGACGAATGTGGCCCGCATTACTGGGCGTACCCGTACACGCCACGCGACTGGTCGCGCACCAGGTGGCCGCCGTCAAGCTCGATAACCCGACGGCGCATCTGGTCAACAATGTTCGAGTCATGGGTCGACATCACGACCGTGGTGCCGAGCTGATTGATGCGATCGAGCAGTTTCATGATGTCGGCCGAGGTCCCAGGGTCGAGGTTTCCGGTCGGCTCATCAGCAATGAGGATCATCGGGCGGTTCACGAACGCCCGTGCGATCGCCACGCGCTGCTGTTCGCCACCGGAGAGTTCATCGGGCCTTCGCAACTCCTTGCCTTCGAGGCCAACGACCTCAAGAACCTCAGGGACCACTCGCTTGATGTGGCTCCTCGGCTTGCCGATGACCTCAAGGGCGAATGCGACGTTCTCGGCGACAGTCTTGTTCGGAAGCAGGCGGAAATCCTGGAACACGGTGCCGATCTGTCGGCGAAGGCCTGGGATCTTCCAGTTGGAGAGCCTGCTGAGCTCCTTGCCCGCTACCCACACCTGGCCGCTTGTCGGCCGCTCCTCGCGCAACACGAGGCGTAGGAAGGTCGACTTGCCCGAACCCGACGGCCCGACGAGGAAGATGAACTCCCCCTTCTCAATCTCCAATGAGACGGCGTCAAGTGCTGGCCGGTTCTGGCTCGCATAAATCTTGGACACACGGTCGAAAAGGATCACGAGAATGATTCTAAGCGGAGCGCGGAAGTATCTACGCCGCCCCTCGCTGCATACGCCATCGAATGCCCGACTCGATGAATGCATCAATCTCGCCATCGAGTACACCCGATGTATTGCCGGTCTCTGTTTCGGTACGCAGGTCCTTGACCATCTGGTACGGATGCAGCACATATGACCGCATTTGGTTGCCCCAGGAACCGGAGGTCTCGGCCTTGAGTGCGTCGAGCGTGGCCCGCTCCTCCTGCCTTCGACGCTCGAGCAACTTCGCCTGGAGCACAACCATCGCCGTCGCTCGATTCTGCAGTTGCGAACGCTCGTTCTGGCAGGACACCACGATGCCCGTCGGGAGGTGAGTGAGCCGTACGGCTGAGTCTGTCGTGTTCACTCCTTGGCCACCTGGCCCACTCGAGCGATAGACATCGACTCGTAGGTCATCGTCAGGGATCGCGACACTCTCCGCCTGAGCGATAACCGGGATGACCTCAACCCCGGCGAACGAGGTCTGGCGGCGTCCTTGGTTGTCGAACGGGGAGATCCGAACCAGGCGATGGGTGCCCTGCTCGACTGAGAGGGTTCCGTAGGCATAGGGCGCCTTCACCGCAAAGGTCGCCGACTTGATTCCGGCCTCCTCGGCATAGGAAGTGTCGTAGACCTCGATCGGCCAGTGGTGACGCTCGCAGTAGCGGGCGTACATGCGTAGGAGCATCTCGGCCCAGTCAGCCGCATCGACCCCGCCCGCCTCCGCCCGGATCGTGATGAGCGCCTCGCGCGCGTCGTACTCTCCCGACAGGAGCGTGCGTACCTCAAGCTCGGCGATGGACTGAGTGAGATCTTCGAGCTCCTTCAAGGCGTCGGCCACGGCCGCTTCGTCGCCCTCGTCCTCAGCAAGCTCGAACAGGATCGGCAAATCACCTAGGCGCCGGTCGAGTGCCTCGAACTTGCGCAACTCGCCCTGCACGAACGACAGTCTTGAAGTGATCTGCTGGGCGTGCTCTTGGTCGTCCCAGAGGTCTGGCACCGACGCCTGGCCTTCGAGATCCTCGATGGATTCGCGCATCTTCGGCAGGTCGAGCACCGTCTCGATGCTCCCGAGAACGGTGGTCAGTGCAGCGATGCGCTCTTGAACCTCGGTGGATGTCACGAGTCACAAGGGTACGTGGCCCGCTCACGGTGCAGTTCGGTAGTCCAGCCGCGCTGAGGATTCAATCCGCACCCGCTCTGAGTGCAACCCACCCAGGAACGGGAGTTCCAGCGGCTCGCTCAACTGGACGCGAACCGTGACCCCATCTGTGGTGATCCCGTCGACCGTCAACTCGGAGGTCCCGCGAGCCAGGCTCACGTGCCGGCGGACCGAAGCTGAAACCGCAGCAGGACTCAGCCGGGTGCCGACCGAGGCACCATTTGCGTAATAGCTTTCGAGGTCGATCGACTGAGCACCCGCGAGCGCCGCGGAATCACCGATCGACATAAGGGCCCGTCGCTGAAGGAAGGCCGCAGACACATCAACGGCGACCGTCACAGCGAGCAGCCCAATGACGATCATTCCGATACCGAGGATGAGGACGCTCCCCCGCTCGTCGCGCAGTGACTCGCGCCGATCGCCCCTCATGACGTGACCCGGAAGGCATCGACGGGGACCTCATGCACCGCATGGATCGGCACCGAGAACGACCGGCCCCCTGCGAGGCTCGATGGGATCCAGGGGAGGTCGACCACCCAGTCGAGATCGATGCTCACCACGCCCCCGGGCGCGAGGCAGTCCGCGCCGCCGCACGAGATTCGCAGCGCCGAAGCAGGCAGTTCGAACCCCTGATCGGCGAAGGCCAGCCGCGCCGCCACCTCAGCCCGCTGCTGTCCGTGCGTCACCGACTCGGAGGTCACGAAGGCCCGCCCGGCCTCGCGGGCTGCCTGGGAGCTTGCGAACGCAGCGCCCTGAACGCGCATCACCGACATGACGATGTAACTGAGTGGAACGAGGACGAGCACCCCGATCACGAGGAACTCTGTGACCGCGCTGCCTCGATCACCCGCCAAGGCCGCACGTCGAAGCGACCATGCACCCGGCTTCACTGCTGCTCGGCAAGCGCATGGCCATCGACATGCATGACGGTCGGCCCGAGCAGACCAAGCAGCGGAAGTTTGGCGTCGACCCCGACTGCAACGACGAGGGCCCCATCACGGACCTCCCGCCACACGGTGATCCCCTCGATGAGATCGCCCGCCACGTTGCCGGCCAGCAGTGCCATCGTCCGTCGCTCGCCGGCCCCCAAGTCTGAGCCTGCCAGCGCCGCAGCCCGGGCACCCTCGGCGGCGGCCGCTGTGATCGTCGCTCGAACATGGAGCGCGAGAGCGATCTGAAGTACGGCCAATCCGACCGCCAGCAGGAGTGGCGCAACAAGAGCGAACTCGACGGTTGCGTTGCCGCGCTCCGACGCAAGCCGCCTCAGGGGCGGCGAGCGGTCGGCGCGGGTGCGGGCGATCACGGTGTCGAAACCGAGGAGATGGCGCGGTCGAGGACCGAGGTGAGTTGGTCGTCAGCAATCAGCCAGATTGCGGTGACGAGGCCAGCAGTCATAACTGAGACGAGGACCCAGCCAGGCACGTCCCCTCGTTCATCTCCGAGCGTCGAGAGCCTCGCAGCGATCTGAGCGTAGGCGCGAGTGGTGATTGACATGATTTCTCCTTCTTGTTGGGTGTGTTATCGAACGATGAGTTGAAGGCTCTGGAAGCCCGGGAACATGGCGATAAGGACAACGGTCGGCAGGATGAGGAAGACCACCGGGATGAGCATTGCCACGTCCTTTCGGCCTGCCGACTCCATGAGCAAGCGGCGACTGGTCGCCCTGGCATCGGCTGCCTGGGCTCGAAGAACCTCGGCCATCGGCGTTCCCCGCTCGATCGCCATGATGAGACCGTCAACGAACCGCTCGACCGCAGGACTCGCGGTCCGTTCAGCGATCCCGCGCAGTGCGTCGTCGAGCGGCGCGCCCGCACGCAACTCACCCATCGCGACCGCGAACTCATTCGACAGATCCCCGGCTACGGTGCGAGTCACCCGTTCAATCGCCCCTACGGGCGACTCCCCTGCCGCCACCGCGAAAGCGAGCAGCTCGGCGACGATGGGCAGTTGCTCGCCCATACGAACCTGGCGGACCTTGACCTGGCGGGCGAGGTGCCGATCAGCGAGTAACAGTGCCGAACCCGCGCCGAAGAGCGGGAGCACAATGATCGCAATTGCCGCGCCACCACGCGCAATTCCAAGGACGCCAAGTAGCCCGCCGCCCACGAGTCCGGTGACCCCAGCCAAGACCTGCTCGACGCGAAAGCCGTCGAGGTCATCTCCCCGACCGGCGCGCCGAAGTCGAGCCCGAAGCGAGGTGTCCCAGGATCCCGCGCGGCTCGGACGGACCAGCGCGATGAGGGTCGCCAGTGACGAGTCCGCGGGCCGCTGGTTTCGGGCAATCGCAGGAGATGACGGGACGTAGGGAGCGATCCGGCTCAACAGGGTCGGCCGGCTCGTCGCCCCCAA
>CAMDKQ010000143.1 GCA_945901095.1 Bifidobacterium breve
CTCTGTCGACGGGACCAGCAGTGCGCCAAGATCGACGCGATCGACGCCGTCGGCGAAGTCAACATCGGATTCGTCCCAGGGGCCCTGTGCTTGCTCGTCATCGGTCACGGGACAACCGTACCGAGGAACCCACCCGTACTGCCAAAGCCGCCATCGCCGCGATGGGATCCGGGCAGGTCGCTCACCTCCACCAACGTCGCGAACGCAACCGGCGTCACCACGAGTTGGGCGATCCTGTCACCTCGCGAGATCGCGAACGACTCGATCCGATCATGGTTCACCAGGATGACGCTGATCTCGCCGCGATAACCGGCATCGACCGTCCCAGGCGCATTGAGAATCGTGACGCCGTGCCGCAGCGCCAACCCGCTGCGGGGGTGAACGAAGGCAGCGAAACCCGGACGCATGGCGATCGCGATGCCCGTCGGCACCAGACACCGACCACCGGGCTCAATGCTCACATCGATCCGACTTCGTAGATCCATGCCCGCATCGCCGGGATGCTCATAGGCCGGGAGTGGCAGCCCCGGGTCAAGTCGCTGAACGAGCACCTCGACACCATTCATGAGCCGCCTCCGGACATGTCTTCTCTCATCACGGGTTCACCTCGACGTCGTGGCCACCCGTGCGCCACGCCGGCCCGCCGCTCGCCCGATCAATGATGGCCTGCTCGATGTGTTGAGGATTGCCGTGCTCCATAAAGTGCTCGATCGGGACGCGAATGAACAATGCCGAGGCGGTGACCGCCACGAGCCCCTCGGAACTCCCGAGACGACCGACCGCCGCGGTGAACACCTTGCGTCCGTGCACGCCGACGACATCGGCATCGATGATGAGGGTTGACCCGACCGGCACCGGCCGGCGGAAGTCAGTCTGAATCTGCGCAGTCACGACAGGATCGCCGAGAAGCCAGTTCAAGGACCCGAGCACCTCGTCAAATGCCGCTGTGAGCAGTCCGCCGTGGGCTAGGCCCGGCGCTCCCTGGTGATGCTCGGTGACGGTAAATGCACCGGTAACCCGCAGGCCATCGCGCGCCATGATCCGCATGTGTAAGCCGGTTGGGTGATCCACGCCACAACCGAAGCACCACCGGTAGTGCGAGGGGATGGATTCGCCGGGTGCTGGTGCATGCGCTGGCCGATCCGGGAGGGTCGCGCCAGCAGGAGGAGCGATCGCAGGCATGGGGCTGACCCTACCGAAATCACCCGCTCTGGGGCATTCCGATTACGGTGTTGTACGTGAAAGCAGCATCAGTCTTCCGCGAGCGACTTCTACCCCCGTGGTGGGTGTTCGGAATTGTGCTCGCCCTCATTGCGATGGTTGCAATCGCATATGGCGCAGCAATCGATCCATGGTTCGGTGGGGTGACCTTCGCATGCGGTGGCTTCTCTGTGTCATGGCTGTTGTGGCTCACCTCGCCAGTCGTCGAGGTCACCGAGACCGCGCTTACCGCTGGGCGCGCCCGCCTCCCCCGATCGTCCATCGAGGGAGCCGTCGTGCTCGACGGAGCTGCGGCTAGCGCCCACCGCGGGCCATTGGCAGATGCACGCACGTTCGTCCTCCTGCGCCCCTGGCGTGCATCGACAGCGGTACTCGTCACCCTCGACGATTCAACTGACCCGCACCCGACTTGGATCCTCACAAGCAAGCACCCCGACGAGCTCGTCCGGGCGCTACAGTGATGCAGAGCCGCAGCCGCACCGATGAGGGTGCGCACGAGCAACAGGAGCGATCGTGAACACCTCGGAAGAACTGCAGGTCTCCCCTGAGGAATCAGAGCCCAACGCACTCATGCACATGGTTGCGCCAATCGTGGCGATCGGGGCAACAATGATCGTGCGCAAGGCCCTCAATGCCGGCTACCGACGAACCACTGGAGCCGACGCTCCCGGACCGCGCGATCCGGGCGTCAGTATCGGTCGGATCCTCGTGTGGTCCGTCGTCACGGCGGTCGCTGCCACCGCTGTCGAAGTCGCCGTTTACCGCATCACGAATCGGCCCACCCACACGGCCTGATCACCTGAACCGCAGTAACCCTGCTCCTACGAGCACTCCATGCACACGTCACCACCAGCATCGGCGTGGTCGAGCTGACTGCGGTGATGCACGAGGAAACATTTCGAGCAGGTGAACTCGTCGGCCTGCCGAGGCATCGCCTCCACGGTAGGCCCATCATCCGAAAGGTCTGCCCCGGGCAGCTCAAGGGTCTCGGCCAATTCGACCTCGTCAACGTCGAGCATGGCGGCCGACTTTTCAGCGCGGCGTACCTTGAGGTCCTCAATGCTGTCCTCCGCTAACTCCTCGACAGTTTTGCGTGGCATGCCTTCTTCAGTTGCCATCGTGAACTCCTTGCCAAATGTTGATGTGCACGCTCATCTCGTGAGCATGACCCAACACACTAATCTTCAACTATGCCCGTATACGCACTTGGCACTCGAATTCCCAACATCGACCCCTCGGCATTCATTCACCCCGACGCAGTGATCATTGGCGACGTGACCATCGGGCCAGAATCGAGCATCTGGCCGACGGCTGTCCTTCGCGGTGATCACGGTGCGATCAGGATCGGCGCCCAGACATCGATTCAGGATGGCACGATCATCCACTGCACCGCGGAGTACGACACCGTCGTCGGTGACCGCTGCGTTGTCGGACATAACGTTCACCTCGAAGGCTGCAGCGTGCTCGACGACTCACTCATTGGATCGGGCTCCGTCGTGCTCCATGCCGCCACGATTGGACCCCATGCGCTTGTCGGGGCCAGCGCGCTTATTCCGGGCGGCATGACCGTCTTGCGCAACTCCCGTGCCCTCGGAGTTCCAGCGAAGATCACCGAGCACGTCATCGCCGACAACGCCTTTGCCGAGGCTGTTGCCATCTACGTCCACAATGCGCACTGGTATATCGCTGATCTCCGCAGAATTTCCTAGTCCAGCACCAGCGGTGTATCCGCTCTCGCTCGCTTCAGCGCCGCGCGAAACTCGTCGTTGATTCCGGGAACGGCCGCCACGAAGGTGCCTTCATTCGGGTCCGCTGACCGCAGCCCGGCGACGATTGCGCCGGCCTCAGCGGCAATGAGCCCTCCGGCCGCAATGTCCCACCTGTTGAGCCCGCTTTCGTAGTGCCCATCAAGCCGGCCACGGGCCAGCCAGCACAGGTCGACGACCGCCGCCCCGCCCCGCCGGAAATCCCGCACGAGCGGTGCGAGTCCCTGCACCACTGCGGCCTGCTCCACCCGTCGCTCGGCTGCATACCCGAACCCGGTCGAGACGAGGGCGTTCGCGAGGCTCCTGCACTCCCGAACGGCCAGGGGCCACGCCTCATCGCCCTCGATGCTCCATGCGCCGCCACCACGAATCCCGACATAGGCCTCGGCCAGAGCCGGCGCCAACACGACACCGATCTCGCTGTCACCCTCGACCTCGGCCGCGACCGACACCGCCCAGGATGGCATCCGGTAGAGATAGTTCACCGTCCCGTCTAATGGATCAACGACCCAGCGCACACCGGAGGTTCCCGGCCGCTCACCACCCTCCTCACCGAGAAGGCCGTCAGTCGGGCGCGCGCCCAGCAAAATCTCTATGAGCCGAGCCTCGGCCCCTCGGTCCATTTCGGTGACGGCGTCCGTCGGCGATGACTTCGTGTCGATGGCAAGTCGATCAGGTCTCTCGTCATGCAGAAAGGCGGCAGCCACGCAGGCCGCCTCCCATGCGAGGCACAAAAGGTGATGCCGGGAGAGCAGTTCGTGGAGCGACACAGCCGTCATAACCTCATTCTTGCTCCCGCTGCCTAGGGACACTCCCACCGCCCGACCCGATGGGGAGTAGCGTGCAGGCTCGTGCTGTCTATCTACCGCGAGGTTCTCCGGATCCCGGGTACTCTCCGGTTTTCGGCGGCCGGGTTCATCGCACGGCTGCCCCTCTCGATCATCGGTCTCGGGATCGTCGTCTACATCTCGGGAGTTACCGGCTCATATGCCGTGGCCGGCCTCCTCGCCGCCGCATTCCAGCTTCCGGCAGCGACGTGCGCCCTGTGGACCAGCCGGCTCGCTGATCGCCACGGCCAACACCGGGTTCTTCCCATTCTCGTCGTCATCCATGCCTTAGGGCTCATCGCATTCGTCCTCACCGTAGAGTCCGGACTCCCCCTCGTCGTGCAGGCCATCACCGTTGCCATCGCCGGAGCAAGTCAACCCGCAATCGGGGCGATCGTTCGCGCACGCTGGGCTTACACGATCGGTCGGCTCGGCCAAGCGTCCTCGCCTCTGCTCCGCAGTGCCTTCGCCGTCGAGAGCATTGTCGACGAACTCATCTTCACGATCGGACCACTCCTCGTCGCCACCTTGGCCTTGCGCCTCTCGCTCGCCTCGCCTCTCGTGCTCGCCGCGGCCCTCACTGTTGTCGGCGGCCTGCTCCTCTCGGCGCAGCGAGCTACCGAGCCACCCGCCTCATCAAGTCTTCCCCCGGCAAATGAGCACCACGGTTCGGCCATCAGGCTCCCCGGCCTCCTCCCCGTTGTCGTCGCAGCGATCGGCACCGGCTTCGTCTTCGGATCATTCGAGGTTTCTGCGATCGCGTTCGCCGTACGATCTGGCACCCCCGCCGCGGGCGGCTACGTCCTCGCCCTTTGGGCACTGGGATCCCTCGTCGGCGGTCTTTGGTTCGGCTCCCGGCACTGGAAAATTCGACTGCCCACCCAGGCGATGATCTGCTACCTCGTCCTCGCAGTGGTGCTCATTCCCATGCCATTCATTAGGTCGGTTCCTGCACTTGCCGTCGCGACCTTCCTCTCAGGGGCGGCCGTCGCCCCGGCCCTCATCTCAGGATTCTCGCTCGCCGAGCGTCTCGTCCCTGCAAACCTCCTCACGGAGGGACTCACCTGGAGCAACTCGGGCTTGGCCCTCGGATTCTCCGCGGGGACGGCGCTGGCGGGCATCGCTATCGACGCCTCTGGCACGACGATGGCATTCACCCTCCCCGTTGCGGGGGCAGCCATCGCAGCCCTCGTCATCGCCGGCACCCGTCGACGCCTCATCGCCTCAGTGCAGCCGTACCACGAGGGCCCACCAGGTACACCCCTCAACGCCGACCCCATCGCGGGCCCAGCCCCCGGCGCCTTTCGCGACGACGCCCGCTGATGTCCTCCGGTTCAGGGACCAAACGCGATACGTTATGAGCGGCACGCATGGGGCGTGCTGCGCTCGACTGATCCCGAAGCGTCGAAACGGTTGGAGAATGTCCTGGAACCGCTGAGCCCCAAAGAGATTCAGGCGCGTGTTCGTGCCGGATCCTCCGCGGAGGAAGTCGCAGCGGAGACCGGCTGGCCCCTCGCCAAGGTCGAACGCTACGCAGGCCCACTGCTCGCCGAGCGCGCCTACGTGGCTCAGCTCGCCCAGGCTGTCGAAGTAAGGCGATCCGGCGGTGCCGTGACTGGTGTTGGCGTCACACTCGCCGACACGGTTGCCCGGGTGCTGTGGGACGAGGGAATGATCCGCGCGTCCGTGACGTGGGATGCCCGGCGACGGGATGACGGCAAGTGGGTCGTGATTGCATCGTTCACTACCTCCCGTGGTCCGGTTCAAGCATCGTGGACCTATGACAATGCTGGCCGAAACCTGCACCCAATCGATGAGGCGGCCCGCAGGCTCATGGGGGTGGGTGTCGAGCAAGTCGGGGAGGTCCGTACACGCATTCCCCTGACTCCGGTTGACGACGTCGATGACCCGCAGCCCCTCACTGCGCCCAGCGAAGCTCGACCTCACCTCGTGAGCCTGCCAACCTCCACCGAGCTCGACTCCGATCCCTTTTTCGACCGAGAGGCCACAGACTTCGACCGGGACGAGGTCGAGACGGGGATTGACCAAGAGGAACGTCTCCTCGAGCAGGAGCGTCGCGAGTACGAACTTCGAGAGCTTGAGCACCAGCGACGTGAACATGAACTGCGAGAGCACGAACTACGAGAGCACCAGCGACGTGAACATGAACTGCGAGAGCGCGAGCATGAGTTACGCGAGCAGCAGACCCGTGAACTGCAGGCGCGTGAGCAGAGGGCACGGCTGTCTGCTTCGGCGTCGGCCGAGTCCCGTGGTGTAGCGCATCAGCCAACGGTCGCGTTAACGCGCGAGGAACCGCCGAATTCCGGCGGTAAATCGAAACCCAAGGCAAAATCGCGTCGTTCGAGCGTACCGAGTTGGGATGAAATCCTGTTCGGCGCGACGAGGAGCGACGAGAACTAGTCGAGCGGCACGTTGAATGGCAGGGTCTGCGATGACATGTGCTCCTGACCTGCTGTCTCGGCAGTCCTTCTCGCGCCATAGTGACGACGGCACAACACCTCGTAGGCCACCGCGCTTGACGGGGTCGTTGCTCCGGTATTGCCCACCACGACCTGATCCCCTTCGACAACCATGACTCCACCGACTGTGCGGGCATTGTGTGTTGCCCGAGCCCCGCACCAGCACAGGGCCTCGACCTGAAGCACCTGCACTCGGTCAGACAACTCAACAAGGCGGCTCGATCCCGGGAACAGTCTCGTCCTGAAGTCGGTCATGATTCCGAAGGCGTAGACATCAATGCGAAGGTCGTCAACGACAGCAGCGAGTTGCTCGACCTGCTCAGCGGAGTAGAACTGCGCCTCATCGCAGATGAGGTAGTCCAATGCAACGCCTGCGGACAACGTTTCGACAACGAACTGCCGGAAGTCGAGTTCGTCGGTCACCTCGATCGCGGGTACCTCAAGGCCAAGGCGGCTGGAGAGGACCGACTCCCCTGCTCGGTCGAGTCGGGTGAAAACCATGCCCCGGCGCCCCCGGGTTGAGTGGTTGTGGTCGGTTTGAAGCGCAAGCGTCGACTTTCCACAGTCCATGGTCCCGGCATAGAAGACAAGTTCAGCCACGGAACATCACCGCTGGGATCTCCCACTCCGCGGCCGTGAGGGCGCCATGCTGGCCGATAAGAGACGACACGAGGGTGTCCCGACGGCTCGTGAGTGACGTACTTCCCTGCGCTACTGCGACAACGTCGCCGATCCGCTCGGCGAGCAGATCGTCCGTGGGTCCGTAGAGCCCTTCAGCCAAGATCTCATCCCTCGTGAAGACGCGCACCCGGTCGCCGAGTCGCGTCGCCCACCGTATCGCCACATCGGCAACGTGCATGGGCCGCGCGTACACATGCCGCACCCGAGGCTCGCCCGCGATCATCAGGACATCAGCAAGGAGGTCGGGATGGGATTCAATGGCGATCCGACTTGAGGGAGGGCAGTTCACCATCCCGTGATCGGCGGTGACGAGCATCGCGGAGTCCTGCGGCAGGATCGCCTGAAGTTCAGCGACGAGATCATCTGCGCACCGCACCGCTTGGTGCCACGCCTTACTGCCCACTCCGCTGGCGTGGCCGACACGATCGATCTTGGCCCAGTAGACGTAGGTGAGCGTCCGGCCTGCCCCCGTCGTCGCCGATTGAAGTGCCCGAACTCGTTGGGCGATGTCCTCGGCAGGCCGATACTGCGCTCCTCGCAGGACGGCACGGGTGAGACCGGACTCGCCGTAAGCCGCCGGGCCGATGCTCGACACCATGACACCCTGACGTCCAACCACTTCGAAGATCGTCGGTTCGGGCTGTACTGCAATCGGCGACGTGGCGTTATCCCAATGAAGTGGCGACAGCACCTGCTCCGTCTCCGGCAGGTAAAACGAGGCACCAACGAGACCGTGGGCTCCCGGGAGGAGCCCTGTTCCAATCGAACCGAGCGCAGACGGGGTCGTGGTCGGAAAGACCGAGTCGATCGAACGACCGGGTGCCGCTATCAGCGTCGGAGCATGCTCACCATGCTCCTGCAGCAGTCTCCAGCCAAGTCCGTCGAGAAGGCAGATGACGGCGTGCTGGACGTCGCCAAAACCGAGGGTGTCGGTGAAGCCGCGTACTCCTAGGCCAGCGGCCGCCGAGCCTAGGACGTCAACGAGTCCTGCCTGATGGGCCATGCTCCGTGGCTGACCTGCCGCTAGCGCAGTCGTGCTGCGGTTGCCTGCGAGAGTGCCGACGCGAAAGCGAGGGCCTGGCCCACGACTTCGGCGCCGTCGGCGACCTCCGAGACTCGCACCGATAGGTCATCGTTGCTCGAGGTCCCCGTGTAGCCGTGGTCTGCATCGCACTGCGGATC
>CAMDKQ010000144.1 GCA_945901095.1 Bifidobacterium breve
CGACTCCCGATGGCGGACGACTCGACGCCGCCCTCGCCACCCTCGACTTCATGGTGAGCATCGACACGTACCTGACCGAAACCACGCGCCACGCCCACGTCGTACTGCCAGCACCATCGTCACTCGCCCGCGGTCACTACGACATTGCCTTCACCAATCTCGCCGTACGGAACATCGCCCATTGGAGTCCGCCGTCCGTTGCCCTCCGCCATGACGATCACGCCGACGAGATGGACGAGGCCGAGATCCTCTTGCGCTTCGCCAGTCTGGCTGCAGCAGGGGGCAACCCCAACACGGGTGCGAACGATGCCTACGAGTCAGATGCCCACGAATCGATGGATGATCTCGTCGCGATGGACGTCGCCACCCGCGCATCGAAGTCGGAAGCCTCACGCGCCTACGGCCGCTCCCCTGCCGACCTCCTTGCAGCGGTCGCGCCCCGGCGCGGCGTCGAAAGACTCCTCGACCTGATGATCAGGTCCGGCCCTTACGGCGATGGATTCGGTTCCGACCCCGAAGGACTCACCCTGGCCACGCTCGAGGCGGCTCCGCATGGCATCGACCTCGGCCCGCTCAAGCCGCGACTCCCCGAAGTCCTGCGCACTCCGAGCGGGGCAATTGAACTCGCCCCACCGCAACTCATCGCCGAGGCGGCTCGCATGGCGGAGGTGCTACAGCACGCCGGTACCGAATCCGATGACAGATTGCTCCTTGTGGGCCGAAGGTCGTTGCGGAGCAACAACTCCTGGATGCACAACATCCCACTGCTCGCCAAAGGGGCGAATCACTGCAGCCTGTGGCTCAATCCCGAGGACGCAGCCAAACTCGGGCTCGACGACGGAGGTGCTGCAGCCGTGACGAGCGAGGTTGCCAGCGTCGTCGCGATCGTCGAGATCACCGACGTCGTACCGCCCGGAGTGGTCAGCCTGCCCCACGGCTGGGGTCACCTCGTGCCGGGGACCTGGGGACCGACAGCTCTGGAGCAGCCAGGAGTCAACGCCAACCTCTTGACTCCGGCGGGAGGTCTTGACGAACTTTCCGGCACTGCCGTACTCAACGGCATACCGGTAAGGGTTGAGGCAGCATGATGGCTGCCGATCGGTCAGTACCGGTACGAGTCACGTGGACCCGTTCATGGGTGCGATCAACCTCTTCGGCAATCTCGGAAAGCCGGGCCTTGGCTTCCGAGAGGGACAACGTCGTCCTAGACCCAAATTCCAGTCTAGGCAGGGGACGCACAACCCGCCGAAAGCTGAATGAACGATAGTCTGTGCGGCATGAAATCCAACGGCGCTATTCGCCTCCTTCCAGTCACCGCCATCCTGCTTGCCAGCGGCATCGCACTCGCACCCACAGCCTCCGCGGCCCCCACCACGCCCATCGTGATCGCCATCGAGGCCCCTCTCACCGGCTCGCAGTCTGAAAACGGCATCGACATGTACCGCGGCGTGAAGCTCGCCGTCGACCAGGTGAACGCTAAGGGCGGCGTGCTCGGTCGCCAGGTGAAGCTCGTCAAGGCTGACGATCAGGCAAATCCGGATCTCGCTCTTTCTGTTGCGCAGAAGGTCAAGGCCGCGGGCGCAGTCGCCATTGTCGGCCCGTACAACTCCTCGGTCGGCCTCGTCAACCTGCCGTTCTACGTGTCGAACAAGATCGTCCCCGTCCAGCTCACGTCCACCGACGCCACCACCGGTCAGGGCATCACCGTTCAGCCGAAGAACAGCCAGATCTCGCCGATCGAGGTGAACTACCTGAAGAACGGGTACGGCTACTCCGGCTGCCCGAAGGTCGTCATGCTCGTCGACCCATCCGCCTACACCGCAGGCATGGCGGAGCGAATGGGCAAGGCCATGGTCTGCGGTGACGGCGCCGCCGTCACCAGCATCCCCGTGACACCCGGTCAGACCGACTACACCGCCACGGTGGCGTCAGCCCTCGCCCTCTCCCCGAACATCCTCTACGTGAGCACCTACTACCCAGAGGGCAGCAAGATCGCGACGGCAATCGCCGCCTCGAAGACCTCCGCTCACTGCTTCATGGGCCTCGGCAATGTCGATCCCGCGTTCGTCACTGGCGCTGGCATCCCGGCATCCCAGAACTGCCGCTTCAGCGGGGTGCCCGAAGCCGCGCAGATGCCCGATGCGTCGTCCTACGTCACCGCCTACAAGAAGGCATTCAAGGCGCAGCCGGGCGTGTGGGGAACCTTCACCTACGACTCCGCAAACGTCCTCTTCGCCGCGATGACGAAGGCGAACTCCACCGACTACTCGGCAGTGATGAAGAAGTTGCTCGCCACCAAGGGTTTCGCGGGACAAACTGGCACCATCACAATCGGCCCGAAGACCGGAAACCGCACCAAGGTCCCCGTGTACATCCTCGAGGTCGATAAGAAGGGCGCCTTCATCGTCGACACCGACGCTTCCTAGATCGCGCAATCCGGTAACGGGAACTCCGTGACAATGCATGTCACCCGCCTGTCGGTGACGCCGATCAAGGGGCTGGCTCTCAGCCACCCCCCTTCGATCGACGTCACCGACACCGGAGCGCTCGGCGACCGGGCGTTCTACCTCGTCAGCGCAGACGACCGACTCGTCTCGATCACAAAGACCGGAGCGCTCGTCGGCCTCACGGCGACGTGGGACGCCGATCATCAGGTTCTGTCAATCAATAACTCAGGCGACGTGGTCTTCACCAGCGGCATAAGCCTCGGCGCCCCCCATGACGCAAATTTCTTTGAATTTCGGCAAGCTCGGGGGCGAGTTGTCGAGGGGGAGTGGGGGCAGGTGTTCTCCGATCTCGCCGGTCAACCCCTTCGCCTAATCAAAGCTGACGACTCGAACGGCGGGCGCGACGTCGAACCGCTCACCCTTCTCGGTGAGGCCTCAACCGCCGAACTCGCCCGACACGCCGGGCTCGACCACGTTGATAGTCGGCGCTTTCGGATGCTCATTGAGTTTGACGGGGCAGCCCCTCACGAGGAGGACACGTGGGACGGCCGCGTCATCACCGTCGGTGAAGCGGTCATTGTTGGCGGTGGCCCGGTCCAGCGTTGTGCTGGCACGACCCGTAATCCCTCGTCAGGCGAGATCGACCTTCGCACCCTCACCCTCATTGGCGGCTATCGGGGACGTCAGCAATCCATCTTTGGCACGGGGTTCAACTTCGGGGTGTACGCGACAACGCTGACGTCGGGCCGCGTTACTGTCGGAGACCCACTCCGGATTGCCACCACGTAATCCACTCACGAACCACCGTGAATGTAAGGTCTGCTTCAACGCCCTTACCGAGAGGGCTACCCATCACCTCGGTGAACTGCGAAGGGCCCACAGTGAAGCGCATTCTCTCACTCATCTCGGCGATTACCGTCGTCGCTGCCTCGCTGATCTCAGCGGCACCTGCTGATGCTGCCACCCTCACCGTCACCCTGAGCGCTCGCAACGGCACGGTCGGGGTGTCACAGACCATCTCGGCAACAGTCAAGGACTCGGGGCAGGACATTGGAGGAGGCGTCGGCACCGTGACCTTCACTGCCAATGGCGCGCAAATCGGGACGGACACTGTCGGTGGTCAGCGCGGCACGACGGCGACGATCAACTGGACTCCTCAGACAGCGTCGCCTTCGACGAACATCACCGCGACCTTCGACGACGGCACGAGTGACACCACCTCCGTCTCCATCTCGTCAGTGAGCACCTCGGCTTCGATCACGACCCCCGGATCAGCCGGAACCTCAACGCAGGTCACCCTCGCCGCGCAGGTGCGCGCCAAGGTCGGCTCATACGTCCCAACTGGCTCGGTCACCTTCTACACGTCGAACGGCAGCGCGATCGGCTCCGGAAACCTCGACGGCAGCGGCCGTACGTCCGTCGCCTACACGACCCCGGCAGCCGCTGGAACGATCTACCTCTACGTCGTCTACAACGGCGACTCCAACGCCACGGCGTCGGGCAAAAGCGGGTCTGACTCGATCAAGGTGTCCGCCGCTGCGAGTTCACTCTCCCTCGTGGCCCCCCAGTCCAACTTCGTCGGCTCGCCAGCGCAGTTGACTGCCAAGGTGAACCCGCCGAACGGCACCGGCTCAGTCGCCTTTTCCGCCAACGGCTCAGCCCTCGGATCAGCGAACGTCGCGAACGGCGTCGCCACCATCACCTGGGTACCCGCCTCCACGGGAAATTTCACCCTCAAGGCCGTCTACAGCGGGGGCGGTGGGGTCACCGGTGCCACGGCGACGAACGGCGTCACGGTCACCCAGCCGCTCAAGGCCGACGTCATCACCCTGAACCCGGCAGGCGCAGCGGGCCCGTGGCCCGTCGGGTCCACGCAGGGACTCGCCAATGGCGCGACCGTTCAATTTGGCGTCTCAAGTGCGTCCGGCCTTCCCGTGACCCTCTCTGTCGTCGGGCCATGCAGCATGAGCGGCAACACGCTCAGCGTGAACGGCGTCGGCGGGCCCTGCACCCTCACCGCATCCACTCCAGGTGGCAATGGCTACGCCCCAACCAACCAGACGTATCAGGTCGTCACCGGTGTGGGCACCCAGAGCGCTTCCGTGAATCCGGCATCGTCGGGCGTTTACCGAGTTGGAGCGACGTTGCTGCTCGCTCCGGTCACGGCGAAGACCAACCTCGGACAGTCCGTGAACTGGTCGGTCACCTCGGGTGGCAAGTCCTGCAAGATCAAGCGAGCCGGTGGGAACGTCAAGGTGACGCTCGTGAAGAAGGGTTCGTGCCAAGTGACGGGCTCGGCTCCGTCAGTGCCGGGGCAGTGGGCTGCATTCACCATCGGCAGGACCTATACCGTCCGCTAGTGCGGGCCGCGCAGCACCGAACATGCGCATTACTGTCGTGAAACCTCGCTAGGCCGGCGGTTTCACGACAGTAATGCGCATGTTCGCGTTGCAGGGGTGAGCGCAGGGGTGAGTGCGGGGGTGATTACGCGCGCGGCGGGACGCGCAGGGTGGTCATGCCGCCGTCGACGTGCAGGATCGCTCCGGTCGTGGACGATGCGGCCGGCGAGGCGAGCGAGCAGATCGCGTGCGCGACCTCGGGTGCCGTGACGAGTCGGCCCAGTGGCTGTCGTGCCTTGAGCGCGGCGGCAGCCTCGTCCGGCGAAGGTGCCGATTCGAGAATGCGGGCCACCCATGGCGTGTCGGCCGTGCCTGGGGCCACCGCGTTTACCCGGATGCCCTCGGCGACGTGGTCTGCAGCCATGGCGAGCGTCAGAGCGGCCACTGCTCCCTTGGTCGCGCTGTAGAGGGCACGTGACGGCACACCGACGAACGCGACGGCTGAGCAGGTATTGATGATGACCGCGTGCTGCGACAGCCGCAGGTGCGGCAGGGCCGCCCTCGACACGCGCGCCATCCCAATGACGTTGACGTCGAGCACGCGCATCCACTCGGCATCGTCATTCGCCGCGACGTCGCCCGCTGCTCCGATGCCCGCATTGTTCACGACAATATCGATGCCACCGAACTCAGCGGCGACCTCGCCAACCGCCTCATCGACGCTCGCTGCGTCGGTGACGTCGCATTGGACCGCCATCACTCCGGAGGGTGCCCCATCAATGCTGCGATCAAGGACGGCGACCCGCGCTCCGCGTTCGAGGAGCAGCGATGCGGTTGCGGCACCGAGCCCACTCGCGCCACCGGTCACGAGCGCCACCAGTCCGTCGAACTCAGTCATGTGCATTCCCCCATTTCAGATTCGCGGATCGACGAGTGTCTTCGGGCCGAGCCCGGCCCCCGCCGGGCGATCCCCTGCGAGCACTGCGGCAACACCATCAAGTCCGACCGTCGCCGAGACGAGGGGCCTGGGATCAACCGCACCGGATGCGAAACGTTCGATGGTGTCGGCTATTCCCGGCGATGCACTGAGCACACCCACAGCCGTCACATCTTTGAGAGCGAGACGTCGTGTGTCAACAAGGCTGGGGCTTCCAGCGAGCCCGACGAAGACTACCCGCTTCCCGGGCTCGACGAGGTCAACCGCGAGGGCTGGAAGATCCGGCGCATTGGATGCGTCGATCACAGCGTCGAAGGGAAGGTGCGGAAGCGAATCCTGCGTCCAACTGCTCTCGAAGCCAAGGCTGCGAGCGAAGTCAAGGGACCGCGGAGAGCGACCCATGACGTGGACTTCGGCGCCATCAGCACGGGCGAACATCGCGCAGAGGAGCCCGATCGTGCCGGCCCCGAGGACGAGCACGCGATCACCCGGACCGACTAGTGCGCCCTGAATGGAGCGAAGGGCATTCCCCGCCGGCTCGATGATCGCGCCCGCATCGTCGTCGATGGAGTCGGGTAGACCATGCAGCGCGAAAGCAGGCACGGCCAACTGCTCGGCGAGCGCACCAGGCTGACCGCCGCGCACCCCGATCTCGGTTCGGGCATCACACACGTGCTGTCGTCCGCCGAGGCACCGCAGGCACGTTTGGCAGCCCAGCATCGTGTCGCCAGTCACCCGCCGGCCGAGCCAGGACGCATGGACCCCCGCACCGATTGCCGACACCGTTCCCATCCACTCGTGCCCAAGCCGCATCGGGAACTGCGCATGGCCATCGTGGAGGTATTGCATGTGACCGGTGAAGAACTCAACATCAGTGCCGCAGACACCAGCCCGCTGGACGTCGACGACCACCTCGCCCGGGCCGGCAACTGGGGCCTCCACCTCGTACACCGCCGCTTCGCCAGGGCCGGTCACGACGAAGGCCCGCATCGTCGGGGTCAACGCGGCGCGAGAACGTTCTGACGCTGGGCGCCCAGACCGTCGATGCCGAGCTCCATGACATCCCCGGGCTGCAGGAACACTGGCGGCTTGAAACCAATGCCCACGCCCGGAGGGGTACCCGTGTTGATGAGGTCGCCCGGCTCGAGGACGAGGAACTGGCTGAGGTACTGCACGATGAAGGTGGCGTCAAAGACCATCGTCGCGGTCGAGCCTGTTTGCCGACGCACTCCACTGACGTCGAGCCACATGCCAAGGCTGTTCACGTCGGCAATCTCGTCAGGTGTCACGAGCCACGGGCCCGCCGGGTTGAAGGTCTCGGCCGACTTGCCCTTCGACCACTGGCCACTGCGCTCCATCTGGAAGGCCCGCTCACTTACGTCATTGACGACAACGAACCCAGCGATCGCTGCGCGGGCCTCGTCCGGCGAGTCAAGGTAGCTGGCCCGCTTACCGATCACGATGCCGAGCTCAACCTCCCAGTCGGTCTTGGTCGAGCCCCGCGGGATGCGCACATCGTCATTCGGACCAATGAGGGTGTTCGGTGACTTGGTGAACAGGATCGGCTCGTCAGGCACGGTCTGACCGGTCTCGGCCGCGTGGTCGCTGTAGTTCAGCCCGATGCAGAGGATCTGATGCGGGCGCGCGAAGGGTGCGCCAATCCGCTCACCGGCGAATCGCGACACCTGTCCGGCGGCCGCGCGCTGCTCGACGGTCGGCCTGATGCGGTCGATGCCACCGCTGCCGAAGAACCCCTCGTCGAAGTCGGTCGCGAGGTCGGAGACGTCGACATAGGTTTCGTCGTCGATACGGACGACCGGCTTCTCACTGCCTTGGTTTCCGATACGCATCAGGTACACGGCGTCACTCCTTCGTTAGGTGGTTGAACTTTAGGTGCACTTCGCCGAATGTGGCGACAGACATCCGCGAGGCTAGGGATGCGCACCTTGGACACCCACCCGAGCGGTGAACAGCCGTCCGGAGTCCGGGTGTTTGATCAGCTCCTCGGGAGTGAGCCCTCGACCCGCCGTTGTGATGACAAGGACGTCACGTTCAGGGCCGGCGAAGGCGACACTCGTCGTTTGGAGCGCTGCGACACGCACGACTGCTATGAGGTTTCCGTCGGGACTGAAGCGCCTCACCTCGCCACGCCCATAGACGGCGATCCACAGGTGATCCTCAGCGTCGCTGCACATGCCATCCGGGTAGCCGTCTTCAATATGGACGAACGCCGATCTCTCGCCGACGGCACCTGTGGCGGGGTCGTAGTCACGCACCCAAACGACGTGGCGAAAGGAGTCGATGTTGTAGAAGCGCGTGCCATTGCACGACCAGGCGAGGCCATTCGACAGGCCGAGCCCATTGTCAATCGTGGTGACCGCCCCGTCATGCTCGATCCGCTTCAGCCACTCCTCTTGATTTCTCTCCGC
>CAMDKQ010000145.1 GCA_945901095.1 Bifidobacterium breve
GACGGTGAAAAGCACTTTCACCGTGTCGGCGGGGGACAACATTGGCGGTGCCCCGGTCATCTCGAGCGAATTTAACGAACTGCCCACAATCGAAGCGCTCGATCTCATGAAGGTCGACGTGTCGACCTTCGGCAACCATGAGCACGATCGTCCCCTTGCACACCTTCGCCAAATGATTGATGCCTCAACATTCACCTGGGTCGCCTCCAACTACAGCACCCTCAAACCGCTCGCCGGCAAGGTCAATGCCCCCACCGAGTATGTCGTGAAGGACAAGGGAGGGGTGAAGGTCGGTTTCGTAGGGCTGAACACACCCGAGACCGCAGAACTCGTCATGCCGGGGAACCTCAGGTACGGCGCCGGCCAAACCAAGGAAATCGTCATCTCACCCAATCTCGAGCGGGTGCAACAACGGGTGCGCCACGCCCGTGCCGCAGGCGCTCAACTTGTCGTCGCCCTCGTTCATGAGGGCTGGGACGCCAATATCAACGGGGTCGCCACCGGCCAGCTCATCAGTGTGGCAAGCGCGCTCACCGGAGTCGATGCCGTCTTCGGCGGGCACAGCCACCAGCAGTACGCGTCGATCATCGGAGGAACGTCTGTTGTCGAAGTGCCGAACTCCGGGCAGATGTACTCACGAACCATCATTTGCCTCGACACCACGTCCGGCACCTCGATCGGGTCAAGCGTCGAGTTCGTCACGAAGGAACGCGTCGCCGGCATTTCCGGGGACCCGGCCACCGCTGCGCTCGTAGCCAAGTACCGGGCAGCCCTCGGGCCCAAGCTGGACGTCGTCGTGGGCACCGTGTCTGGGGTATTCCCTCGCGGAGGCACGCCTGCTGTCGAGAGGGCCGGGGAAACCGCCTTCGGTGACCTCGCAGCCGACGCGGTGCGGGCGAAGTACGGCACCGACTTCGCGATTCTCAACGGCGGAGGCATCCGTGACCTGCTGCCCAGCGCCGGCTACCAGCCCACAAATCCAGCACTGCGTCGTCCAAACCCGGGCAGCACCGGCCCCTACGACGTGACCCTCGGCGATGTCATCACAGTCCTCCCCTTCGGACACACGGTCGCAACGACCACGATGACCGGTGCAACGCTGTGGAGGGCCTTGGAGAACGGGGTATCAGGCTGGCCAACAGCCGGGCGTTTCCCGCAGATCTCCGGGTTCCGCTTCACCTTCGACCCGACCCTTGCCGTCGGCTCCCGAATCACAGCAGTCACGACGGCCGATGGCACCCCGATCGCGCAGGACCAGACTGTCTTTACCGTCGCGACAGTCGACTACATGGTCTACGGAGGCGACGGCTATGCGGGAGTCTTTTCTCCGCTCACCGCCACCATGAGGAACCCCTACATCGACGGGTAGGCTGCAAATGCGCCGTGGCCACCAACATCCCGCCGCTTGACCGGAGTCGTCCAACCACATAACCTGCGCTCATGATCACATCACGCGCAGGGCGAATCTTCGTTGCAGCTTCTACCGTCCTACTCATGAGCGGCGCAGCAGTCATGACCGGTTCTAGCGCCAGCGCCAAGTCTGACGGCACGCTCATCGTCCGTGACCTGCCCGCCAGCGTGCGTCTGGTTCCGGGCGAGAAAGTGAAGATCATCCTCCCGACAAACAAGACCACCGGCTATTCGTGGACAGCGAATGGTGGGTGCTGCACAACATCAGGGGCAACCATCGCCAAGGTGTCCAAGGGCGTCTACGCAGCCCCCGACAACGCCAACGGCATGGTCGGCGTGTCCGGCCAGACCACGTGGACCGTCACAGCACAGCGAACGGGCAAGACCACCGTCACTGTCGTCACCTCGCCCCCGGGTGCCCAGAACACCATGAATGACGAGACGGTCGGCGTTCTCCAGATCACTGTCATGGCGAAGTAGCGCTTGTAACGCCCGCTTCAGAAATGCGTCACGACTGCAGTTCTGCGCCGGCCCCCATCATCCGACGTAATACATGGGGTTGGGGAGCAAGAACCCTTGGGCAGCATGCCCACCGGTCAGGTCGCTGAGTTGGTCTCCCATGGTGAAGGCGATTCTCCAACCCCGTGCCTCAATACCGGCGCGTGCCTTGGTTTTGTAGGCACCATTGGACAGTGACTGAGTTGCCGGCGACTTGAGAATGAGCTCCTGCCAACCGGTGACGCCGCGCTTGCGCAGGCAGGCTTCGGTGGGGATTCGAGCAGATTCTTTGCGTCCGGAGATGAGGAAAACAGCCACACCCTCCTTCTGTGCGGCCCGAAGGAGGTCGCGCGTAGAAGCGATCGCTCCAGAAGAGCACTTGATGATCGACGTTCGCCAGATGCGGTCGGGAAGCGTGAATCCGTTGGCAGCGTACAGCGCATAGTCGGTGATCAGCGTCTCGTCGATATCGAAAATGACGGCCGGGCGACACAATGCAGCGGACGTGTCCCCACGCGTACTTGCAAGCCAGGGACCGAGGAACTGCCCCGCCGCCGTGGCCACAGCCTGCTGGCCCGCTGCGTACGCACCGGAGTCGTGATACGACTCGATTTCATCTGCGAAACCTGGACCAGCCGTGAAGTACGACGTCGTTCCTAATGACGGTAGCCGCTAATCAACACCAACGATAGGTGTCGTGTTGCCCGCAACCTTGATGGGCTCTACTGAACCGGCCGCCAATGCGGCGCCAACATTCAGGAGGAGCGTCACGGCTAGCGCAATGGCGAGCGAGTGCGCGATGACAAGAGCGGTGACTCTTGAAAGAGACCTCAGCACGGCTAAAAGGTATACCTCATACCGCGAGGGGCGCTCATGGGTCTGGCGAGACGAGGCCCTTATCCGATCGAAAGCCCCATTTCTGTCTTCCTTCCAACCGACGCACCCTTGGGGTCCGTCGCCGGGGGAAGGTCCGCACACAGCGGCGCAACATAGTCGTAGTAGGCGTTCAACTCCTCAACCGTCGCCCACTCCGCATCCGCGGCGGCAGCAACGGTCGGTGCTGACGCCACCGTGCCCGATCCGCAACCCGCAAGAAGGAGCACCCCACACACCGCGGCCGAACCGACTGCTGCACCCATGTTGGCACCCATGACGTTCTCCCACTCCCAGCGGTCCAATGACCTCCCCGGCGAATCATGAAATCACGAATACTTTAACGGCTCTTCGCTCATGCGCGTCATCGGTCGGGCAAGCTGGAACTCGAGGGGACCAGGATTGCAATTCGAGCCAATTGCACATGGGCGCCTGTCTTTTCAACGTCACCCTGCGTCCGTGGGAAGTCATGTTCGTGCCGTTGACAAACGTCCCGCTAGGACGGATCGACGAACGCGAAGTCTCGCCCGTGTGCGCCCTGTTCGGCTTTAGAGCACTACGGTTGGCGCGCAATAAAGGAGGGAGCAAATCTCTACGCAAACCCAATCCGGCACCGGCGAAGCACCCGGATGTTCGGGAGTTCCGCGCCACCATAATGCACTAAAGCCGAACGGTTGCATAGGCCACCATGTCGGATACGCGCCAGATTACCCCAAGAGGTGCGCGCCGCAATAGTGCTCTAAAGCCGAACAGGCCTGTGCGCCCGGAGGGACTCGAACCCCCAACCGTCTGATCCGAAGTCAGGAGCTCTATCCATTGAGCTACGGACGCCTTCGTTGCTGAGCGCAGGTTACCCGATCCCGTTCCGATCGTGTGGGACGGGCGCCGCAGCAGCGGGCTCAGGCGGTCGTCGAGGACCCTCGCGTCGCACCCTGGAGCAGGAACACCATGGCATCGGCCCACAAACCAGCAACACTCTCGCGCTGCTCGCGTGTGAGACCCGGGCCGCCGATCGCGGTTATCCCCAGTGGCAGCGCCTGGGCGATGAGGGAAAGCCCGACTGCGGCGTCGGGATCGATACTCGGCACGATCTCGCGAAGGCGGGCCGCGAACCCCTGGATGAGCGACTGGCGCGCCCCCTCTATTCGCTCGGCAGCGTAGGGATTGACCCGCGTCTGCGCCAGCGCCTCGAGGCGCGCCCAGCGGACATCGGCCCGCCTTGGGCTCAGGACAGCGAGGACCAAGTCCCTAATGCTGTCGCGTGCCGAGCCGGGGTCACCGAGCGCGGTGAACAGTCGTTCGAAGTCCGACTGGGCAAGGCCTTTGAACAGGTGGGCGTAGGCCTCGGCAACCATCTCCTCCTTGCCGCCCTCAGGAAAGTGCCGGTAGACGAGGGTGTGGGAGACGCCGACGCTGGCCGCGACCTCCTTGATCTGGACGTCATCGCCGCGGCTGAGTACTGACGCAGTCGCCTCGATGAGCGCCTGGCGCCCGTCTCCCCGCTTGATAGCCATGCGCCGACCCTACGCGGAATGCACGTGGAACGTGACTCCGTGTCACAAAACCCCTGGCCCCAACAGTCCCGAATGTAGACCTGAGCTTGAGTCTTTTGTAACACCGTGTTACTTTATAGTCACACAGTGTCACTTTGCCTCGATGGTCGAGTCAAGAGCCGAACAAGGAGAAACCTGATGAATCGAACCCGAGCCAAGGTCGTAGCCGGCCTGGCGCTCATCGCCCTCACCGTAGGCGTCGCAGTCGTCGCCCTGCCGTCTGGTGCGTCCGCGGCCACGACGGACGTCACCGTCGACTGGACCATCACCCAGGACTGGGGCACCGGCTACCAAGGGTCCGTGCGCGTCACGAACAACTCGGGCCGCGCCATCGACCCGTGGTCAGTGACCGTGCCCTATGCGAACAGCATCAACTCAGCCTGGGATGCGACCTCAGTGGCCGTCTCGGGTGGCTACCGCTTCAGCGGTCCCTCGTGGAGCGCAGGACTGGCCTCCGGCTCTACTGCAACCTTCGGATTCGTCGGCGCACCGCGTGGCGGCTCGCTCGTTCCGACATCCTGCGCCATCCCCACCGGCACCTGCGGGATCCTCGGGATTTCGCAGACCCCGGCTGGCACCGTGACTCCCTCTTCCGCTGCCACTCCAGCCATCACCGCCACCCCAACACCGGTCATCTCGCCCACGGCGACGCCCATCCCCACCGCGGCAGGCACGCCCGTAACAAGAGCGACGATCACGGTCGGCATCGAGGTCACCTCTGACTGGGGAACCGGGCGCAACATCGACCTGACCGTCACGAACACCGGATCAACGCCGATCAACGGATGGTCGGTCTCGATGCCATGGTCAGGGACGAGCGTCAGCATGTGGAATGCCACCGCGAAGCTCTCCGGCGGCGTGCTCACCGCGACGAACAGCTCCTGGAACGGCTCGCTCGCACCCGGTGCATCCGCGATCGCGGGCATGACCGACACCGGAACCTATCTGGCACCGGCAACCTGCACCTCGACTGTGGGCTCCTGCGCCATCGCTGGTCAGACCGCAGTGTCGCCCGCGACACCTAAAGCAACTGCCACGCCGACCCCGACCGCGACGTCGGCGTACGTCCCGCTCCCGGGTGCCTACAACGGCACCCGCAAGCTCATCGCCTACTACCCTGCTTGGGCCACCTACGCCCGCAACTTCCAGGTGTCTGACATCCCGGGCGAGAAACTCACCCACATCAACTACGCCTTTGCGAACATCAAAAACGGCCAATGCGTGCTCGGCGACTCCTACGCCGACATCGACAAGGCCTTCGCTGGTGACACGTGGGATCAGGGCGCACAGCGCGGTAACTTCAACCAGCTGACCAAGCTCAAGGCTGCGAACCCGGGACTCAAGACGATGATCTCGATCGGTGGCTGGACCTGGAGCGAGAACTTCGCAGCCGCCGCCGGCAGCGACCTGTCCCGCAAGGCCTTCACGTCATCGTGCGTCACGTTCATGAAGCAGTACGGCTTCGACGGCGTCGACATCGACTGGGAGTACCCGGTCTCCGGCGGGCTGAATGCCGGCACGGCGGCAGACAAGCAGAACTACACCGCCCTGCTCACCGAGTTCCGCGCAGCGTTGAACGCCCAGGAGTCAAAGGACGGCCGGGACTACTCCCTCAGCATTGCCGCCCCGGCGGGCCCGTCGATCATCCCGAACCTCGAGTCAGCCAAGATCGGAGGCATTCTCGACTGGATGAACCTTATGTCGTATGACTTCCACGGGTCATGGGATCCGATCACGGGTCACAACGCACCCATGTCCGTGGGGCCGAAGGACACCGCAGCCGGCTTTAGCATCAAGGACTCGGTCGACTCCTACATCAAGGCCGGCTTCCCCGCAGCGAAGCTCGTCCTGGGCGTACCGTTCTATGGCCGGGGCTGGGAGGGCGTTGCCCCCACCAGCAGCGGGCTGTACCAGAGCGGCACAAGCGCCTCGGTCGGCACGTGGGAGAAGGGCGTGTTCGACTTCTCCGACATCAAGGCGAACTACCTGCTTAGCATGACCCGGCTTTGGGACGCGGACGCGCAGGTGCCCTACCTGTACGACCCGGCACGCGGCCTATGGATCAGCTACGACGATGCCCAGTCGATGAAGATCAAGGCCGACTACATCAAGGCGAAGGGCCTTGGCGGCGCGATGGTCTGGGAGATCACGGGCGATCGCAGCGAGGAGCTCCTCGACACTCTCGTCACGAATCTATAGCGCATCGCGCAGCCGACGCGGCCCCTCCTCATCGAAAGGAGGTGCCGCGTCAGTTTGATCTCGTCCACAGATCCTCGGCACTCAACTGGGAGGCCCAAAGTCGATTCTCGGCGCCCATGGGAGACTTCACCGTTCGATCGTCATCCCAGCACCACAGCCTTGGAGATGCCGACGTGACCTCGATCGAAAAGAAGACGCTCACCGCAACGACAGGTCTTGCACTCGCCGCCACCGGAGTGGTCTTCGGCGACATCGGCACGAGCCCGCTTTATGCCCTGAAGCAGACCCTCGCGGTCTCCGGGAGCAGTCGTGAGGCGGTGCTCGGGGTCGTGTCGCTCATCTTTTGGGCGCTCATCCTCGTCGTGTCCGTCAAGTATCTGCGCTTCGTGATGCGAGCCGATAATCACGGCGAGGGCGGCATCCTCGCCCTGCTCGCGCTCCTGCCCGAAAAGGTTCGGTTAGCGACCGGTGGTCGCCGCATGGCCCTGCTCATCCTCATCCTCATCGGCACCGCCCTCCTCTTCGGCGACGGTGCGCTGACACCAGCAATCTCCGTGCTGTCTGCCACTGAGGGGCTCGCGATCGTCAATCCCAGCCTTGAGCATTGGGCTGTCCCGCTGACGGTGGTCATACTCGCGGCCCTCTTCGCAGTGCAGTCACGCGGAACCCATCAGATCGGCCGAGTCTTCGGACCCGTCATGGTGCTGTGGTTTGTCGTGATCGCCGGGCTCGGAATCTGGCACATCATTGGCGACCCTTCAGTGATCGCCGCGCTCTCGCCCACCTACGGCATCGCCTACCTCGTTGCCAACCCGGGACTCGGGTTCGCCATCGGCGCGGTCGTGATCCTCGCGGTCACCGGCGCCGAGGCTCTCTACGCTGACATGGGTCATTTCGGCATCCGGCCCATCAGACTCGCCTGGGCTGTGCTCATCGCGCCCTCGCTGGTGCTGTGCTACCTCGGGCAGGCAGCCGTCGTCATCAAAGACCCTTCGGCGGCAGCGGATCCGTTCTTCTCCCTTGCCCCGAACCCCACCTTCGCGCTGTTCATGGTGATCCTTTCGACCGCTGCGACAGTCATCGCATCGCAGGCCCTCATCACCGGCGTCTTTTCACTCTCGCGTCAGGCCGTTCAACTCGGCTTGCTTCCCCGTCTCACCATCCGCCATACGAGCAGCGCCCACGAAGGCCAGATCTACGTGCCAATCGCGAATTGGCTGCTCGGCATCACGAGTATCGCGCTCGTCGTCGCCTTCGGCTCGTCCACATCACTTGCCTCCGCATATGTCCTTGCAATAGCCGGAACGATGACCGTCACCACGATCGCCTTCCATCGTGTTGCTCGCGACGTCTGGGGCTGGTCGGCGGTCAAAGCGGGGCTCCTCACCACCGCATTCCTCATTCTGGACATGGCGTTTCTGCTCTCGACCATCACGAAGATTTTCGACGGCGGGTGGGTGCCTGTCCTCCTCGCCGGGCTCGCGCTCATCATCATGCTTGTGTGGCGCAGTGGCCAGCGAATCCTCGCCGACCATGTGGCGCACAACGCGCTCAGTTGGTCTGCCCTCGCTGAGTCGTTGGCCTCGGGGACCATCGCTCGGACACCAGGCGAGGG
>CAMDKQ010000146.1 GCA_945901095.1 Bifidobacterium breve
CCTATTCGGCCGACGCTGACCCACACCAGTTGAGGAGCACCAATGAGTAACGTCATGAAGGCCGGTACGTCATGGGCGGAGACCTACTCACGGTGCGTCTCTGTGGCCCCGGAGGCCTTTGATTCAGACCGGATCCGTAACCTCATCGGCGGCGAGTGGGTGCGTGCCGGAGTCCCGGGAGAGCACCGCAACCCCGTTGACGGCATGGAGATCGAGGGCCCGCCGCGGATCAACCATGACGAGGCTGCCGAGGCGGTCAACGGTGCCGTGCGGGAGCACGCTGAATGGGTGAAGGTCGGGCTTGACGAGCGACGCGAACGGGTGAGCCGGGCTGTCGCTGCGATGCGTGAGCACCGCGACCTGCTGGCCCTGCTCCTCGTATGGGAGATCGGCAAGCCGTGGCGGCTCGCCTGCGCCGACGTCGACCGTGCCCTTGATGGCGTCGACTGGTATATCGCCGAGTCTGATCGTCAGCTTGCCGGCCGCAAGCCCCTGCCCGGCCCGGTGAGCAACATCGCGAGCTGGAACTACCCGATGAGCGTGCAGGTGCATGCCGAACTCGTGCAACTGCTCGCCGGCAACGCCGTCATCGCGAAGACCCCGAGCCAGGGTGGCTTCCACTGCCTCACCCTCGCCCACGCACTCATGCGCCGCGAGGGCCTGCCGGTCACGCTCGTCTCGGGCATGGGCTCGTCGCTCGGCGACATCCTCATCCGCGGCGAGGGCATCGGCGCGCTCGCTTTCGTTGGCGGTCGCGCGAACGGACGTAAGGCAGCGACGACTCTGGCTGACACCGGCCGGCGCCACTTCCTGGAACAGGAAGGCCTCAACACCTGGGGCGTCTGGGGCTTCTCGCAGTGGGACCTCCTCGCCGGCCACCTGAAGAAGGGCTATGAGTACGGCAAGCAGCGCTGCACCGCCTACCCGCGCTTCGTTGTGCAGCGCAGCATGTTCGCCGACTTCCTGCAGGCTTACCTTCCGGTCGTCGAGAGCCTGCGCTTCGGCAACCCCCTCGCGGTCGAGAGCGAAGACCTGCCCTTCCCCGAGCTCGACTTCGGACCGGTCATCAGCGCGGCGAAGGCAACTGAGCTTCGCCAGAACTTCGACGATGCCGTCCGCGGCGGCGGTATCCCGATCGTCCATCGCACCCTGCGCGATGGCAAGTTCCTGCCGCACCAGGACACCTCCGCATATGTCGCCCCTGCGTGCGTGCTCCAGCCGCCGACATCTTGGGCGCTGCATCACAGCGAGCCGTTCGGTCCGCTCGACTCCATCGTCATCGTCGACACCGAGGCCGAGTTCCTTGCCGCGATGAATGCGAGCAACGGGTCGCTTGTGAGCTCTATCGCAACCGATGACCATGAGTTCGCGCATCGGGTTGGCGATGAGTTGCAGGCCTTCAAGATCGGAATCAACGCACCTCGTTCCCGTGGGGATCGCGATGAGATCTTCGGCGGCAAGGGCGCTTCCTGGAAGGGTGCGTTCGTCGGCGGTGACCTGCTCGTCCAGGCCGTCACGGTTCCCGCGGACGGCTCCGACGAGACCCTCTTCGGCAACTTCCCGTCGTACTCGCTCTTCCCTCCGACGTCTGGGCTCGTCCGGCCTGCCTAGCGGAAGCGGACGAGGTTGGGGCTGACTGGCACTGGGTAGGGTCTTCCACATGCCCTTCGCCATCGCCATCGCCACCTGTGCGGAACTGCCAGACCTCGACGAGGACGAGTGCAAGTTCATCGATGCACTCGTGGAACTGGGGGCTGAAGCGAAGCCGGCTGTCTGGGACGATCCGTCCATCGATTGGTCCTTGTTCGATGCAGTGGTTCTACGCGCGACGTGGGACTACTCGAGGCGGATCGAGGAGTTCATTGGATGGACTCGTCATGTTGCGTCGGTGAGCGTTTTGCTGAACCCGGCCGACGTCGTCGAGTGGAACACCGACAAGCGCTACCTCACCGATCTCGCTGCCGTTGGCGTGCCGGTTGTGCCCACAGTCTTCGTTGAGGTGCCGCAAGCCTCGTCCGACGCAATCACGTGGGAGCCACCCGCGGGGTTTGCCGAGTTCGTCGTAAAGCCGGTCGTATCTGCCGGCTCGCGCGACACCATGCGCTACTCGTCGGCAACCTCGGGCGATGCGCCGGACCTCCACGTACGCAGACTCCTAGCAGCAGGGGAGGCAGTGATGGTTCAGCCGTATCTTGAGGCCGTCGACACCATCGGCGAGACCGCTCTCGTCTTCATCGGCGGAGAGTTCTCCCACGCGGTCTGCAAGGGACAGATGCTCCGGCTCGACACCGAGGGCGAAAAGGTCGCCGGCCTATATGTCGTCGAGGAGATCACCCCACGGTCCGCGTCGTTGGCTGAGCGGGAGGTTGCTGACGCCGCGCTCGCCGCGATACCAGGCGGCCTCAACCGCGTGCTGTACGCGCGTGTCGACCTCATCCCTGACGCGTCCGGCGCACCCGTCGTACTCGAACTTGAGCTGACTGAGCCGTCGCTCTTCTTCCAGCATGACCACACTGCGGCTCCACGGCTGGCCGCTGCCCTACTCGCGCGGCTCTAGCCCGCGCTCCCGTTAAGCGGACTGCTGGATCGTTTCGTAGTAGGCGATCTCGCGTTCCTTGCGCGGGAATACGACGATGACGAGCAGGAGCCCGATCAGCGTGAGCGCGAGGGCTGTGCCGATGGCGAGCGACTTGCCATCGGTAAACGCCTGTGCGGCGGCGGCCATGAGTTCACTCGCCGGAGCCTGCGGGTATGAGGCTGCGACCTGCTCGGCACCCGAGTATGAAGAGGTGATCTGGTCGGCTGCCTGCTCGCTGAGCTTGTCTGCCTGATCAGCCGGCAGGCCGGCGAATGCGGTTGTGAGGCTCGCTGCGTATGCAGTCGCGAGCAGGCCTCCCATAACGGCCTGCATGATCGCGCCGCCGAAGTCGCGGGTGAGATCGAGGAACGCCGAACCCATGCCAGCATTGCTTGACGGAACTGACGACATGAGGCAATGCGAGGCAGGCGTAGCGGCGAAGCCGACACCGGTGCCGACCAGGGCGTAGACCCCGAGGATCCAACCGACAGGCGCGCCCGACTGCCAGGTGACGAGCATGACCGCGAAGGCGAGGGCCACGGCAGCGAGGCCGATGATGTAGGAGACGCGCGAGCCGAATCGGGTGATGACCCGCCCGGCGAGCTGTCCGCCGATCGCCGTCATGACGGCGGCAGGGAGCACAACCGCTGCGGCGGTGAGGGTGTTGTAGCCAAGGACGTTCTGCGTGAACTGTTGCCCGACGAACATGGCGCCGATGAGCGAGCCGAAGGTGATCGCGCCGGCGAGGAAGGAGACCCAGAAGGTGCGCGCCTTGGCCAGCGGTAGGACGACGAGCGGGCGCGGTGCTCGGGTCTGGCGCCAGAAGAACCCGATGAGCGCGAGCACCGCCACGGCGAGGCAGGCGATGAGCGTGGGGGTGATGCCCTCGTTCGCCTTCTCGATCGAAAGGACGAGTCCGCCGACGCCGAGCACCGAGAGGATCCCGCCAATGTGGTCGATAGAGAACCGCTCCTCGCCGGAGTGCCAGGGCAGGAAGATGATGCCGACCACGAGGGCGAGGATGTCGAGCGGGAGGGTGACGAGGTAGATGGAGCCCCACCAGTAGTTCTCTAGCATCCACCCGCCAATGAGGGGGCCGACTGCAGCGACGCCGCCGCCGATGCCGGACCACAGGGCGATTGCCTTCACCTGGGCGCCGCCACGGAAAAGCGAGCCGATGAGAGACAGGGTGGTCGGGAAGAGGAGCGCGGCGGCCAGCCCGCACAGGAACCGGCTCAGCGTGAGGAACTCGGCGCTCGGCGCCCAAGCAGCCATCATCGAGGTCGGGATGGTGAGGATGCAACCGAGGATGAACATGAGCTTGCGGCCGTAGCGGTCGCCGACAGAACCCAAATACAAGACGGTCGATGCGAGGCCGAGCGCGAAGGCATCGGCGATGTTCGTGAGCTGGTCTTGGCTGGCCCCGAGGTCGCGGCCGATGGTTGGCAGGGCGACGCCGGTGATTCCGAGATTGACATTCGCGACGATGGCGCCGGTGACGAGCGCGAGCAAAACGAACGAGCTGCGTGACGGCCGGTCGGCTGTCGGGGCGGCGGTCGTCGCGGAATTGGTGGTCACGGGGGGACGTTAGCAGCGCCGACGTGCTTTCGTACTACCGTTCACGTGTGACTGATGAGGATGCAGTGCTCGCCGCATGTGCAGCGGTGCTGGCCGATGGCGATGTCGTAACCGATCCGGACCGCCTACCCACCTACAAGCAGGACCGCTCGACGGGGTCCGAGGTGGGTGAGCCGTTTGCAGTTGTCTTCCCTCGCACGACCGCGCAGGTCTCGGCGGTTATGAAGGCCGCTCACAAGCATCGTGTTCCGGTCGTGCCCCGCGGGGCAGGATCGGGGCTCTCGGGGGGCTCGAATGCAGTCGATGGCTCCCTCATCGTGTGTGTTGAGAAGATGAACAAGGTCCTCGAGGTTGACGTCGCAAATGGCTATGTCGAGACCGAGCCGGGCATCTTCAACACCGAACTGCGCGATTATGTTGCTGGCCAAGGCCTTTGGTACGCACCTGACCCGGCGAGCAAGGACTTCTGCTCGATCGGTGGCAACGTCAACACGAACGCGGGCGGCCTGTGCTGCGTGAAGTACGGGGTGACTCGCGATGCTGTGCTCGGCCTGGAGGTCGTGCTCGCCGACGGACGTATCACCCGACTCGGACGCCGGACAGTGAAAGGTGTTGCGGGCTATGACCTTGCTGGCCTCATGGTGGGCAGCGAGGGAACCCTCGGCATTGTCACGATGGCGCGCCTGCGGCTGCGTCCGCTCCCTCCGACCCCGACCACGGCGGTCGCAGTCTTCCCGGATCTGTTCTCGGCGGGTAGGGCCGTCGAAGGCATCATGACCCGAATGACGCCGAGCATGCTCGAACTCATGGACCGTGCGACGATCACGGCGGTCGAGAACTGGCGGCCGATGGGGCTTGATACCTCTGCTGAGGCCCTCCTCATTGCGCAGTCCGATCTCCCGGGCGACGCCGGTGTCGCCGAAGCTGATGCGCTGCTTGAGATCTGCGAGCGCTCAGGTGCGACCGAGGTCTACCGGTCGGAGGATCCGGAGCAGGCCGAGATGCTGCTCGGTGCTCGCCGGATGGCGATCCCTGCGCTCGAGACGATCGGCGACTGGCTGCTCGACGACATTGCGGTGCCGAGGTCAGAACTCGCCCGGGCCATGCAGATGATCACCGAGGTGTCGGCCCGCAATGACGTTCTCATTGGCACCTTCGGCCATGCAGGCGACGGCAACCTGCATCCGACCATCGTCGTTCCGCGCGGCGACGAGGCGGCGTACGTGCGGGCCATGGTCGCGTTCGACGAGATCGTTGATATTGCCCTGCTCGTCGGCGGGACGGTCACAGGTGAGCATGGCGTTGGCACCTTGAAGCGCAAGCATCTGGCCGAGGAGCTCGACCCCGTCGCGATCGACCTCCACTCGCGGATCAAGGCGGCGTGGGATCCTGAAGGAATCCTGAACCCGGGCAAGGCCCTGCCGCGCTGGTAGTCGATGCCTAGCCTGCTCAGGAGGTGACCGTCTCGATCCTGGGTTCGCGAGCCGGGGCGATAAACCCGGTCACGACGCCAAGGCCGATGCCGGCCAGACCCAGAAGACAGAAGATCGCGATGAGGTTCAGATCGATCGACATGCCATACGTTGCAAGCAAAACGGTGACCCCACCGAGCGACAGGACCATGAGCACAAGTGCGCCGATGGCGATGAGCATCCGCGGAGTGCTCCTGTTCTTGGCGCGCGAGATGCCGATGATCGACACAGCGATCGCGAGGCCGAAGGCAACGAGACTCACGAGCAAGCCAACGGGAATGGTGAAGAACATGAAGACCCAGCCGACCTGCCCGAATTCGGATCCGGCGGCGCCTGAGAGCAAGATCAAGAGTGGCGAGAGGCCGATCAGTGCGGCGAGCACCATGGTCACGGCAGCTGCGATCGTCATGCCCTTCATGTGATTGCCCTTCCCATATCGAGCCGAGCCATGTATGTGTCCATTTTGGGGCGCCTCTCGAGAGCGAGCAAAACGACGGCAGTTGTTTCGCGCGTCAACGTATCGAGGCGCTGGGCGTGAGCAAACTGAGTGCTGATGAGTTGATCCCACCAGAGTATGACTTTAGTAGCATGATCGTATGAAATTGAGCATCAGCCTTCCTGATGAAGACGTTGACTTTCTCGACGTCTTCGCGGATCGCGCAGGTATGAACTCTCGGTCTGCGGTCGTGCATCAAGCGATAGCGATGCTCAAGGCGGCCGACCTTGCCGATGACTACGAGCGAGCCTTCAATGAGTGGCATGACACGGGCGAAGTCGCAGTCTGGGACACCGCGTCAGATGACGGACTCGGACGCGCGTGAGGCGGGGCGACATCTGGCTCTTCGATCTTGACCCCGTCCGCGGCGCAGAGGACAACAAGGTTCGTCCGGCGATTATCGTGAGCAACGACGGCGCCAATCAGGCGGCCGCTCGACGCGGTAGCGGGGTCGTGACGATCGTTCCGCTCACCACGAACACCTCCACCGTCTACTCCTTTCAAGTCCTGCTGGCACCGCAGGCCACCGGACTCACGCGTGAGTCGAAGGCGCAGGCCGAGCAGGTGAGATCCGTGGCGGTCACGCGCGCGACCCGGCATGTGGGAGTGGTGCGGGCATCGGACATGGCGCACGTCGACCGCGCGCTGCGGCTTCATCTAGGACTTTGATGAACGTTCGAGGGCAGTCAGATGATGGACGAGACCGGGGAATTGCTCTTGCGAGGATCACGATGGGTGCCGGCAAGACGGTGAAGGCGGGAAACGGTCCGGTGGCCGCAACGTCAGAAGGCAACGACCGCGAAGCCATCGTCCAACACGGACTCATCACCAAGGCTCCATGAGGGTCGCCGCACAAGACTCCATCGACTTCGTGTGGGCTGCAGCGTTGTCGCGTCAGCCAGCACTGTTCGGGTGAGCGACCTCATGAAATCGGACGGGTCAAAGACACGGGCGAGCAACCGCCACACCGCCAACGTGCTCCCGAAGGTCACCAGGGGCGCGCCTCTTCTGGTCGGTCGTACCTCCGAAAGGGGTGCCCCCCGATAACCCTTCACCCACGACCGAACTACCACTCCCTAAGATTCCAAGCCATAAACTTGCCATTCTTGTCCCGTGCCAACTCGTAAGTGATCGCCTGACCTTCATCCATCGTACGTATCCCCGCAGCCTCAACCGCCGAGATGTGCACGAAGACATCTCGTCCTCCATCGGCAGGTGTGATGAATCCGAAGCCCTTATCTGAGTTGAACCACTTGACTGTCCCAGCAGCGCCCTTGACCGTACTGGGTTCGGTGACGGCCGACTTGCAATCGACTTCAGACCCCTCACAGGTACACGTCACCTCGTCGCCATCCCTCACACATGTCCACGTCGCTACCACGACCTCGGCAGGTGCCTCGGCTGGTGCTGATGACATGGGGGCCGAAGGGGCCGGTGCCGCGGACGATACCTCCGGCACTGGCGCTGCCGCTGACGTGGCTGCGGTCGGCGTTGAGGCCGTCGTGCCGGAGCCACACCCCGCAAGGACCAGCACTCCCGCCGCGGCAATGGACACCATCAGTGTCGTGACCGTTCTCGGTGCAGGCATGGCTCGGTTCCCTCCGTCGTCTTCGCGCCGCGATAGCAGCCTCGCCATAAATTTTGGACGCTCCCTAGTTCACTGAGCAACCCTCGCTCGACACCTCGTGAAGACTCGCGCATGAAATGGGGTAGTAGGCCCCCATTTCAGCGCAGTACCAAGGCATTCTCCCCGTGTCGCTGGCCACTGGCTATCATGGTGAAACCGCTGAAGGTTGGCGGCTTGGCCGACGAGATTTTCAAGCCCTCGTTTGGCTCGAACTTGATTCTGTCGAGAACTGAAAGGTACAAAAATGAAGATTGATGTGCGTCACGCGCCAGCCTTTGCTGTTGCGAGGATCACGATGGGTGCCGGTGAGACCGTGAAGGCGGAAACCGG
>CAMDKQ010000147.1 GCA_945901095.1 Bifidobacterium breve
ATGCGGGCAAAGGTCTCGCGAATATCGCGGGCAGAGGCCAGCGGATCCGGGTTGCCGTTGGGGCCTTCAGGATTGACGTAGATGAGGCCCATCTGAACGGCTGCGAGCGGGTTCGCGAGATCGCGATCGCCGGTGTAGCGGGCATCGGCCAGCCACTCGGCCTCGGTGCCCCAGTAGGTCTCGTCCGCCTCCCAGACATCGGCGCGGCCGCCACCGAAACCGAAGGTCTCGAAGCCCATTGACTCCATCGCGACGTTACCGGTGAGGATCATGAGGTCGGCCCAGGAGAGTGCATTGCCGTACTTGGCCTTGACCGGCCACAGCAGGCGGCGGGCCTTGTCGAGGTTGACGTTGTCTGGCCAGCTGTTGAGGGGGGCGAAGCGCTGCATGCCAGCGCCGCCGCCGCCGCGGCCATCGCTCGTGCGATAGGTGCCGGCGCTGTGCCAGGTCATGCGCACGAAGAAGGGGCCGTAGTGGCCATAATCTGCCGGCCACCACACCTGGGAGTCGGTCATGACTGCCCGAAGGTCAGCCTTGACGGCTGCAAGGTCGAGGCCGTTGAACGCGGTGGCGTAGTTGAAGCCCGCATCCATCGGATCGGACTGCGGGGCGTTCTGCCTCAGGATGCGAAGGTTCAGCCGATTTGGCCACCAATCGCTGTTGCTTGTTCCTTCAGCGCCGCGGTGCACGACGGGGCAGCTCGCTAGTTCTGACATGTGCTGTTCTCCTTCAGGTGGGTGTGCGGTTGCTGTCTTCAAGTATTCGCGGGGAGGAGCTTCGTTGCCACCGGGCGCTCGACCGACTCGGACTGGCAGGCGGGGCAGCGCCCCCAGTAGCAAACCTCGGCCTCGTCGATGAGGTAGCCCTGATCGTCTGCCGCGGTGAGGCAGGGTGCGTCGCCGACGGCGCAGTCGACGTCAACGACATCGCCGCAGCCCCGGCAGACCACATGGTGGTGGTTGTCTGCAACGCGGTCCTCGAATCGGGCAGGGGAGCCGGTTGGCTGAATGCGGCGAACGAGGCCGACACCCACCATGAGAGCCAGAGTGTCATAGACCGACTGGCGAGAGATGGCGCCGATGCTGGTGCGAACGGCATTTGCGAGGTCGTCGGCGCTGGCATGGGGGTTCGCGGAGACTGCATGCAGGACGGCCAGACGCTGCGCCGTGATCTGCACCCCATGCGCCCGCAGCACATCGGCTCCGTCAGTCATTGGACTCCCAAGTCGGTTCCGCGCGGGGGTGTTGTTTGGTGCTCAAGGAACGGGATGTCGATCGGTTGTGTACTGAGTCAAAATTCGGACTAAGTCTAGCAGGAGACGGGCGCCCACCACGAGCCGGCTGTTGTGAAGTGTCCCGAAAGGCGGTGTGAGCGAATCGAAGTCCCTGTGAACATCTTGACTTCGGTCCGCTGGTGCTGAAGGGGTCGTATAGTGAATGGGCAATGAAGTGGTGAAAAGGAATCGAGGGGGTCACCGTGTTCTGTCCGACATGCGGCAAGGAACTTCAGGGTTCTTCCCCCCAATTCTGCATGTCCTGCGGGGCGGAGCAGCCCGCGCAGCCCGATGCATCCGCGGGTTCAGGGTCGTTGGCGGGCGGCTTCGTCGTGACGCCCAACGGGGTTCCCGATCCTTCGGATCGTTTGCCCGTCAGGGCTGACACTCCCACCGGTTCCATGCTGGAGCTCGGGCGGGTTGACGTCGGCATGGTGACGTTCCTGAGCACCATCACCTTGGGCATTTACTTTATGGTGTGGCTCTATAAGGCGATGCGGATGTATCGAACCCTGTCCGGGCGAGCCGGAGCCAACCTCGAGCAGTATTTTTGGGGAACGGTGATCGCTGTCGGTGCTGCCATCGTCCTTACCCTGCTGACCGGGTTCCTCGGCTTGCTCGCGATCACTGCGGCGATCGTGCTCGAGGCTCTGCTCATCAACGAGGTCATCAAGGACCGGGATGCAGCGGCCCCCTTGACAGCTAGGGCAATGCTCCCTTCGGCTGGCCTGCTCGTAACCCTGGCCGTCTTGTCGAATGTCGTCAGCCTCACCGTATGCGGCCTGCTCGTCGGGATCCCGCTGGCGATCTGGTTCTACTACCAGTTCTTCACCGGCCACAACCGGCTCATTGAGGCTAGGGCGCAGGAGAGCCCGTGGCCTGGCCTCATCCCTTGACTTGACCGGTTGAGAACTGACGTGAACGATGCATGTCATGGCCACTGGCGGCCGTGATCGAAACACAACAGGGAGAGCCATGAGCATGTACGAGGTCGTCGATCCCAGCACGGGCGAGCGCGTGAAGAGCTACCCGACGGCATCGGACGCCGATATCCGAACCGCGGTCGACTCGGTGGCGACCTCCCATGCGGCTTGGTCGGTACTTTCGATCGCTGATCGCGCGTCCATCGTGCGACGGATTGGTGAGCTCCATGAGGAGCGGGCTGCGGAACTGGGCGCGATCATCGTGCGGGAGATGGGCAAGCCCCTCGCCGACGCGACCGGGGAGGTCGAGTTCTCCGGGTCGATCTACGCCTACTACGCCGATAACGCGGAGGCTCTGCTCGCCGATAAGCCAGTTGAACTCGCGGGCGGAGAGGGGTCGGCATTCATCCGGCCATCGTCGGTCGGCGCGCTGCTCGGGATCATGCCCTGGAATTTCCCCGCCTATCAGGTCGCGAGGTTCGCAGCTCCGAATCTCGTTGCTGGTAACACAGTTCTGCTTAAGCATGCCCCACAGTGCCCGGAGTCGGCTGCGGTCATCGCGGCGATCTTCGCCGAGGCCGGTGTGCCCGATGGCGTCTACGTCAATGTCTATGCGACCAACGAGCAGATCGCCACCATCATCGCCGACCCGGCGATCCGCGGGGTCTCGCTTACCGGCTCCGAGCGGGCCGGTGCCGCCGTTGCGGAGATCGCTGGCCGCAACCTGAAGAAGTGTGTCCTCGAGCTCGGCGGCTCGGACCCGTTCATCGTGCTGAGTTCAGACGACCTCGATGCCACGGTTGACGCGGCAATCACGGGACGAACGGACAACACGGGGCAGGCGTGCAATGCGGCAAAGCGGATGGTTGTCATCGACGGGCTGTATGACGACTTCGTTGAGCGATTCAAGGCACGGATGCTCGTTCTCGACCTCGGCACTCCGCTCAGCTCAGAGCGCGCTGCGGAGATCCTCGCGGACCAGGTCTCGCGTGCGGTGGCCAACGGTGCCACGCTGGCAACGTCGGGTGAGCGCAACGGGGCCTTCTTCCCGCCGGCAGTGCTCAGCGATGTCGCTCCTGACAATCCGGTGTACTACGAGGAGCTGTTCGGTCCTGTGGCTCAGGTCTTTCGCGCCACGGACGAAGCCGACGCGATTCGCATTGCCAATGACACTCCTTACGGTCTTGGCTCCTATGTCTTCACGACCGATGAGGCGCAGGCACTGCGTGTCGCGAACGCCCTCGACACGGGCATGGTCTTCATCAACGGGGTTGGCCTTGATGCGCCAGAACTGCCGTTCGGCGGCACCAAGCGGTCGGGCTTCGGCCGTGAGCTCGGCACCCTTGGTATCGAAGAGTTCCTGAACCGGAAGCTCATCCGCATCAGCGGGTGAGCCTACGAAGGCGCGCTGCTGGCGAAGGCCGGGCGGTTGGTCGAGGGACGAGTCGATGCCATTGGCACCCATTGGTGGCCTCCAGACAAGGCGTCACATCGCGTGCACTCGCGTCCGCGTTGGGGGCGAGCACGCAGGAGCGTCACGACATTGCGCACCACGAGCGGAAATCGGCGAATCAGCCAGGAGAGACCCGAAGTGGCCATCCAAATTGCCCTGCGGCGTGGGGCAGGGACCTCCGCTATCGGGGCGAGGACCACGCCGAACCCCAGTGCCGCGAGCGTGCAATGGGCAAGGTACTGAAAACCTGCTGACGAAGGATGCGTGCGATCCACGTGCAGGTGCGTGTGGTGATAGGTCTGGGGGTCATGCCAACGGTCCACGATAATTGTCGAGGTCCTCTCGGCGGCCGACACGAGTGCGGCGTTGACCGCGTGGGTGCGGGCGTGCAACGCGCGTCCCATGAAACCGGGCATCTGAACCATTCGCGAAAGATCCGGCACCGTGAGAAGGACCACCTCCGCGCCAACCGATCGGAAGGAGGCCAGGCAGGCGACTAGTCGATTGCCGAACTCCTCCCGGTCGAACGAACCGCGCACGATGTCGTTCCCGCCGATGCTCACCAGCACGAAGTCGGGACCCTGCGCGAGCACCTCGGGAACCCGTGACTCAAGGTCACGAAGGACGGCCCCTGTCATCCCGAGGTTGACGTTCACGGCGCTAATAAGCCGACTCACTCTTCCGGACCACGCCTGTGGGCCGCAGGTGGTGTCGACATCGCCCACACCGAAGGCGATGCTGTCGCCGACCGCTACCACAACCGTCACCCGACCTCCAAGGACTCAACGCCAAGTGGCGCGTCTGAGGTCGTGGTCTCCGTAATCCCGGAAACTTGCAGCAGGGAGGTCGCCGTCCGACTCCAAGGAAACTCCTCGGCTCTCCTCCGAGAATGAGCTCGGACGTCGGCGGCATCGTTGATCGTGGTTTCGATGCAGTTCGCCCAGAGTTCGGGATCCAAGGGGCGTGCGAACCCTGCATCCGGCCCGAGGACCTCGGGGATCGCCGATGCCTCATTGCAGAGGACAGGAGTACCGCAGGCGAGCGACTCCAGTGCTGCCAGACCGAAGGTCTCGATCGGGCCTGGGGCGAGGACGGCATCCGCGCTTGCGAGGAACTGGGCCATCTCGATTCGGGACGCGATGTGACCCAGAACGGTCATCGGCCGATGCTTGGACAGTGCCACCATCCGTTCGGTCAACGGTCCCTTGCCCAGAACGAGCAGCCGGCAGTCCATGCCGCGGCGAAGGCAGGCGTCGAGGACGTCGACGGCGAACGCAGGGCGCTTCTCTCTGGACAGTCGGCTGGCGAGGACCAATAGCACCTGTTCCGCGTACCTTCCACGTGCCGCAGCGGAGCGCTGCGCCGGGTTGAACGTCTGGAGGTCGACGCCGAGCGGCACCTGCGTGGTCGGTAGGCCGATTCGATCGAACTCCTCGGCCGCGAAATGTGTGGTGCAGACAATTGTGTCGACTCGCGCAAATGCGGAAGCGTTCATCCGATCGGCGAGGCGCCGTCGGGGCAGGAACGGCATGAATGCTTGCAGCACACCGTCGATGCGCTCATGAGCGATGAGCGACGAGGGGACGCCGGCCGCGCGAGCCCAGTCAGCTGCGCCGAGCAGGGTGAGCCGATCCGACAACTCGACGTAGTCTGGCTGAATCTCGCGTAGGACACCCCGCACTTGTTCCGTCGAGGTTATAACCCGGTAGCCACCGGAGCCCGGAAGTTGCCGGCTTGGTAGGTGGTGGATCGTCGTAGTTCCGGTTGTCTGTGATGCAGCCTCAGTGCCGGGAACGATTGTGTGGACCTCGTGACCGCCGCGTGCATACTCGTGCATGAGGGCGTCCATCGCCGTACGCAGACCACCGCTCGTCGGTGTGTAAAAGTTCGCTAGGTGGGCGATGACGGCCACGTCAGGCGGCCGGGGTGAGGGCTTGTCCGGTGACGTGGGAGTAGTGCCCGAGCAATTCATTCGTGATGGCCAGCCACGATTTCGTGGAGACCTGCTCCAGTCCGTTTCGTCGCAAACGTGCGGCGAGAACCTCGTCCATCACAACTCTGCGGACGAGCTTTTCGAGCTTCTGCCGATCACCGGGGGGATACAGGAGTCCGGTCTCGCCGTGCACCACGAGATCGAGTGGTCCACCGGTGGCTGGCGCAACGACGGGAACTCCCGAGGCCATGCCCTCCTGCACGACTTGGCAGAACGTCTCTAGCTCACCCGGCGCCACCAGGACATCCATGCTCGCCACGGCGGCAACGAGGTCATCGCCGAGCAGGCGATCGGTGAACATGGCCTGCGGCATGAGCCGGCCGAGTTCGCCACGCATGGGCCCGTCGCCCACGATCACGACCCGGACATCGGTTGAGGCTGCGAGGCCGGCGAGCATGTGCACGCCTTTTTCTGGCGCCAGCCTGCCGACGAAGCCCACCACCGGTCGTCCGTCCGGACTCCAGCGATCGCGGAGCACGCGTGAGCGGCGCGTGGGCGAGAAGCGAGCGAGATCCACGCCTCGGCCCCAGACGCGAATGCGAGGGACGCCGAGACCGGTCAGGTAGTTGACGCATTGCCGGGAGGGTGCCAGCGTCAGATCGGCTGAGCGATGGACCGCCCGCACGACGGAATCGGCGAGAAAAGAGACACCCGAAAGTCCGTAATGATGGGCGAAGCCCGCGACATGGGTCTGGTAGATCGCGACGGAGGGAATCCCGCTTGCCCGTGCCGCAGCGAGGACCTGGCGACCCAGGACGAATGGGGAGGCTAGGTGCACCACATCGGGGCCGAAGGCCTCAAGTTCGGCGGTCATCTTGGCCGTGCTTGTGACCGCGATGTCGACGTCGTGAACTCCGGGGATCTGAACTGATCGCACCCGGTGGACCGGCATGCCCTCGAATTCGTTGTGTGGGAAGGTATCTGGCGCGATGATGAGGCAGTCGTGGCCCAAGAGGCGCAGCGATCGCGCCACATGGGCGACAGAGTTTGCTACGCCATTCGTCCTGGGTAGGAACGATTCCGCTGATATCGCAATCCGCACGGGTGTAGTTCAACGCATCTGCGTGAGCAGTCAGCGGTTTCAACATGACGTGTCAGGGAAGGGTGGAAGAACAGGCGGTACGTGGCAGTTGCGCCATGACGAATGGGGAGGGCGCAAGGCCCTCCCCATTCGCGTCGAACGTGGTGCGATTAGTTGGCAAGCAGGGCGTCGACGTCGACGTCCGGCGGGAGGAGCACTGCATCGATACCGTGAATGACACCGTTGGATGCGACGACGTCGGCTGCGATCACCTTCGACCCATTGACCGTGATGAACTCACCGGTCTTGAGGGTCACGTTCTGGCCCTCAGCGGTGGGAACGTCACCATCGACGATGTCAGTGGAGAGGACATTGCCCTGAATTACGTGGTAGGTAAGGATTTGGATGAGCAGTTGCTGGTTCTCCGGCAGGAGGAGTGCGTCGAGCACGCCCGCGGGAAGGGCTGCGAAGGCGTCGTCGGTCGGCGCGAAAACCGTGCTTTCACCCTCAGCCTGGAAGGCCTCGGCGAGACCCGCAGCGGTAAGGGCTGCCGTAAGGGTTGCGAAGCCGTCGGTCGTCGATGCAATGTCAAAGACGGTTCCGCCGGTCATGGCCTCTTCTGATGCCATCGCTGTCTCGACCGGTGCGGGTGCCGAGGCGGGTGCCGAGGCGGGTGCTGTTGATGCGGCCGGAGTGGCTGCTGTGTCGCTGGATGAGCTGCATGCTGCGAGGCTGAGCGCGGCGGCCAGCGCGACCACTGCGATTGAAACTTTCTTCACGGGTGAACTCCTTGTTCATTGATTGGAAATTGCGTTTCACCATAACCCGGCTTTGGGGTCAGCGCAGCGCACCCAAAGCCGGCAGTCGGCGGGGCCGGGCCGAATCCCTCACGGATTGGTCGGTTGGGTGAGAGATCCCTTACACGGAATTCATCACGAGGTAAGACTGAGTTGGTGTTCGAGTATCAAGGTTCCCCGGACTGACGCCCGTCTCGTTGTGCTACCTTGAAGAACATGGCCGAGGTCGGTATCCGAGCACTGAAGCAAAACGCGTCCGCAGTGGTTGCGGGTGTGGCTGGCGGCGAGATCGTGACGATCACGGATCGAGGCCGTCCTGTCGCGCAGATGATCCCGCTCCTAGCCTCGAGCCTTCAATTGATGATCGACTCGGGCTTAGCGCGCCCACCCCGTCGCGACATTGGAGACCTCCCTGCGCCTGAAGCAGGGCCGAGCCTGTCGGCGGAACTGACGCTGATGAGGGATACCGAGCGCTACTGACCGTGGCCCACTACATCGACACGTCGGCGCTCGTGAAACTCGTCGTCGCTGAGGCTGAGACCGATGCACTCCGTGCTTGG
>CAMDKQ010000148.1 GCA_945901095.1 Bifidobacterium breve
GCCTTTGGGCAATTCAGCCTTGGTCTCATCGGGATGATCGTCACGATCCGGGCCTTTCAGGCAATTGCGCCCAGCCTGGAGCGGCTCGCCGAACTCATCGACGTGAATATCGAGGCGACAGAACGATCTGAGGATCCCGGCGCTCTGGAGGGAACCTTGGAGGCCCGGCGGGTGAGCTTCCGCTATGCCGACCACCTCCCGTGGGTCCTTCGCGATGTGACGCTTCAAGCACGGCCCGGCGAGTTCATCGCGATCGTCGGGACGTCGGGTTCGGGGAAGTCAACGCTGCTGCGTCTCCTCCTCGGCTTCGAGGAACCGCGATCCGGGATCATCATGTACGACAATCGCGATCTCGCCGCCCTCAACCGCACCGCGGTGCGCCGTCAGTTCGGTGTCGTGCTCCAATCGAGTCTGCTGCTCTCGGGGACAATTCGAGAGAACGTGACGGTGTCGTCGGGCCCGCTCCCGGATTCGCGCGTTATGGAGATCCTCGACCTCGTGAGCATGGGCGACACCGTGCGTGCAATGAGTGGTGGGCTCGACACCTGGATCGATGAAAACGCGACGCTGATCTCCGGTGGCCAGCGACAGCGCCTTCTCCTCGCGCGAGCACTCGCGCACCGTCCGACCTATCTCTTCCTCGACGAGGCAACGAGTGCGCTCGACAACATCACCCAGGAGGCGCTCACCCGAAATATCGCTGAGCTCAAGGTGACTCGGATCGTCATCGCTCACCGGCTCTCGACCATCCGCCATGCGGACCACATCATCGTGCTCGATGGCGGGCGCATGGTCGAGGAGGGAACCTTTGCAGAACTCACCGAACGAGGCGGGTTGCTCGCCGAGCTCATCACACGACAGGAACTGTGACATGCCGGCGAATCGTAGGGAGTACCTCCTCAATGGCGGCGTCGTTGCCATGTGCCTCGCGGCGCAACTGATATTGGCAGCGTGCGGCGGATCGGTCGGATCCTCGAAGGACGCGATCACCTCGTCGCCGCCGGCAACGGCGGTCGCCGCCGGAGCAGGCAAGACCGTACTCGAAAATCTCGTCACACCTGGAGTCCTCACCGTCGCGACCTTCAATCAATCACCGCCCTCTGCATACCTTTCGCCCGATGGTCGGCTGATCGGCTGGGAGGTCGACCTCGCCAAGGAGATCGCCCGCCGGCTCGGGCTTGAGGCGCGGTTCGAGTCGGTCGCATTCCCTTCCGTCCTGGACGACGTCGAAAGCGGCCTCGCCGACATCGGGATTGCCAGCATGTTCGACACACCGGCACGCCAGCAGCGAGTGGACTTCATCGACTACTACACCGGCGGCACCAACTGGATCACGTCCCGCGACTCAGCATTCGATGCTGAATCCCCCTGTGGCTTGCACGTCGGGGCAGTTTCCGGAAGCGCACAACTCAACGACTTCCTGCCGCGCATCTCGCAGGCATGCATCGCAGAAGGCCAAGCTCCGCTCGAAATCACGGGATTTGAATCCCCAGCCGATGCAACTGATGCGATTATCGGCGGGCGCCTCGACGCCGCTGTGGCTGATGGTCCGGTCGCGAGTTTCGCGGTTGGTGCGAGTTTCGGACGACTCGCCTCAGTTGGTAACGCCGTGGAGATCCAGCCCTACGGCATCGCCGTTAAGCTCAATAACGAGGCACTTCAGACGGCGATTCTGTCGGCACTGGACTCCATGGTGGCCGATGGCTCATACCCGGACCTGCTCGGCCGGTGGGGCGTCGAAGACGGCTACGTGGCGCAATTCAACAGGAACGGGATGGCAGTACAGCAATGACGGCCGGTGACAGGGGCGATCTCCGATTCCACCCCGAAGTGCACCGCATTATGTAGCATTTGGCCGCGCGAAGAATTTCCAACTAGCTCCAACGAGAGTCGAGGTGTGCTGTCGTGATTGTGTTCCTGGGTTTGGCGATGATCGCCGTGTTCATGTTCTTGATCCTGACCAAGCGGACCACACCGGTTGTCGCACTCATCCTGGTGCCCGGGGTTTTCGCTTTGATTGCTCAGGCAAGCGGCGCAGCAACGGTTCCGGACGGCGGAGTCACTGGCGCGATCATGGACTCGATCCGCGACTTCGCCCCGACCGCGGCACTGCTGGTCTTCGCGATCATTTACTTCGGACTCATGATCGACGTCGGCCTATTCGATCCGTTGATCCGTGGGATTCTGCGCGTGGTCGGCAACAGCCCCGTCCGCTTGGTTGTCGGCACAGCCGTGCTCGCAGGTTTGGTCTCCTTCGACGGCGACGGCTCGACAACCTTCATCATCACCGTTTCGGCGCTGCTGCCGGTCTACTTGAGGTTGGGCTTGAGCCCGGTCGTGCTGACCGTGGTGGCATGTATGGCTAACGGGGTCATGAACATCGTCCCCTGGGGTGGCCCGACGATCCGTGCCGCGACCGTGCTGGACGTGCCGCCAGACGCTTTGTTCATTCCGATGTTGCCTTCTATGGCGGCCGCGCTCGGGGTGATCCTGCTATTCGCCTTCCAACTGGGGCGCATGGAAAGCCGCCGACTGCAACTAGCGGGAGTACCCGGGGGGATGCTCACACCGCCCGAACGTCCGGGAACTGACGCAGAAGCCGAGTTCGACTCGCAGGTTCGTACCCTCGACGTGGACACCGGCCTCGATCCGAACCGAGACACCCTGCGCCCCAAGCTGATCTGGTTCAACTTGGCGCTCACGATTGTCCTGCTCGTGTTGCTGGTGTTGAACGTCCTGCCGCTCGCGCTGCTGTTCATGGGGGCCTCGGCTATCGCGATCCTTGTGAACTTCCCCACGAGTGTCGCCGACCAGTCCGAACGGATCAAGGTGCACGGCGACGCGATCGTGTCGGTGGTAGCCCTGGTCTTCGCCGCAGCGGTCCTCGTCGGTGTGCTGCACGGAACCGGGATGGATTCGGCAATGGCCAACGCGATTGTTGACTTGGTGCCGCCGGGGTTAGGGTCTTGGTTCGCGGTCATTACGGGGCTGGTGAGCATCCCGATGACATTCATCATGGGTAACGATGCCTTCTACTTTGGAGTGCTCCCAGTCCTGGCCGAAGCCGCTGGCAGTTACGGCATCACACCGGTTGAGATGGGTCGCGCCTCTATCGTCGGCCAACCGGTCCATATGACCAGCCCCTTGGTTCCGGCGACGCTCCTGCTCATCTCACTGGCCAGCGTGGACCTCGCTGACTTTCACAAAAAGGTGATCTGGCGGGCCGTCATCCTTGCACTCGTCATGCTCGCCGTAGCGATCGCAGTTGGCGCCGTGCCAGCCTGATAGCCGACAACTTGCCAAACTGCGAGGTACCGGGGCCACATGGCTCCCTTGCCGGATCGGTCAGGTTTCGACGACGCGCCTCGGGAGCAGGATGGCGGCAGACGAAGGCGGGAGTTCGAGCCGAGCGCCGCCGGTTTCGCGTTGGCACGGAATCCAGCCCTCCCCGTCGATGAGGTGCGCGAGGAGTTGCTCCTCCGAACCGTCGACCGCCACGGTCAGCACCTGAGACTCGTCCGAGTGGTTCGCCACCGCCAGGCCCAGATGTCCTCCGTGCGCCGGGGCGTACACGGCGAACGGATGGTGGTTCGCCCCATCGCTCGTCCGCACGGATGCTCCGGACTCGTCGCGGTAGTCACCGTCCCAGAACCACTCCCGCCAGGTCGTCCGCAGGGCGTCCATCGACCGGCCATAAGCGATGGTCGCGGGGAAGTCCTCCAGCCTTCCCTTGAAGTGGTACGGCTCGTAGCTAAGGAGGTAGCGCCTCACGAGCGCCTGGCCCACCAGGTTGCGCTCGTCGAATCCGGTGATGGCCGTCATGAGTTGGGCCTTCGGTTGGAGCAGTCTTGTCAACGGCAGGTGGTCGACTTCGTAACTGCGGTGGTACGAAAGGGGGTAGACCTCGAACTGCCCGTCGTAGCAAGCCTCGCCCGCGTACAGGAAGTCGGGGTTGACCGTCCGGGCGTAGTCAGCGAAGCCCTCGACGAGGGCCAGGTCGTGCGAGAACGCCGAGTGTCCCGGTCTGTGACCATGGTCGGTGTCAAAGCACACCAGGGCCGGGCCGTGGTGGAGACACTCGTCGAAGAGCATTCCGTCGGCGCCCAGGTCGACGATGGCCGCTGCGTCCAGGTCGCAGATCTCGCGATAACGGTCGCTGGCGAAGCACATCGGGACAAGCGGACGCATATTGATGCCCAGCATCTGACTCACCGTGTTGTACGTGAAGCCCTCGAACACATAGGGATCGCCGTAGGGGTCCTTGATCGATTCATCGACGAGGTCAGTGCGATAGCGGTCCGTCGTCCGGTCGGCCCAGGTGAACTTGGCGAAGAGAACGACGCGCACACCAAGGCGTCTGCATTCCTCGATGGCGGCGCGCAGAGCCTCTGCCCCTCCAAGTCGCGGGTCCGGAGTGTGATTGGGGTTGTTGCGGTCCTGTCCGCCCTCATTCCAGCCAACGAGCTGGATCGTGCGGACACCGTGCGCGGCACAACTCCCGGCAATCTCGGGGAGACGCTCGAACGGAAGGCGCAGCTCGTCCTCGGGGGAATTGACCTGCAGCTGCATCCAGGCCTCGGGGCCCGCAGCCCAGGCCGGTGGCACTGCAGTTGCGGACCATGTGCTGCGCCTGGCTCGATAGACCTCAGCGCCTGCCTGCCAGCCTCCGTTGAAGGCGACCAGTGCAACATCGGGAAGCCGCGTCGACGTGCCGGGGTGGGCGTACGGCACGTGCACTGCCTCGAGTCGCACGCAGGTGGACTCTGGAGCCCCCAGGTCGGAAGTTGGCACGCGTAGGTGCATCGAGTCTGAGTACCCGGGGCGAAGCTCCGCGATCCACCCGACGATCTCGGTCGTGCGCTCGTCGACGCCGACGTAGAGTCCTCGCTCGCCGTCCTCTACCAGGACGAAGGGGGCGTATGGCGACGCTGCACTCTGACGCATGGGGCCGTTCACATATGTCGGCCGGTCGACGCCGAAGTACGGCACGGAGTCGGTGAACTGCGGCCGGAAAGGACGGCGCCTCGCATCCGCGTAGCCCGCCATCACACTGTGAAGCGGCCGGTCGTCAGAGCGCTGCAGGACATCGCCCAGCCGCGGGAACCGAACATCCTCAACGACCTGCTCAGACCGGTTGTCGATCTCAATTGAGAACACAAGCCGAGGGCCCTCGGCCGCAACTCGCATGCGGACTCCGACGTCGTGCACCCCGCCGTGCTCGGACACCAGCGACGACCATTTCGCTGTTACCCAACTCGAGTCGGGCCCGACCTCCCACGCCGGAGCCGACTGCGACCGAGAGTCCGCGACGTTGTTCCGCCTACCGTCAAGCGGCAGGAGCAAGCAGAACCCGAGGCCCAGGGTCGCGTCGTCGATGATCGACCATTCGGCGTCCTGCGTCACCAGACTGATGAGAGAGCCGTCGGCCGTCGAGAAGATGGCTCGGAGAGTCTCACTAGCAACGGTCACGGTCGAGTTCATGTGATGTGTCCTCATCGACGTCATGGCCTGATGGCCACGTTCATGATTGATTTGTCCCGGTTCGCGGGGGAATTGAGCAGCCAAGATCTCTCTCACGTAAACGATTACCCAGATGCAGTATGACGGCGATGAACCGAGGAGGCACTACGGTCCCGTCGATAGGCTCGGCGCGTGATATCGCGAGCATCCGTGACCGTTCACGACGTGGCCAGTCTCGCTGGTGTCTCGACCGCCTCCGTCTCCCGTGTGCTGTCTGGCCGACGCAATGTCGGCGCGGATGTTGATGAGCGCGTGCGATCAGCTGCCACCGAACTCGGGTATCAGGTCAATGCCGTCGGCCGATCCCTCCGTCGGCAGTCAACTGAGACCGTCGGCCTCGTCATCGCCGACATCACCAACCTCTTCTTCCCCTCGCTGACAAAAGCTCTGGAAGACGCCTTCGCCCATGAGGGGCTCGGATTACTTCTCGCTGACGCTGCCAATGACGTGGCCCGGGAACGAGATGCGGTGGCCCGGCTCCTTGCCCGTCAGGTCGACGCCCTGCTCATTACCCCGGTGAGTCGATTGCAGAGCCGGCGGACAATCGACGAAGCGAATCAACGAACGACGGTCGTCCAACTCGACAGTCGTGCCTCGACCAAGGCCCACTATGTCGGCATGGACAACAGCCAAGCGGTTTCTGACGTCCTTGCCCATCTCGCAGAGCTCGGCCGCACGAGCCCGGTCTTCATCGGCTCCGACCCGCACATCTCCACGACGTGGGAACGGCAGCGGGCATTCAGCCGGTTAGCACCCACCGGTGATCGCGTCCTCACCGGTGATTTCTCACTGGACTGGGGACGCACCGCCACCATCGAGGCACTCGAGCGCTGGCCAGACACCGATGCACTGTTCTGCGCCGACGACCTCATCGCTGTGGGCGCCGCCGAACAGTTGCGGTCCATGGGCCATCGGCTCCCTAGCCCCATCGCTGTCGTCGAACTCGCATCCACGTCGGGCAATCCTGCTGTCCAGCGCCGGCTGTTCCCGGGCACCCTGCAGGTAAGACCCTCCACTGCGCCCTAACCACGTGATCTGACGTGCTGGTTGTGATGCGACTTGATCATACATACGATGTCTATCGTCAGAGGGCGAGGTAGCCGCTGCCCCAACAAGGAGTCAGTGTGAAACCCAACTTCATCACCATCCTCACCGATGACCATGGCTACGGCGACCTCGGTTGCATGGGTGCCGACGATCTCAAGACCCCGCACCTTGACCGACTCGCGGCAGGCGGCGCCAGGTTCTCGGACTGGTACTCGAACTCGCCCGTCTGCTCGCCTTCACGTGCCGCGCTGCTCACCGGTCGCCATCCCGCTCGCACCGGCATCACTGACGTCCTCGGCGGGCACCGGTCTGAGCCTGGCCTGTCACCTGAGATCCCAACACTCGCCACCGCGCTTAAGCCGCTGGGCTACCGAACGGGGCTTGTCGGCAAGTGGCACCTCGGGGTCGCAGAGGGCTTTCGGCCCAGCGACCACGGCTTCGACGACTGGTTCGGACTCCTCTCAGGGACCATCGACTACTTCTCGCACATCGACTACAACCTATGGCCGTGGGATCCGACGTACTACCCCGTTCACGACCTCTGGGAAAACGACACAGAGGTGTGGCGCAACGGTCGGTATATGACCGAGCTCATCAGTGAGAACGCGGTGGAGTTCCTGCGGCGGGGCGAGGGATCCGACACCCCGTTCTTCCTGCACGTCGCCTACAACGCACCACATTCACCAATGCATGCCCCCGCGGAGTACATCGATCGTTTCCCTGAGCTCACCCCTGCGCGCCGGATCATGGCGGCGATGATCAGCGCCATGGACGACGGAGTCGGTGCCATCGTGGCGGAGCTCGAGAGGCAAGGTCAGCTCGAGAACACATGCATCATCTTCATGTCAGACAACGGGCCTTCCCGACACCCGGCGAACTGGCTCGACGGCAATCTGGAGCCGTACTACGGGGCTTCTGCCGGGGCTCTGCGGGGCGGGAAGACCAGCCTGTTCGAGGGCGGGCTGCGTTCTCCCTCAATCATCCACTGGCCAGCGCTCGTGCCCAAGGGCCAGGTGATATCAGAGCCGGTCGTCACTATTGATGTGTTTCCGACGCTCCTCGCTGCCGCCGGCGGAGACCCAGCCGCGTATGACATCGACGGGTTGGACATCTTGCCCGTGGTCTCTCGTGGGGCGAGCACGCCGCACGACCAGTTGTTCTGGGAGTTCCGGCAGCAAACAGCAGTGCGGCGCGGCCCGTGGAAGTTGACCCTGCGACCGTACGAATCGGACGACAACCTGTCCGAGCACGACGTCTTCCTGGCAGATCTTTCGACTGACATCGGCGAGACGGTCAACCTGCGGCATGTCCACCCCGAGCTGACCGA
>CAMDKQ010000149.1 GCA_945901095.1 Bifidobacterium breve
GACCGCGCAGCCAATGATCGTGGGCCCCGCCCCGCAGCAGATCGACCGCGTTCCGGTGGAGGTTCAGATCGACCGCGTTCCGGTGGAGGTTCAGATCGACCGCGTTCCGGTGGAGGTTCGGATCGACCGCGTTCCGGTGGAGGTTCGGATCGATCGCGTTCCGGTGGAGGTTCGGATCGATCGCGTTCCGGTGGAGGTTCGGATCGTCCGCGTTCGACCTCTGCTGGTAACGCAGATCGTGAGGTAGATCGGCCACGGGTGGAGCGTCCGCGAGACCCCTTAATCCCTGAGGACGTCGCACCGGAAGAATTGGACAAAGGTGTCCTACTGGAACTGCGTACCCTGCCCGAAGGCTTAGCGGAGATTGTGGCGAGGCATCTAGTCGCGGCGGACCGTTGCATGGTTAACGGTGACATCGCGAGCGCGCGTGCCCACATTGAGGCTGCAAGACGGCGAGCTGGTCGAGTTTCCGCGATACGCGAGGCAGCCGCAATTGCTGCATACACGGATGGCGATTTTTCAGTTGCGCTCGCGGAGTTGCGCGCGGTGAGACGCATGTCTGGCGGGATCATTTATGCGCCGATGATCGCCGACTGCGAACGTGGCCTCGGGCGTCCGCAGAAGGCTCTCGATTACATCAGGGCGATCAATGCGCCAAGCATGGATACCGACACGCGTATCGAACTGCTGCTCGTTGCAGCAGGGGCACGAGCTGACCTAGGTCAAGTCGAGGCCGCTGTGGTGACCCTGCAGGTGCCGGAGTTGACCCGCTTGCCCCCTGGCACCACCAGAGCGCGCCTTCAATACGCCTATTCGGATCTCCTTTCTCGAGCAGGTCGATCATCGGAGGCGTGGGAGTGGATGGAGCGCGCAGCGGGCTCGGATTTGGATGGAGCTACTGACGCGGCTGAGCGCTGTGAGGAACTCGCCGGCATTAGTTTCATCGAAGAGGTTGGGGATCTTCCAGAGGTCGATCCATCCAACGATTAATGCCGATGACGTTTGCTCCGATGCTCGAGAGGGCCTCGTATTTCTCGACGAGGGCAGGATTTGAGTAGAACGCGGAATGCTGAGCCCGATCACGCTCTTGAACGAGTGCGATGGCGTGGTCGAGATCCTCTGTCTCACCCCGGGCTCGCTTGACTGACTCGACCCAGTAGTGAAGTTGCGCTTCGGATTCATCGAGGGTGCTCGCGACATCCGTCACGGGGCCGTAGTGGCTGAAGAGGAGTCTGTTTGCGTTGAGTTGTTTCATGCGCTGAAGCGAGTCCAGTGTGAGTTCGAGGTCGAAATCTGGCGGAGGAGTCGAAGGCCGCACCTCCGCGGTCTCGGGGATATACACGCCGGCTGCGTCACCCGTGTAGAGATCGCCGGTGAGGGAATCGACCAGCCCCACGTGATGCGAGGCGTGACCGGGATTGTGGAATGTCGTCAGGGATCGCCCGTCCCCGAGATCGATGAGCCCGGTATCGCCGAGGACGGTGATGCGGTCGACGGGAGTCGGCAGAAGATCGCCGAACAACCGGTCCATCGCCTCCCCGAACACTCGGTGGGCACTTGCGACGAGTCTCGCCGGATCTGCGAGGTGCCGGGCGCCCTTTTCGTGGACGGCTACCTGCGCCGTCGGAAACAATTTGGCAAGGTCACCGACTCCACCGGCGTGATCGAGGTGGATGTGGGTCACAACGATCGTGGCGAGATCCTCGGGGGCGATGCCTAGGGCGGCCAACTGTGCCATGACTATGGGTGCGGAGCGGGCCGTTCCAGTCTCAATGAGGCAGGGCCTGCTTCCCTTGATCAGGTAGCTCGCAGTGATTCCTCCATAGCCACCCATGCGTGTATCGATCATGAACACGTCGTTACCGAGGTCTGCCACGTCAGAACTCTGCACTTTCGAATTGTCGCCGGTGATATCCACACACACATTCTTTCGGTGGGTTGCTGTGCACAGCAACCCCCAGGTGTGGCCGCGCCACGAAAGGGGTCGGCGGAGGATGGCCCTTCGAGACCGATAAGGAGGACCATGCGCAGCATTGATACCGGTGAGAAACTATCGGTGAACGACGTAAGGATCGTGGGCCGACTCGGAGCCAAGGTGTCAACGAAGTGTCTTCCCAGCGGCGACGAGATAACGGTCTTCTCGATCGTTATCGATCGCCCGACCCGGGAGGTGAGGGGGTCCACTCAAATCGACACGATTGCATGCATCACGACCAAGGCGCAGTTGGCAGGCAGACTCCACGGATGGGAACCAGGACGCTGGATTGAAGCGGAGGGTGTGTTGCGACGCAGATTCTGGCGGGCCGGCGGTGGTCTCGGGAGCGCGATGGAGGTTGACGTTCGTCGAATGAAATCGGTCTGAGGTGGCGCTCGCCATGAAAGAATCCGGGGTGACCATTTCCGCTAGGCATCGATCGGATTCCATTGGACCGGCAGGTGGCCCCTACGACTGGTTTCAACGGGCGGGGGAGTTACTGGCCAGAGGGAATCCAGACGCTGCGGCGCAGTTGCTCGAACGGGTCCTAGATGCCGAGCCCGGGTCGCAGGCAGCACTGGAGTCCCTTGGTAGGGCAAGATTTGATGCCCGTCGTTACGACGAGGCAGCACACGCATTCGTCGCACTTCTTGAATCTGCTCCAGACAACGACTACGCCCACTTTGGATTGGGACTTTGTCATTGGCATCGTCAGCATTTCGAAGAGGCGAGAGACCACCTCGCGCTAGCTTTCGTGATGCGGCCAAGCCGGTCTGAGTACGGCAGGGCGCTAAGCCAGGTGAAGGCAACGCTCCTCGCACGCGCTAGGGGCGATCTGCCGCTGAATGGATCGGTGCTTCATGAGCGGTGATGTCGCGAACATTGAGCATGATGTGCTCCTCTTCGACCTCGATGGAGTGGTGTACGTGGGACCCGAGGCGGTGCCCGGAGCGGTTGATGCGATCTTGGCTGCAATCTCGCGCGGTATCCGTTGTTGCTTCGTAACAAACAACGCTTCTCGAACCGCAGAGGAGGTGGCCCACCATCTGCGCGACCTTGGGATCCCCGCGTCAGCGGACGATGTGGTGACCTCATCTCAGGCGGGTGCGAGCCTGGTCGCGGAGCGGGTGGCCACGGGAGCGGTCCTCGCTGTGGGTGGACGTGGCGTCTGGGAGGCCTTGCGCGAGCGGGGATTCACACCGGTGCAGACATTCGACGATGCCACGGTTGCGGTAATGCAGGGCTATGGACCAGATGTCGGATGGCGGGATCTTGCCGAGGCGACGTTTGCCATTAGATCGGGGCTCCCGTGGATCGCCACTAACCTAGATATGACCTTTCCAACGCCCCGTGGAATGGCGCCCGGCAACGGTGCAATGGTTGGTGCGGTCGCAACTGCTGTCGGTCGACGGCCGGATGCTGTTGCCGGGAAACCGGAGCCTGCTCTCCTGCTGGAGGCCATTCGGCGAACCGGGGCTGTCCGTCCACTCATGATCGGCGATCGACTCGACACCGATATCGCGGCAGGCGGGCGCCTTGGCATCCCCACACTCCTTGTCATGACCGGTGTCTGTGACGAGGCCGCACTGGCGACAGCAGAGGGTGATGAGGTGCCTACATACGTCGCGAAACACCTAGGCTGCATTGAGTCAGGAGGGTCCCTGCCATTGCACGACCCCGGACGATGGCAGCGTGTGAAGGAAGGGCGGTAACGTGGTGTCCATGTTGGATGACGTGCGCGGGTATCTGCAGTTGGCAACCGGTTTGACGGAGGTGACGACGAACAAGGCCAAGGAAGTGGCGATGTCTCTCGTCGGAAGGGGGTTCACCTTGTCGACCAAGGCCCCGGACGTTGTGGGGCAGGTCCAGGAACTTGCTGATGACCTCGTTGCGACGAGCAAGAATAATCGTGAGTTGCTGGTCTCGATGATCCGGTCTGAGGTCGATAGGGCCGTCGGACGAATGGGGTTTGTGCGTGAGGATGAGCTGGCGGCCGTGCGCCGCCACGTCCAGCGGCTGGAGCAGCAACTCGATGAGCTGCGGGGATCGAGCCGGCCTGCTGACGACAGGGTGGGAGATGTCGGCGACCGTCCAACGGGTGGGTCAAATGAAGATGGCGGGTCAGCTTCGAACGCGGATTCACGCTCGAAGCAGGCAAATGAAGCCAAAGGTGCACCGGACTCTCCACCCGAAGGCGATGACGGTCCTGCTCGGGTGGTCCGCAAGAAGAAGAAGGTGGTCGTCGAGCCGGCCGAGCCTTCCGCTGATGCTGGATGAGGGATGCCAGCTACCCCGACGAGACGAGAGCCGAAATGCAGACTCCTGTACCGCTAGGTGCGGAAGGCGAGTTGATCCTCCCGGTTTGGGAGCCTACGGGGGACCCAACCGTGGATGCTGCTCTCGAGCGGCTTCGCGAACTGGACGATCTCGATGCGAGCGAGCACCTTGCAATATTCGAATCGGTACATCGGCAGTTGCATCAGCGGTTGTCCGACCTGAACGCCGGCTCGTAGAACGCGCACAATGCAGGTGACACGTCGGCGCCTTGATGCTGAACTCACTCGGCGCGGCCTCGCTCGATCGCGTGAGCAGGCACGTGAACTGATTGCTGCTGGGGCTGTTCATGTGCGGGGCGTGGCAGCGACGAAGCCAGCAACCCAGGTCGAGACATCGGCGCCCATCACGGTCGATGCAGGGGGACCCGGTTACGTCTCCAGGGGTGCACTCAAGTTGATCGGTGCGCTCGATGCGTTTGAGGCGGCTCCGCTCACGGTCGCCGGTCGAAAAGTCCTCGATGCCGGAGCGTCTACCGGTGGATTTACCCAGGTTCTCCTGGAGCGCGGTGCCGAGCGAGTGCTGGCCGTAGATGTGGGATACGGGCAACTGGCGTGGATTCTGCGAGTCGATCCGCGGGTCGACCTTTTCGAGCGCACCAATGTGCGGACCCTTACTCCTGAGTCCGTCCCCTATCTCGCGAGCATGGTGGTGGCTGATCTTTCCTTCATCTCGCTCCGTACAGTCCTTCCCGCGCTTGTTGCGGTCACTGCTCCGGTATGTGATTACCTGCTGATGGTGAAACCGCAGTTCGAGGTTGGACGCGAACATGTTGGCGATGGGGTCGTGAGGGATCCCCAACTCCGCTTGTCGAGCGTAGAGACGGTGGTGCGAAGCGCTGTCGGACTCGGTCTCACGCTTCGTGGCGTGGTAGCGAGTCCGCTTCCCGGACCGAGTGGCAATGTCGAGTACTTCGTTTGGCTAGAACGGGGTGGAACGCATGCCGGGGTCGTTGATTCGGGCGCGGCCATCGAACTTGCAGTGAGGGAGGGGCCATCGTGAAGAGCGCCACGAAGCGGGTTCTCCTCGTCATCAATCCGCGCAAGGATGCGGTGCGTTGGATGGCGGTTGAGGTGGCGCAGGCCCTAGCCTCGCAGGGTATTTCTGTCGCAATGGCTCGGGATGATGTCGAGTATTGGGGCGATGAGACGTTGCCCGTCGCTGACATTGTGCCAGCCGATGAGCACGCCTCCGATGGCTGCGATGTCGTTGTTGTGCTGGGCGGAGATGGCACGATTCTGCGTGGCGCTGAGCGCGCCCGTGCGTCGGGTGTGCCGATCATCGGTGTGAATCTTGGGCACGTCGGCTTTCTGGCGGAGGCAGACTCCGAGGATGTGGCGGACGTCGTCGTGGCTGTCGTGGCGAGCGACTGGCACGTCGAGGAACGGCTGGCCCTCGATATCCGGGTCACACAGCCCGGCATGCTTTCAAGTTCCACATGGGCGCTCAACGAGTTGAGCATCGAGAAGATCGCCCGGCAGCGCATGATCGACGTCGTGGTGGAGGTCGACGGGAGGCCGCTATCGCGCTGGGGCTGCGACGGAGTGGTGGCATCAACGCCGACCGGATCGACCGCCTACGCGTTCTCGGCGGGCGGGCCTGTTGTCTGGCCCGAAGTCTCGGCGCTGCTTGTCGTGCCACTCAGCGCGCACGCACTGTTCTCTCGCCCGCTCGTCATCTCCCCGACGAGCGTTGTTGCGTTCGAATTGCAGGCGGGGTCGGATGCGGTGTTGTGCGCCGACGGCCGTCGGACGATTGATGTGACTGGTGGGGCGCGTGTCGAGGTACGGGCGTCAGCGCAGCCAGTGAGGCTTGCACGGCTCATCGACGCGCCATTTACCGATCGCCTCGTTGCCAAGTTTGCCCTTCCAGTGCAGGGGTGGCGCGGTGGAGCAAGGAGTAGGGGCCCTGCATCGTGATGATCGGGCGGGTCTGGCCCAAGGTAGGTCTTCGGTGATCGAGCGAATTCAGATCCGGGGGCTTGGTGTGATAGTCGACGCCACGATTCCCTTTTCGACTGGCCTCACGGTCATCACCGGTGAGACAGGTGCTGGGAAAACCATGGTCCTCAGCGGATTCGCCCTTCTCGCGGGAGGCAAGGCCGATGTCGCGATGGTTCGCACTGGCAGCGATCAGGCTTGGGTGGACGGCGAGTGGTCGGTTACGCCTGACTCAAGTGCCGTCCAGCGTGTGACGGATGCCGGCGCGGAGGTGGAAGTTGAGGGTGGGCGCGCTCGACTGCTCCTCGCTCGCACAGTCGCGAGTGAGGGGCGAAGCCGGGCATTCGCGGGTGGGCGGGCTGTTCCGGCGGTCGTTCTGCAGGAGGTTTCCTCCGCGCTCGTCGCTGTGCATGGCCAGTCCGAGCAAATGCGTCTTCGCCACGCAGACACTCAACGGACCCTCCTTGATCGATTCGGTGGGGTGCCGTGCCTAGAGGCTCTCGCCGGATACCGTGCTGCATTCGGTGAGTGGCGAGAGACCATTGAGCGTATTGCGATGCTCGCCGACCAGCGAGAGGCGAAGGAGCGCGAGGCTGTCCTGCTTCGCCTGGGCATCGCGGAGATCGAAGCGATAGCGCCCACACCAGGTGAGGATATCGAGCTCGACCGCCAGGCGGCACGCCTCAGCCATGCGGGGACCTTGCTGCTCGATGTTCTTGCTGCGCACGATGCGCTCGTCGGGGAGGACGGAGAGACGTCCAATCAAGACCTCGTTTCGGTGCTGTCGCGAGCTCTGATCGCCCTTGAGCGTGCTGCGGAGGTCGACTCCAATTTGGTGCCGATCCTTGAGCGGCTCGACGAGATTGGCAGCCTTGCCTCGGATGCTGCCGTTGAGCTCGCTACCTACGCCACCGATATCGAGGCAGACCCCTCGCGGCAGGCATGGGTGGAGGAGCGTCGCCATGAACTCGGCTCCCTTCGTCGCCGATACGGCTCCACAATCGACGATGTCATTGCATGGCATGCAGCCGCATGCGCCAGCGTGGCCGAGGTCGACCTTGGGGACGACCGCATGCGGCAACTCTCCGATTCAGAGGTCGAGTTGCGCGCCGCAGTTGTGAGTGCCGCGTCGCATCTCAGTAGTTTGAGGGCTACTGCTGGATTGGTGTTGGCGGTTCAGGTAACGGCCGAACTACATGCGCTCGCCATGCCCGACTCAGCTCTTGAAGTGCGGGTCACGAGTCGCGAGAAGCTGGATGAGTTTTCTTCTCACGGTGCCGACGATGTGGAGATCCTCCTTCGCCCGCACAGCGGGGCTGACTTTCGACCACTGAGCAAGGGAGCATCAGGGGGTGAACTGTCGCGGGTCATGCTCGCCTTGGAAGTCGTGCTCGCTGGGGCTGATCCGGTGCCGACATTCATCTTCGATGAGGTTGATGCGGGGATCGGCGGCCGTGCTGCAGTTGAGGTGGGCCGGCGCTTGGCCCGTCTCTCGCGAACTGCTCAGGTCATCGTCGTCACCCACCTGCCTCAGGTCGCGGCGTTCGCTGACCAGCATGTCGT
>CAMDKQ010000150.1 GCA_945901095.1 Bifidobacterium breve
GGAGAGGCCGGGGTGAGTGACCGCGATGCCTGACTGGCTTCGGTTCGGCATCGGCACGCTGACCCGACTCCCCGTACCTGCGCCGCTCGACACGGGCCGCCGCACCGCTGGTCTCGCCATCTCGGCCGCGCCGATCATCGGCCTGCTGATGGCACTCGTGTGCGGACTGCCCCTCCTCCTTCCGACCGAGGGCCCAGCAGGCTTTGTCGCAGCAGTCCTCGTCATCGCGCTTCTGGCCTGGGCCACGCGGGCCCTGCACCTTGATGGCCTCGCCGACATGGCCGATGCACTCGGCAGCGGACGGCCCGGACCGCAGGCCCTGGAAATCGCACGTAAGTCCGATATCGGACCCTTCGGAGTCATCGCGCTTGTCTTCGCCCTGCTCCTGCAGGCGGGTTCACTCGCAGCCTGCGCAAGTCGCAGCGATGGCTACGCGGCGTTGATTGTCGCCGTGGTCACGTCACGCGCGGCGCTCACCTGGGCCTGTGGGCGCGGCGTTCCGGCCGCACGCCTCGATGGCCTCGGTGCGGCAGTGGCGGAAACGGTGCCGCGCATCGTCTGCGCTACCTGGGCGATCATCGCGATTGTGGCCGCCTATGGAGTGCTCGGCGCGGCGGGCGCGTCCAGCGTCGTCGTTGCGATTACCTCGGCAGTCATCGTTATCGCCATCGCCCGCCGAAGGCTTGGCGGGGTGACCGGCGACGTACTAGGGGCGGTCATCGAAGTCTCAGCGACGTGCGCCCTCGTCGTCCTTGCCCTGTGGCCCTGATACAGCCCGCCATCGCTTCCGCGAGATGCTCCCTTGACCACCTTGATCAAGTGATGGTGGCGATTACATCCATCTGTCTCCCACTTGATCGGAGGCGGCTTCAAGTCGGTGAGCCGTGACTCTCGTCCGCGAGAGCATGTACCCGCATGTGCGGGTGCGGGATGCCGCGATCAAGACTGAGCAGTCCGCCCAGCCGATGGCCGACGCGAGGCCCGCCTCGACCGGAGTGATCGTCGGGCTGATGTCCTGACCGTGCAGCGGACGTTAACCGTCGCGTTGTTTGACGATGTCGGCGGCGTAGGACGCGATGACGGAGCACCACTAGAAGTAGGAAAAGGCACTCGGCAGACGTGTCGGGGTTTTCCTGGGATCAGAAGTTCGGTGGCTTTCGCGGCAATCTCTCGCATCTTGGTGACGAGACTTCGGTGCCGCCGGTCATTGCTGTAGTTGTCGATTCCCTCAACGTAGAACGCCACCCGATCTTGGGTGAGCGCCCGCGCACAGCCTGGCGCCTGGGCTCATCGTCTTCAGGTCGGCGCTCGCACCCTTGTCCTTCGGGATCAAGCGCTTCACGATTTGACCACCAGTTCGACTGACACGACACCTCTTGGTAACGCCCCATCTACCAGAAAATGGGAGTCGGATTTAGCTCCGATTCGGTCAGGGCCGTCGCCCGCCATCCCATGTCGACTGGCACCTCGTAGAGTCGGCCGGGGGCAAATCGTGGCCAGAAATGCCGCATTCCTGGCGCAACCACCTTTACCACCGGCATCCCGATATCAGGCTTTGTCATGTTGACAACAGAGATCGACATGTTCCGCTCAGCGAGGAGGTCGATTACTCGCTCGACGTTGGCCTTCCCATCGGTCGTCCAGTCGTGGGCGTGTGTCGCGGGTGTGGTCGGGGGCAGGTTTGGGTCCGGCAGCACATGCGCGTGCCCGTCCATCGACTCCGTGTACCACCAGGTGGCCTCCGGGCTCGATTCGTCCCCAGGCTCCGGGGCGCCGCGATACTCCATGGCCGGTATCATCCCGAGCATCTGGTTCATCTCGGTGAGGGCGCGGAGCAGCGCACCTCGCGGGTCACGGTGGGCTCCGAATCCGAGCAAAATCCGTGGAGATCCTTTTCTGGCTCGCGAGGCCGCCACGAAACTAGGAATGCCAAAATCGCAGGTCAGATCAAGGGCCCAGATCTCCCGATCGAGAACGTCGGCATAGTGCTTGCGGATCCGATCGAAATATGAATCGTCAAATTCTTTCGCATACGCGTCAATGTCGACTTCTGGTCGAGTGATCCGGTTGTACCACCAGATCGCAACCGCATCACGTTCGATCAATTCGAAGAATCCCTGCAAGATTGCATCCTCTATGGAGGTTCCTGCTGCGTTCCCATTTGAATCAGAACTACAACCGTTCCTGGGATACTCCCCGACATAGTTGTAGTAGGCGTAGGCCGTTGGCAGCCACAACCTGCGCTGCTCAGTGAGCGACCAGATAGGCGACCAAGGCATCTCAACCTTTGGATCGAATCGTTTAGGAATCACGTGCTGGCCCTGATGAGACGCGTTCCATTCATCACGGATGTCGTACTGGTGGTCGCTGAACAGCGAGCAAGATCTGGGGTCTATCCCATCATCACCGAGATTGTCCATCGAGGAAATGAGGTTCGGCTCATCCCCTGCATAGGTCGCCGCATAACGCTCAATCGCCTCCGCCAGTGCACCCGCGCGAGCCTGCTCTGGCGTCGTTCCCTTGCCCCCTGCATTCTGCCGGAAACCGCAGGCTTTCGTCCCCTTCTTCACCGTTGCTAGGTTCACTCCGGACTCAACGACGTGCGTCACATCATTGTCGAGATTCCTGCGTTGCAGATGCTCAACGACACCCGTGACCCGGCTCACCTGATGACTGTATGTGTCAATCGTTTGCTGCGGGGTCAGCCTTCGGTAACTCCCGTCATCCTTCGCATCGAGAGCACCCGTAGCGAGGTGAATCTCCACCGGCGCATTCAAAAGGGTGATCGGGACGCCACAGGCCGAGCACTGCGGTCGCCGAACGACGTGGTGTGTGGAAGTCTCCCCCGTGAGATGGTCAAAAATCGACATTCTCGTAACGCTTGGATCTTGATGGTCGTTCACGTGCTTCCGGCCGGAGACGGTGCGAAGGAGTTCGAGCGCGACTTCAGCACCAGCGTGGGTCGCGGTTGTGGCCGTCCACCCCATGGCAATCGGACCCATCCGCTCGCCCTCGGCTAGCAGGCTCTTCTCCACCTGCCGATTGAAGAGAAGACGGACGGCTAGGCATTCCCAGCAAGGCCCTGGTTCACCCAACCACGGTCCTATAGTCGGTCGAACTCCACAGGGGTTCACGAGCAGTATTCGACTGCCCCTGTCCCTCCCAGCCCGAGCGAGCGGCGCGATATCCGGATTGAGATAGTCATCCACCACGAAAACCAGCAGGTCGGCCTCGGGTATCTCGACGACAGTACGCAAACCATGGGATGTGATTGCATCCCGGACAATGTTTGACGGCACATCGCCGACCGCGACGACGGCGATCGAGGTGTCCTTCCGTCCCGCTTCGGGCGATGAGCGCCACCAGGATGAGTAGACATCACCCGGGCTCGTGTAGTCACTCGCTTCTACTACAAAGCCGCGCTCGAGAAGAATCCCAATCGCTCCTGTCACTTCATCAACCGTCGCTGACCCTTCAGCCACCATCTGAGCCGTGATCGCTGCAACATCAGTGACGCCGTCAATGTAGGGAGCAAGGGCACAGAAAAGCTCACCCGTGAGCACCAGTTCATCATCATCGGTGATCAGATAGATCTCCGCCGGGGGCACGACCAGGGTTCGGCTATGGGGCTGCCAGAGGGGAACGAAATCAGGAGACACGGCCAAAGTATATGTAGGCAGGTGCAGCCCCAAGCACTTGATGACGATAGGCACCCGCGGGTGCGCGGTCGCAAGTGCGAGCGACAGGCAGCCTGTCCCGCGAGACCCTTCGGGCACCACGATAGGGGTCTTCGACAAGTATCAGGCGCATGATGACTGGACCCCGATTCATATTGACCTCTCCTGCTACATCTTCACTAGGGTCTGAGCGCTCGCGGATAGCTGATGGTGAATCGCTCCAGCGTTTGGCCCATTTGATGAGTTTGACGGTCAGGACGAGTTCAATCGCGAGGGCAATCTGCCCGATGGTGGTAGACAGAGTTGCTCGACGGGCATGCGCATGCGCTACCGGACCCAAGCCTGCCCCCGACCACACCCATGACACACGCCCACGACTGGACGACCGATGGGAGGGCCAATGTCGATCTCTGTTGTCAACATGACAAAGCCTGATATCGCGATGGCGGGCGACGGCCTTGACGGAATTGGAGCTAAATCCAACTCCCATTTTCTGGTAGCTGGAGCGTTACCAAGCGGTGTCGTGTTGTTGGTGGAATCGTGAAGGTGTCCCTACGGCCCAGAGTGGGTACGCCGACCTGAAGACGAATAGTCTGATCGCGGGGATGCGCGCCGGCGCGGACTCGATCCGGGACATGTCGATCCTGATCACGGCCTCTGGGCCACAGGGGGATGGGTACAACGTTTGTTCACTGCTACGCACCATCAACGCTCTGCAGTCTCCCGCGACCGTTCACGTTCGTCCACGTCCGCCAACGGGTGCCGTCGCGTCCCGTTTCTTCGCTGCGCTATCCGGCGGCACATCGCGGCGCGCAAGTGATCGTCGCGATCCGCAAACGCGACCGCGATCGTCCTCATTCTCGCCAACTAGATGTGCAAGTCCACTCGACAGTTCACCGCAGATTTGGGGATTCTCCCGCAAACACGCCAGGAATCCTGGCTTTGGTCGAGTGGTCAGCGCATGTGACCACTACCCGAGTGGGCATCCCGAGTTGGACGGTCAAGCACCATGCCCTCACGAGAGATTCAGCCGCTTGAGAATGCCCGCTTGATTTGGCTGTGAGAATCTTCTTGGCCGGCCCAAAGTTGGCTGAAAGGGTTGGTGATCGTCTGCTTCCGTGACGTGACTTGTGATTTGGCTGGCTCTCGCTGGGGTGTCTTGGTGGGCACCTGTCCGTCGTGGGAGTGGGGCGATGCCAGTCAGCGCCGCCATCGACAAGAGGAGGAATCGCCATGCTCAACATGGCAGGTGAGTATCAGTTCATCATCGATGTGGCCCGCCAAGCACTCCGAACAGAAGCGGCAGACACCCACCCCCTTGACCAGAAAACCTCTCAAGGCTTGCCGTTAACTGAACGGTAATTGGTCAAGAGGCCATTGCGTTGATGTGTGTGAACGAAAAGAATCCGGCTCGGGAAGACACAAGTTCCCGACCCTAACCGTGTTTTCTATATGGTTAAAAAGTGCAATGGCATGCTTCACAACATGACCCCTTTCCTAAGAGGTAAGGGGTCATGTGGTGAAGCATGAAGCACATCAGCAATTTTACTAGGGGGCTCTACTCTTCACTACCCTCGAAGCAATTGCACCTATTGTCCATCGTGACGTCCCAGTAAGTGTGGGATGGGGTTACGGTTCCACCGACGCGATTGGCGTTGTGTCGTGCGGAGCCCACTCCCAAGACCATTCGATCCACCGGAGCTACGATCGAAGGCTCTTGAGTACCGTTCGTTGGCATAGTCCACCTCAAGTCCCCTGATTAGAAGTAGGTCATACCACTGAAGGGGGGCAAATTCAGCGGCAACCACAATTGAATTTTTCTTCTCCAATTGCGTAAAAAGTATAGCGTAGGGTGAGGATGTGTGCACCGATGGGTGACTGAGCTGTGTCGAGGATTCCGGTCGGTCTCTAGGTTGATTCCTTCGGTTGTTCAGGTTGCTTGTGCGGCGGCTCGGTAGTCGTTCAACGTTTTCGCTGGGGCTCTCGGACTCGGCGCTACACCAGCAGCCCCAGTACGACCCGTCGAACGACGCACGCCGATCTTCATGCAGTGCCTACAGAATTCGGCAGATACCTATCGAGTGCCTCGATCGCCATTTTTCGAATCCGGATTGGTAGCGAGATGGCTAGACAGCTGCCTCTATGGGTGTCATGCAGCCGTGGCCGGTGAGAGCCAGTTTTCGTGTGTTCGGTGGAGGCTGCGAGTGAGGCAGCGCTTGAGGCATCGCATGGCTTCGCGTTTGGTTTTGCCCTCGGCGACGCGTCTGGCGATGTGGGCCAAGGTGTCGTGGTCGTGGGTCATTCGTTCAAGAGCGATGGTGTGGATTGCCCAGTTGAGTCGGCGGTCGCCGCCTCGGTTGAGGTGGTGGCGGGTGGTGTTCCCCGAAGATGCGCGGATGGGGGAGGTCCTTTCGAGAGCGGCCTGGCGGACGAGCCCCCCCAAAGTGGGGCCAGATTTGACGAGCGTTCTCACGCCGCCCTTGACGACCCGGTAACCCGACCTCAAAGGCTCCGCCCTCGCCCACCTGCCCTCCGGCAAGTTCAACGCCAACGCCGCGTGGCTCATCCTCGCCGTCATCGCATTCAACGCACGCCTAGGCCGCGGGCACCATCGCCGGCGGCGCGCACGCCAGGGCAACGACCGCCACGATCCGCCGGCGCATCTCAGGCATCCCCGCAAGGATCGCGACCTCCGCACGGCGCATCACCATCCACCTGCCAACCGCATGACCATGGCAGGAACCCTGGCAATCGATCTTCGACGCGACGCTCGGACCACCAGCAGTCGCAATCACCTGACCCGCCGCCGAACCCCCGGCCCGACCCAACACCACGTGGAACATCCCAGAAGAACCGTCATCCGGAGCACCACCACGCCCCCGACCGCGACCACTCCCGAAACAGCATTCAGGCCCGAAACGCGTCACCCATCGGTGGATTCAGGCTTAACTTGACCTCAAGTTTTGAGTGTCTGGGTCGTGAGTTTGCCAACCGCTCACAACAATGAAGCCCATCGTCCCGCGGTTGGCAGCAACCAGCGCCTACGCTTTCACCAAACATCACTCGTCGAAACTGCCCTCAAAACAGTGTGTCCGGCCGGTGCACGAGTACAGGGGGATCGTGTTACCGGTTCCGACCCCGCCGGGTCGGACGTTGTCAACTTTCAGGATCATGCGGTCTACCGGTGCACCCATTACGGGTCCCGCGATGTCATTAGTGGGCATGTTGTGCCTCGTATCCTGTTGTGGTGCGCATTGGCGTAGGCCCTGATTGAGCACACGTGGAAAGTGAACCATGATTCACCGCTGGCGTCTACATCATCCTGGATCGCAACGCCTACGACTGTGACGTGCTCGACGCCTACCGCTACCACCCAACCCGGATCAAAGCCCTGCTCCGCTGCCGGTTCCTAGCCCTACTCATCGCCGCCCTCATCGACCGCGACGTCCAAAACAACATGACCAGCGCAGCGCTGGACACCATCTTGCTCCTCGGCCGACCACCTAGCGCCTACACCCAGCCCACGAAATCAACGAAACAAGTTGACAAAGAAGCGTGGAACGCAACAATATATTTTTTTTTCATTAAATACATCGAATGAGAGGCATCGCATGCCCAACAGTGACATCGCATCACCCCCGGTGGCCGCACCCGCGGGCCGAACGATCCTCGGAGTCGACTCGGTCCGACCCGTCAGGGGAGGGGCGGCAAACCCCTCGCAGGGCAACATGCATAACGAATATATGTGCTTCGAGGGTAGTCCGGAATAGACGACCCTGACACAGCCGTCTGATGATTGTTCCTAGTTGTCGTGTGGCCCCCGATCTCGTTTCGGTTGGGGGCCACAGTTCCCCGCGGTTCATTTCGAACCGGGCCGGCTCGCTCACCCTCTAGATTCCGACGCAATTCGCCGCGGCGGGACCCAGGAACTCGTGAGCTCCGTTCCATACGGATTCGCCCAGCGATGGGCCGCTGCATTCAATGCCACAGGATTCGCGGGCGTGCGGTATCGGCCGAACCAGTGACCTCGAGTCGCCAAGCCTGACAACTTTTTCCCGCTCATCAA
>CAMDKQ010000151.1 GCA_945901095.1 Bifidobacterium breve
CTCGGCTTCTCCAAGCCGAGGAGAGTCCATGCCCGCGTGGTTTTACCGCAACCAGACTCGCCGACAAGGGCAAGGATTTCCCCGGCGGGAAGGTCCAGATCGACGCCGTCGACGGCACGGACGCCGCCGTTGAACGAAACCGAGAGGCCACGGGCCGACAGGATCATGGTTCGACCCTGAAGCAGGCGGCCATGCGGCCTGGGGCCACCTCGAGGAGAGCAGGCGCACTCTCGCTGCACGGGGCGACCGCGATGGGACACCGAGGATGGAAGGCGCACCCCCTTGGCAGATCGTCCGGGAATGGCGGATCGCCGGGCAAGCCGGCCGGTGCGTAGCGCGCGGATGGGTCGCCGATCCGTGGGAAGGCTGCAGCGAGCGCACGGGTGTAGGGATGCTTGGGTTTGTCAAAGATCTCTAAGGCTGGCCCTGACTCGATGATCTGGCCCGCGTACATCACGGCGATGCGGTCGCAGGTCGTGCCGAGCACGCCGAGATCATGGCTGATGAGCATCATGCCCATGCCAAGATCTTTGACGAGCCCGGATAAGAGATCGAGGACCTGAGCCTGCACCATCACGTCGAGTGCGGTGGTGGGCTCGTCCGCAATGATGAGGTCCGGCTTGCACGCGAGGGCCATGGCGATCATCACGCGCTGGCGCTGCCCTCCGGCCAGTTGGTGTGGGTATGCCTTGGCGCGCGTCGCTGGCAGCCCCACCTGATTCAGGAGTTCCGCGACCCGGGCATCGACCTGTTTGCGCGACGCCTGCTCATGGATCCGGATCGGCTCGGCGATCTGGTCGCCGATGCGCTGCACCGGGTTGAGGGCGTGCAACGCGCCTTGGAAGACGATGGCGGCCTGCGACCAGCGCACCGCGCGAAGCTCGCCCCAGTTCATTGTGAGGACATCGGCGCCGTTGACAAGCACGGCGCCGCGAACCTCGGCAGATGGTGGCAGCAGCCGGAGGACGGTCGAGGCGAGGGTGGTCTTGCCGCAGCCGGATTCACCTGCAATTCCGAGGGTTTGTCCGGCTGCAACCGATAGGGAGACACCACGGACCGCGGCCACAGCACCCTCGCTGGATGCGTAGTTGACGCTGACGTTGTCGAATTGCAGAAGGGTCATGATGCCCTTCCGGGGTCGACAATGCGTTCAGTTGCGCGGCCGACGAGCGTGAAGGCGAGCACGACGAGCACCACGCAGATCCCGGGCGGCAGGACGTACCACCATGCGCCGCTGCTGACGGCGCCGGAGGAGAAGGCTCGATCGAGGAGTGATCCCCACGAGGGTGCAAGGGGATCGCCAAGGCCGAGGAACGACAGGGTTGTCTCGGAGAGGATGACGATGGCGACGGTGAGCGTCGTATTTGCGAGGACGAGCGGAAAGACGTTCGGCAGCACATGCCGTGTCATCTGGTGCCAGTTGCCGGCGCCAAGGGCTCGGGATCGCTCGAGATAGGGCCGCCCTTCGATGGAGAGGGTTTGTGCCCGGATGAGACGGGCGGTGCCGGCCCAGGACGTGATGCCAATGACGATGATGAGGTTCATGGTGCTGGGTCCGAGCACGGTCGCGAGAACGATGGCGAGCGGCAGGAACGGGATGACGAGGAACCAGTCGGTCACTCCGACGAGGGCGTGACCACCAAATCCTCTGAAGTGTCCGGCCATGATGCCAAAGAGCGTGCCGATGACGACCGAGATCACGGTGGCAGCCAAGCCCACTGTGAGGGAGATTCGAGTGCCCCAAGCAAGGAGCAGCAGCATCGATCGCCCGGACTCGTCCGTCCCGAGCGGGTATGACCACGAGGGTGAATCGAGCCTCCCGCCGGTGGCCTTCGTGACGTCAATCGCGGATTCGGGAATGAGGATTGGCGCGAGAATGGCGGTGGCGACGAACACCGCGAGAATCGCCAGACCGGCCATGCCTGCGCGGTCATGTCGAAAGCCGGTGCTGAATCGTGCGAAGGCCATTCGCCGGCGCTGGGAGGTAACGCTCATGAGCGCACCCTTGGGTCGAAGACGACGTAGAGAAGTTCAGCGATGAGGTTCGCGACGATCACGGCGATAGAGAACATCAGGAAGATTGCCTGAAGAAGCGGAATATCGGGGCCTCGGAGTGCTTCGTAGGTGAGTAGGCCGAGGCCGGGCCAGGAGAAGACCGTCTCGACAGTGATGGCACCGGTGACGACGAATCCCAGCGACAGGAAGATGAGGGTGATCGTCGGGAGCAGGGCATTCGGCACTGCATGACGTTTCCGCACGACGGCGTCGCGAAGGCCCTTGGCGCGAGCGAGGGTGAGGTACTCCTGCTTCCGCTCGTCGATGAGTGAGGCGCGCATGACGAGTGCGTAATCAGCGAGGTAAATCAGGATGAGGGTCGTGCACGGCAACACCAGATGCCAGAGCACATTCAGCCAGCCGATTGGGGTGGAGGTGTCGACGCCGGGTGTGGACATTCCACCGACCGGGAAGATCCCAGGGATGCCAAACGCGCCGACGGAAAAGACGATGAGGAGCATCATGCCGAGCCAGAACTCCGGCATCGAGTAGAGCATGAGCGTGGCGCCCGTCGACATGCGATCAAATCTGCCGCCGGGCTTCCAGCCCGCGCGAATGCCGATCCAGATGCCGACGATGGACGCAACCAAGATCGCGGTACCGAGCAGGAGAATGGTCGGCCAGACCCGTTCGCCGATCATCTCCCACACCGGACGAGAGAAGCGGGTCGAGTCGATCGCCTGGTCGAATGGATTGCGCATGTAGGTAAGGAACTGTTCGAGCAACGGCTTGTTCAACGCCCGTCTGAGCTCGAGCAGTTGTTCGGCATCCTGGTTGCGCCCGCGGGTGTAAAGCCCGATCGGATCACCGGGGAGCATGCGGAAGAGGAAGAAGTTGAAGATGACGACGAACACGAGTGTCACGATGGCGCGGAGCACCCGGCTCGCCACGACCCGGAGCGTCGACCCGGAGACGTAGGTGGCCCGTATCGGATCTGGTTCACCGACAGCTACCTCTTGCAGGATGGAAATCCTCGCCTCCTCATCCCCTGAGTGCCTTCATCGGCTTCACAGGGCGAACCTAATACTTGGGCGGACCCTCGCGAGGGTCAATCGCCTCGATGGTTCGCGATGATGTCTGAGGCGAACCTAGACTCGAGAGGTGTTTTCGATCATTGCGCCAGAGCAGGTGGCAGGCCTGGCCTGGTGGCCACCTCTGGCAGTCGTCGTTCTCCTCGTCGTCATCAACATCGTGAACAACAGGGTGGCGCCGCAGACCCACTACCTGCTGTGGTCCTTTGGAGGCTCGGTCCTCCTCCTCGCGGTGGGCCTTCTTGACGGAAACTCCTGGACGGACATGGGCTTGGGTTGGCGGTTCCTCCTTCCGGGCCTCATCTGGGCGGCGGCCTCCATCGGGATCATCACCGCCGTCTACGTCATCGGGTCGCTCTTTCGCCGAACCCGTGCAGCGTTCCACGACGAGCGGATGGCCGAGATGTCTGCTGGCCGCCTGATGTTTCAAGCGCTGATCGAGGTTCCGTTTGGGACCGTGCTCTTTGAGGAGATCGCCTTTCGCGGGGTGCTGTTCGCGATGCTCGCCCGCCGATACGGGCTTGTCTGGGCACTTGTGGGCTCAGCGCTGCTGTTCGGGCTGTGGCACATCCTGCCGTCGATTGGCACGCACGAGCAGAATCCGGCGCTCGGTTCGGTCGTCGGGGAGGGGCGCAGGGGCAATATTCTCGCGGTGCTCCTCAGCGTGTTCACAACCGCGCTCGCTGGCATTCTGTTCGGCGGTCTGCGCGTGCTCTCGGGCAGCGTCCTCGCCCCGATGGGCTTCCACTGGGGTACGAATGGGCTCGGCTACGCCTTCAGCTGGGTCCTTATCAGGGCGCGAGATCGTCGCGCAAGGTGACTGGACCGTCTGTGGCTGTCGCGACAGGCCCCGTATGCTAGAAATCGAAAGGACGCGAGGGACGTGGATAAATGACATCGATGGAATTCAGCGTCTACGATAATCCTGTTGTCGCGGTGACGCCGCCCAACGAAGCCGCGCCCGCACCGGAGCCAACGGAGGAAGCCACCATGGAAGCCGCGCGATCGAATGTCGACGAGCATGGCGCGGGAGCCCTGCTCTCCGATCGTGATCGCGGAATTCTGGAGTTCGAGCGCCAGTGGTGGAAATATGCGGGGGCCAAGGAGCAAGCGATTCGCGACCTCTTCGACATGAGCGCGACGCGTTACTACCAGATTGTCAATGCCCTCATTGATACCCCGGAGGCCCTTGCCTTCGACCCGATGCTCGTGAAGCGCCTGCGCCGCCTGCGGGCCACGCGGCAGCGGGCGCGCTCGGCGCGGCGTCTCGGCGTCGAGCTCGACCAGCGCTGAAACGTCCTAAACTCTTCTCTTCGGTTCCTCGTCGGGCGATCGATGGGGCATGATTGCCATGTTCGCGATCTAGGGAGCCCCTCATGCGTTTTCGAATCCTCGTCACTACCTGCCTCGCCCTCACCGGCGCCCTTGCGGGTGCTCTAGGGGCCGCGCCAGGATCTCAGGCGGCATCGACCCCAATCGTCGTGTGGACGGATGCAACGCGCGCGCCCCTGCTTCAGCAGGCGTTCGCGAGTGGGTATGGCGGGCACCCGGTGACGTTTGTCGTGAAGGAACTCCCGGCAATTCGCTCCGAACTCAAGACCGTGGCCGCTGCTGATGCTCCCGATGTCATCTGGGCGGAGCACGACTGGACCGGGGAACTCGCCTCGGCGGGCCTGGTTCGCAAGCTTCCGCTCTCGGCGAAGCTCAAGGCACAGTTCGAATCACGAACCCTCGATGGCTTCAAGTTCGGGTTCAGCTACTACGGGGTGCCCGTCATGTACGAGAACGTGGCGCTCATTACGAATGCGGCACTCGTCCCGACTCCTCCGAAGACATTCACTGCACTGAGCAAGTCCGCACTGGCGCTCAAGGCGGCCGGCAAGGTCGACGTCGGCCTCGCTGTGGCGCAGGGCTCGGCCGGCAATGCGTACTTCATGAACCCACTTTTCACCGGTCTGGGCGGATACGTGTTCGGCAAGAATGCCGCGGGCAGCCTCGATCCCTACAACATTGGTATCACGAACCCGACGTTCCAGGCGAATATGCCGAAGATCAATAAGTGGAATTCGACCGGCCTCATCAACTCTGCGTTGGACGAGAAGGCGGCGACAGCGGCGTTCGTCTCAGGCCGTGCTGCCTACTGGATTACCGGACCCTGGAACCGAAATGAGCTGAAGACGCTCACCTTCCAATACCGGGTTTCATCGATTCCGGAGATCAAGAAGGGCATTGCACCGTCGCCATTTCTCACGATCAAGGGCTTTATGGTGACGGCGTACGCGGACCAGCACGGCGTACTCACTGCGGCGCAGGGTCTCGTGCGTAAGGGATTGACCCCGGCCCCGATCCAGTCGCAGATTGCCGCAATCACCGAACGGGCGCCGGCGAACATCGCCGGGACAATGGCGCGCCTGCCGCAGGCCTTTGCCGTGGCAGGGATCGCTGGTGCGCCGACCCCGAATATTCCACAGGCCGGCGGCATCTGGGCGCCGCTCGGGAAGGCTTGGGCAACCTCGACGATGGGTGCAGGGGCGGTGCCCGCGCAGACATCCTTCGCGGAGGCTCAGGCGACCGTCGCCGCCTCGGTGGGATAGCCGGCGGGGTATCGCGCGCCGTCCGACTGCGCGAATTGAGCGGCAGACGCGCTCGAAGGCCCGATTCAGGGACTCCCACATTTGCACTCACCGGGTGAGAGTGCTAAAAATGGGTTAGCACTCACACCATGAGAGTGACAATCCACGTACGGATGTTCCGGGAGGAACTGGCCCCATGGCAAAGATCATTGCATTCAACGAAGAGGCTCGTCGCTCGCTTGAGCGCGGCATGAACGTGCTCGCCGACGCAGTCAAAGTGACGCTCGGCCCGAAGGGCCGTAACGTCGTTCTCGAGAAGAAGTGGGGAGCCCCCACGATCACCAACGATGGCGTGTCCATCGCGAAGGAGATCGATCTCGAGGATCCCTACGAGAAAATCGGTGCCGAGCTCGTCAAGGAGGTCGCCAAGAAGACCGACGACGTCGCTGGCGATGGCACCACAACCGCGACCGTGCTCGCCCAGGCGCTTGTGCGCGAGGGTCTGCGCAACGTTGCCGCCGGTGCAAACCCGATGGCACTGAAGAAGGGCATCGACAAGGCCGTCGCCATCGTGTGCGACGAACTCTTGGCGATGGCCAAGGACGTCGAGACCAAGGAGCAGATCGCCTCGACCGCCGCGATCTCCGCCGGTGGCGACCAAGAGGTCGGCGAGCTCATTGCTGAGGCAATGGACAAGGTCGGCAAGGAAGGCGTCATCACCGTCGAGGAGAGCAACACCTTCGGCCTCGAGCTTGAGCTCACCGAGGGCATGCGCTTCGACAAGGGTTACATCTCGCCCTACTTCGTCACCGACGCCGAGCGCATGGAAGCCGTGCTTGAGGATCCCTACATCCTCATCGCGAACTCGAAGATCTCGGCCGTCAAGGACGTCCTACCGATCCTCGAGAAGGTCATGCAGTCCGGCAAGCCGCTGCTCATCCTTGCCGAGGATGTCGAGGGCGAGGCTCTGGCCACGCTCGTCGTGAACAAGATCCGCGGCACCTTCCGCTCGGTGTCCGTCAAGGCTCCCGGGTTCGGTGATCGCCGCAAGGCGATGCTGCAGGACATCGCGATCCTCACGGGCGCGCAGGTCATCTCAGAAGAGGTCGGCCTCAAGCTCGACGGCACCACGCTCGACCTGCTCGGCCGCGCACGCAAGGTGGTTGTGACCAAGGACGAGACGACGATCGTTGAGGGTGCAGGTGACCAGGAGCAGATCCAGGGTCGCGTGAACCAGATCCGCGCGGAGATCGACAAGTCGGACAGCGACTACGACCGCGAGAAGCTGCAGGAGCGCCTGGCCAAGCTGGCCGGTGGCGTTGCAGTCATCAAGGTCGGCGCAGCGACCGAGGTTGAGCTCAAGGAGCGCAAGCACCGCATCGAAGATGCAGTCCGCAACGCCAAGGCCGCTGTAGAAGAGGGCATCGTCGCCGGTGGCGGCGTCGCCTTGATTCAGGCCATGAAGTCGGCTGCAGGCAAGATCGATGCACTCGGCCTCACCGACGAGCAGCTGGTTGGAGCGAACATCGTTCGCGTCGCCGTCAGCGCGCCGCTGAAGCAGATCGCCGAGAACGCTGGCCTCGAGGGTGGTGTCGTGGTGGAGAAGGTTCGTGAGCTCCCTGCAGGCCACGGCCTCGATGCCTCGAACGGCGAGTATGTCGACATGATCGCCAAGGGCATCATCGACCCGGCCAAGGTCACCCGCTCGGCGCTGCAGAACGCAGCATCGATCGCTGGCCTCTTCCTCACCACTGAGGTTGTCGTGGCCGACAAGCCCGAGAAGGCTTCTGCCCCGATGGGTGGCGGCGACGGCGGCATGGGAGGCATGGACTTCTAGTCCACGGCTACGAACGCTCGAAAGGGCGGCTCCCCGATACGGGGAGCCGCCCTTTCTGCGTCTTGTTGCCACGTGTGTTGGGTACGGGCCCAGCGTCACGGATGCCTTGCTGCAATCATGCGTTGGGGCCGACTCACTGAGCGAGTCGGCCCCAACGTGCATCCGGTGGTCACACCGGCCCGGTGCTTAAGACGCTGTGAACGTCCTCCCGGCGGAATTGACTGAGTCGCCGTACTCATTTGTGGC